>JANQQW010000198.1 GCA_028284885.1 Planctomycetaceae bacterium
ACGGCTCCGGGACTCGGACGGGCTCCGCGCCCGGCTGGCCGGGCTGCTGCAGCGGCGGGAGACCGGCGGCCACACGGTGGGCGAGATCTGGCGGAGCCGACGCGTGAGCTGCCCCAGCCGTTCCGAACTGGGCAGCTACCTGCTCGGCGCGCTCGACCCGGATCGGGCGGCCTACGTCGACTTCCACCTCAACGTGGTCGGCTGCCGGGCCTGTGCGGCGAACGTCGAGGACCTCCGAGCGGCCCAAGCGCCGGGCGACGAGACGACGACCCGGCGGCGACGCTACTTCGAGTCGTCGGCCGGCGGGCTGCCGGGACCGGACGGCTGACCCCCCTCGACCGCCGAGGCGTACTCGACCCGGTCCACGAGTCCGCGGTGGCGGGCGACGACCGACTCCAGGCACCGGCGACCCGCGCCGCGGTCGGCGGCGTCCACGAGGACGAGCCGCCGGTCGTCGCTCTCCTCGACGACGATCGCCTTCACGCCCCGCCGTTGGAAGCGAGCCGTCAGCTCCCGCACGAAGCCCGGGTGCCAGCCGGACAGCCGGGCGAGTTCGACGTTCTGGTCGTCTGCCGTGGCGCGGGCCTCCCACGCCTGGCCGGGAAGTTCGTCGCCCGTCACCTCCCACACGAAGTCCCGGTAGCCGGCGAGCGTTCCCGGTCCGCGGTTCACCCAGACCTGGACCCAGTATCGGCCGGGCCTCCAAGGGGTGCCGTGCCAGCGGCCGGTCTCGCCGTCGAACGCCATCCCGTTCGGAAAGGCGAGGTCGCCCGACCGCGTGACGAACGGGACGAGATCGCCCTGCATCAGCCAGTGAGCCTCCTCGGCGTCGGAGGTGAACCGCAACTCGTACGGCTTGCCCGTGCGGCCGGGGGGCAGCGTCTTCGGACCCGTGACCCGTGGAGCCTCGGGACCGGTGACGAAACGTGCGACGTTCGTCCCGCTGCGACGGTGGTCCGGGTGCGTCGCGAACGCCTTCACGACGGTCTCCTTCGAGATGCGGAACCCCTTCTCGAAAACGGGGCTCTGCTCGTTCGGCTCGCTGCCGTCGGTCGTGTAGTGAACCGTGCTGCCGGGCGGTCCGACGAGCGAGACCTCGACCGTCTCCTCGAACACGCGTGGCGACGGGTGGATCTCGGGCGTCGGGAGACGATGGTCTTCGACGAGATTCCGGCGGAAGAAGTCGACGACGAGTTCGCCGAGTGGCTGCTCGGGTCCGTCGCCCGTGCGGGCGAGCGCCTCGGGAGCCCGCTTCGCGTCCCGGCCGTAGAACGGCGGCACGTGGACGGCCTTGCCGCGAAACCGCTCGGCCGTCATCTGGGCGAGTTCCACCCGGTCGTCCACCCCCGCTTCGACGACGGCCTCCCAGAACTTCGGCTGGTACCCGGCTCCGACCCACTTTTGGACGGGCGGGTTGTGGGGCTTCAGGAACCGGAGGTGGTGGTCGAAGTCGAACGCGAGGGCCGAGACGCCGCCGTGCACGCCGGCCCAGCCGGGGGCGGGGCTCCGCATCGGCCGCAACCAGTTGTCGTGGTGGTCCGGGTTCTTGACGGGCATCCGCCAGCCCCGTGCGCGGAGGTCGTGGGTGGTGACGGCGTTGCCGTTGTTCACGCGAAGCAGGTCTCCGTTCCCGACCGACGCGGACGAGATGAGCCAGCCGCCGGCCGAGATCCCGTACGCACCGACGCGGAGCGGGTCGACGCGGTACGTCTTCGCCTCGCGGCGGAGGAAGCGAATCGAGTCGTGGAAGTCCCACCAGACCTGCGGGAAGATCCCCTTCTTCTGCAGGATGTAGTTGAGCGAGACGACGACGAAGCCCTCGTCGAGCAGTCGCCGGGCGAGTTGGGCGTTGTCGCCGCCGAACCGCTTCGACCCGCCGCCGTACCCGCCGCCGTGGACGTAGACGACGGTGGGGAACGGCCCGTCGCCGGGCGGGACGAAGACGTCGAGCGTCATCTCCGTGTCGCCCCGCTCGCCGGCGTTCCCGGTGTACCGCCACTCCGGCAGGTACCGGACCTCGAAGTGCTCGGTCACGCCTTCGACGCGGAGCGAGCGTACGTGGGGGCGTTCGTCGGCGAAGGCGACGGTGGCCGAGCCGACGAGGACGAGAAGCGTGGTCGCGAGCCGGAGCGAAGAGCCGTGCACGGGGTACTCGCGGTGTGGGGTCAGGAGGTGGACTTCAGCGCCTTGCGGACGTCGGCGACGAACCTCGGGACGGCCTCGTACGGCTCCTCCTTCTCCTCGTACTCCAGCACGAGGTAGCCAGCGTAGTCGGCGTCGCGGAGGATCTTCACGAGGCGGGCGTAGTCGGCCTGCACGTGCTTGCCGTTCACGCGGGTCGTCACCTTCACCTGGGCGTTCACGGCGTACGGGGCGATGCGGGCGAGTTCGCCGTACGGGTCGGGCGTGGGGTCGAGATTCGCCGAGTCCCACGTCACGCCGAGCCAGTCGGAGTCGACCGCCTTCAGCACGCGGAGCAGGTAGTCGACGTTCTTGACGAAGTCGTGGTTCTCGAGCCCCAGCATCACGCCCCGCTTCTCGGCGTACGGCAGGGCGACCTCGAGGTTGGCGACCACGTTCGCGAGCACCTCGTCGTCGCTCGCCCCCTTCGGCGTGGACTTGCTCGCGAAGACACGGGCGACCGGGGCGCCGAGGTCGCTGAAGTGGTCGATCCACTCGCGGAAGTAGGCGAGGTTCTGCTTCCCCTCGTCGCTGCCGGGCGGGTGGCCGAAGTTGTTCCCCATGGCCGCGGCGGCGACGTCGAGCCCGAGCAGGTGCGCCCGGCGGCGGATGGCGTTCAACCGCGCGGGTTTGACCGGTCGCTCGAAGAAGTAGGACGTCAGCTCGACCCCTTCGAGGCCGAGTTCGGCGCAGTAGTCGAGGAAGCCGAGCATCGTCTGCTCGCCCTCCTTCTCCTTCCCCCACTGCCAGTGCATGTGCTGGCGAAGCGAGTAGGACGTGAGCGCGAGCCCCTTGATGCGGGGGTTGACCCGCTGGAACGGTTCGACGGCTGCAGCCTTGCCGGCGAACCCGGCCAGGGCAGCGGCGGACGCGGACTGGAGGAAACGGCGACGGTCGAGCGAGTGCATGTCATTCCTCCGAGCACGTGGAAGCGACAACTCCGTGGGACGGGTCTTCCATCCGCCCGGTTGGGAACCGCGGATGAACACGGATCAACGCGGGTTCCAACTCCGCTGCGTCTTCCGATCCGAGTCTATCTGCGTTCATCCGTGGTTCTTCATGCCCTCCATCCGGAGCGGGCTTGGACGGATTGGAAATCCGTCCTACGACCTTTCCGTGGGCAACTTGTTGAGGGTGTAGTATGCCTGCGGGTGCAGGAGCGGCAGGCCGTCGGCGTTGCGGACGCCGTCGGCCCGGAGTTCGTGGACCCAGTAGGTCTCCAGCCCCTCGATCGTGAGGCGGACCGACTTGTTGTCCTTCCCGACGACCGCCTTGGTGACCGCGAGGTCCTTCGTGCCGCGAGGCTTGTCGCCGTAGCCGGCGTGGTAGTGGTAGAACCAGGTCTTCATGGAGTAGGAGTTCGGGTCGCCGGCCGTCTTCGGGTCGACCGGTTGCGTGAAGGTCAGCTCGAAGCCGTCGGGCTTCGCTCGCATCTCGTGCATCTCGAAGGGGGTCTTGCCGGTCCAGACCATCCGTTCGAGACCGTAGGGCCGCTTGCCGCCACCCCAACCACGGCTGCTGCCGGCCGCGAACAGCGACCCGTCCTTGCCCCACGTCATGCGGAGGACGGGCGGGGTGAGGCCGCTGCGGAACGGGAAGACGGCCCCTTGGTACTCGCCGCCCACCTTCTCCAGGTAGCACCGCATGACGAGGGCGTTCGAGAGGTCGCCGACGAACGTCTGGCCGGCGAACGGGCCGAACTTGCCGCCGGTGGTGTCGCAGAGGACGTCGGTCTGCGAGCGGCCCATCTGCGGGTAGGGGAACCAGATGGCCGGGGCGCGGAGCTCGGGGTTCTTCTCCATCGCCTCCCGCCACGGTACGCCGCGGACGGGCCAGTCCTTCGTGTCGGGCTTCTTGAAGGGGGACTCCGGCAGGTCGACGGAGTTGAGGCCCTCGGTCTGGCCGTGGAAGCCGGGGACGAGGTGGCTGAGCTTGCCGACCGCGACGTGGTCGCCTTGGTTGTCGGTGAAGAACATCTCGCCTTCGCAGTTGGTGCCGAGCCCGGCCGGCGACCGCAGACCGGGGGCGAGGGGCGTCATCTTGCCCTTGGGGTCGATGGTGACGGCCCAGCCTCGCCAGTGGGCGGCCGACTCCTGCCCGCCGCCGAACGGCCGGTTGAGCGTGATCCACAGGTTGCCGTCCTTCCCCTGCTTCGGGCCGAAGGCGTACTCGTGGTAGCTGCCGCTAATCTCCCACTCGCCGCCGAACCGTTCGACGAGGTCGAATCGGTCGTCCCCGTCCTCGTCGACGAGCCGCGTCAGCTCGGCCCGCTGGGCACTGTAGAGGCCCTTCGGAAAACCCTTCGGGTCACGGAGCAGGCCGAGCGGTTCGTGCAGGCCGAAGATCATCTGCGTGTACTTCACGACGTTCTTCGCGTCCTGCTTCTCCTTCGGGTCGGGCAGGACGGGAGCGTCGGCGTAGACGTTGTCGACGACCCAGATCTCGCCGCGGCGGGTGCAGACGGCGAGGCGGGTCTTCGCGTCGTCCAGCCACTCCAGGCCACTCGCCTCCAGGACGAGGTCCTCCGGCAGCGGGAACGTGACGAGCTTGTAGTAGTCCGCCTCGGTCGGCTTCGGCTGCGCGAGGGCGGCGGGAGCGGAGAGGAGGGTCGCGAGGCACGCGAGAAGCAGGAAACGGGCAGGCATGTTGGCCTCGTTGGGACGAGTGGTTGCGTTGGGTTCGAGGGGTGGGTCGCTCGGCGGGGTCACCAGACGAGATCGACGACGACGGTCGCCTGGTAGCTGCCGTCCTTCGCCTTCTCGAAGCGGACCGGCACGAGCAGCCGCGACGTGTCCCCCTCGGGCCGCAGGAAGGCGGGGGCGGACGACTCGACGGCGTAGGTCCGCTGGTCGTCGACGGTGAACTTTCCGTCCTCCTCGACGATCTGGCCGACGTCGAGCATCAGGTGCAGGTTCTCGACCGGCTCCTTCGTGGTCAGCTCGAAGGTCCGCTTCAGCAGGCCGCCCTCGGCGGTGAACCCGGCCGTCGGCTTCTCGCTGATCTCGACTCCTTTGAACTCGTACATGAAGGTCGGGTTCCGGTCCTCGTCGAAGCGGTAACCCTTGAACTCCCAGCCCTCGGGCGTGCGGGTCGAGCCGCGCCCGCCCTTCTTGGGGAGGTCCTTCGGCCACGGGTCGCCGCCGCTCTCGAGGACGGCGAAGGTGGGGCCGTCGGGCATCTTCACCACGTCGCTGCCGTCCGGCACCTTGACGTACTGGCCGGCCCGGCCCTCCCACGTCTCGCGGGTCCCGACGAAGTCGCCGCTCCAGGCGATCACGCTCTTCACGCGGTTCGTGTCGAACCCGAAGTTGACCCGTTGGCGGTAGCCGACGAGCACGGTGTGGGCGCCGACCTGGTCGACGAACGTGCGGAAGGTGATCGGCTCGCCGGACGGGACGAGGCGGGCGCCGTCCTCGGGCGACAGGCCGAACGGGATGCCGCCGCGACGACCGGCTGCGAGGTAGGCCCAGATCGCGTCGATCTGGGCGCCGACGTCGCCCCCCTGGACGTTCTCGAACGGCGTCTTGCCGTTCGGGAAGGGGGTGGGCATGCGGGTGCCGGGCCGCAGCTGCTGCGGGTCGCGGATGAGGTGGGCGAACCACTCCGGCTTGATCCGCTGGCTGACGGTCAGCAGGTCGAGCCCCTCGGCCCCGGGCAGCCGGTTGCCGCCCCAGGCGTGGCAGTTGATGCAGACGAGCCCCTTCTTCCCGACGAGCGTGCGGCCGTCGTCGACGAGCTTGGGGGTGAACTTCACGGCCGCGTGGGCCGGGATCTTGCCGGCGTCGGCCGCGCGGAAGGCGGCGGGCAGGTGGGCGACGTTCTTCTCGCCGAACAACGGCATTCGCGTGGCCATGTAGGTGCGGTTCCGAACGCCCTGCTGCAGGAAGGCGGCGAAGCCCTCGTCCGTCAGCTTCGCCCCCACCTCGTTGACGGCGGGCGGCATCCGGCCCTCGTCGCCGAAGTCGACGACGACCTCGTACTGGAAGAAGTCGGCCCGGCTGACGTCCGGCCCGCCTCGCTTCTCCCGTTGGTGGCAGGCGTAGCAGTTGAAGCGGGTCATCGTGTGCCGGACGACGTCCGCGGCGGCGACCTCGGCCTCCGGCTTCGCCTGGAGCGCGGCGAGCGTCTTCTGCATCGCCTTCTTCTGCTCGGCGGTCGCGAAGTACTTCGGCAGCGCCTTCGGCACGCTTTCGCCCAGGCAGCCGGCCGGCTCGTCGGACTTCAGTTCCAACAGCGGCTTGGAGACGACCGTGTATCGCGGCTCACCGATGTCGTGGCAGCTCGCACACCCGAGTTTCGTGAACTGCTGCTTCCCCGTCGCGGCGAGGGCCGGGTCGACTGTGAAGTCGACGACCCCCTCGGGGATCATGGCGGCGGTGGAGTGGAGCAGCAGGCCCTCGGGGATGTTGCCCCGCTTGCCACCGGGGGGCTGCCAGTTGACGGTCAGTTCGTGCCCGCCGCCGACCTGGGCGAAGCCGACCTCGAAGGTGTGCTTCCCCTTCTTCAGGTTGATCTTGCCGGTCTTCTCGACCGGCGGGTGTACGCCGTTGTTGTTCACGACGACCTGCCCGTCGACGGTCAGCGTGCTGGCGTCGTCGGACTTGGTCCAGAACCGGTACTCGCCGTCGGCCGGGACGTCGATGATGCCGCTGAACCGCAGGGCGAAGTTGCTCCCCAGTTGCTGGCCGTTCACCTTCGCCTGGTTCGACGCGAAGCCCTTGGCGAACGTCTCGGCGACGGGGGTCAGCTTCTCGAAGTCCGGAACGTTGTCGTAGCTGCCCTTGTAGATCGCGAGGTCGAGGCCGACACCCGAGGCCGACTCGTCCTCGTCGTACTGGTCCCGGAGCAGGTAGCTGGCGATGAAGGCCGCCTCGCCGGCGGTCATCTTCGTGCGGGGCATCCAGCCGGACGGCCGTGAGTGCAGCGGGTTCTGCAGGAACTCCGTGAGGCTGGCGACCGTGTACTTCTTGGCGAGCGGCCCGAGCGGGACCGACGGCTTCGCGGGGGCCGTGCCCGGCAGGCCGAGCTCGGCGAGGTCCTCGGGGTCGAGACCCTTCGGCAGCGTCGACTCGTGCTCCGGCGGTTCGTCGAACGGTGCGTGGCAGGCGACGCAGCCGACCGAGTGGTACAGCACGCGGCCGCGGTCGATCTGGGCGAGGCTCGAGCCGGACGCCTTCTGGTCGACCGGTCCGCCGAGCGAGACGAGGTAGTGGGTGAGCGCCTCGACGGTGGCGGCCCGCTCCTCGGCCGGCAGGCCGTGCAGCAGGTTGGGCATCGTGGTGCCGGGCTTCGCCGCGAGCGGGTCGGCCAGGTAGCTGCGGAGGTACTGCGGCGTCACCCGCGTGCCGACCTTCGTCAGGATCGGCGGCTGCTTCGACGCGAGCTGCGACTTCGCCGCCCCGGCGTCGTGGCAGGCAACGCAGTTCGCGGCCTCCAGTAAAACGTGACCGTCGGTCGGGTCCCAGCCGGCCACCATCACGGGCTCGTCCGCCGCGCGGGCGACGGTCGCGAGCAGCAACAACGGAATCACGGACGCAGTACGATGCATGGAATCCTCAAGTCGGCCGAGTGACTGGCTGGGCGCGTGGAGGAGGATTGTCGTCAGCGGACCCGCGGTTTCGCAACGTATCGATGTCAAATTGAACGACGACCGGCGACACTGCGAGTCGCCCACGACGGTCGATCCAACCGGGGAGCCACGCTGAGATGCGCATCGAATCCGCCAAACTCGTCTCCTTGCTCGGACTCGTCGTCGTGTCTCTCGGAGCGCCGTCTCCCGGCGCGGCCGAGCGGCCGAACATCGTGCTGATCCTGGCCGACGACCTCGGGTACGGCGACGTGCGTTGCTACAACGCCGAGTCGAAGGTCGCGACGCCGAACCTCGACCGGCTCGCCGAGCAGGGGTTGCGGTTCACCGACGCCCACAGCCCGTCGACGGTGTGCACGCCCACGAGGTACAGCCTGCTGACCGGCCGCATGGCGTTCCGGAACGGCATGCGGGGCGTGTTCGACGGGGCGGGCGGGCCGTGCCTCATCGAGAAGGACCGGCTGACGTTGCCCGGAATGCTGAAGAAGGCCGGCTACCGGACCGCCTGCATCGGCAAGTGGCACGTCGGGCTGACCTTCTTCGACGCCGACGGCAAGCCGATCCACCAGAACGGCCTCGCCGCCGTGAAGCGGATCGACTACTCGCGCCGCATCCCGGACGGTCCGATCCACCGCGGCTTCGACCGCTTCTTCGGCACGGCCTGCTGCCCGACGACCGACTGGCTGTACGCCTTCATCGACGACGACCGCATTCCCGTCCCGCCGACCGGCGTGCTCGACAAGACGCACCTGCCGAAGCACCCGTACTCGCGGGACAACCGGCCGGGCGTCGTCGCCCCGAACTTCGATCTCGAAGAGGTCGATCTCGTGTTCCTCGAGAAGAGCCAGGCGTTCTTGAAGGAACACGTCGAGGAACATCCTGACGAGCCGTTCTTCCTGTTCCACAGCATGCAGGCGGTCCACCTGCCGTCGTTCCCGGCGGACCGCTTCAAGGGGAAGACGAAGGCCGGCCCGCACGGCGACTTCCTGCACGAGATGGACCACGTCGTCGGCGAGTTGCTCGGCACGCTCGACGAACTGGGCGTCGCGGAGAACACGCTGGTGCTGTTCACCAGCGACAACGGGCCGGAGATCGCCTCGGTCGTCCACATGCGAGCGGACCACGGCCACGACGGCGCGCGGCCGTGGCGGGGCATCAAGCGGGACCAGTGGGAAGGGGGCCATCGTGTGCCGCTCCTCGCCAAGTGGCCCGGCCACGTCGAGGCGGGGACGACGACCGACCAAACCGTCTGCCTGACCGACGTGATGGCGACCTGTGCGTCGATCGTCGACCAGCCCCTGCCGAACGACGCGGCCGAGGACAGCTTCGACCTGCTGCCCGTGCTGAAGGGCGAGGCCGAGGAGCCCGTCCGGCGGTACACGATCCACCAGACGATCCGCCTCGCACTCGCCATCCGCCGCGGGCCGTGGAAGTACCTCGACCACCGCGGCTCCGGCGGCAACGACTACACCCGCGGCCCGCTGCAGCAGTACGCCCTCCCGGAGAAGACCCCCGAGGCCCCCGGCCAGCTGTACCACCTGGGCGACGACCCCGGCGAGACGACGAACCTCTACTTCGAGAAGCCCGAGATCGTCCGTGAACTGAAGGCCGCGCTCGACCGGTTCAAGGAGTCCGGCCGGAGTGTCCCACCGCGGTCTTGAGCTGGGCGGCGTTTCGGACCGGCCGGGCAGCCGATACGATGGACTGGCTTTGCCGACAACCACGACTGAGTGATTCCTGGGAGATTCTCGATGAGCAACACGACACGCCGTGACTTCCTGAAGACGACGACCGCCGGGGCGGCCGCCCTGGGGGCGTCCTCCTGGTTCAACCCGCTGCCCGGCTTCGCCGCGCAGGACTCACCGAACGAGCGGCCCGTCCTCGGCTGCATCGGCACCGGCAGCCGCTGGAACGCCGTCGGCCCGAACGCGATGAAGTTCGCCGACTGCGTCGCCGTCTGCGACGTCGACACTCGCCACACGGACAAGGCGAAGAAGCGCGTCGAGGGGATTCAGAAGAAGGAGGGGGTCGAGGTCTACGAGAACTACGAGGACCTGCTCGCCCGCGACGACATCGACGTGGTGACGATCGTCACGCCGGACCACTGGCACACGAAGATGGCCATCGACGCGATGAAGGCCGGCAAGGACGTCTACTGCGAGAAGCCGCTGACCCTGACGGTCGAGGAGGGGCGGCAGATCATCAAGGTGCTCGAGGAGACCGGACGCACCTTCCAGGTCGGCACGCAGCAGCGCAGCGAGATGGGGCAGAAGTTCCTGAAGGCGGTCGCGTTGGTCGCCGACGGCCGCATCGGCAAGCTGACGTCGGTCGAGTGCCGCATCGGCGCCGCCCCCTCCAGCGGGCCGATCCCGCGGGTCGCCGTGCCGAAGGAGCTCAACTGGGACCGCTGGCTCGGTCAGGCCCCGATGGTCGACTTCCGCCAGAACGGCAAGAAGACCCGCGCCCACTACGAGTTTCGTTGGTGGTACGAGTACTCCGGCGGCAAGATGACCGACTGGGGGGCCCACCACGTCGACATCGCCAACTGGGCGCTCGTTGAGAACGGCCAGGGCGACCAGCCCACCTCGTTCGACCCCGTCATGGCGAAGCACCCCGTCGAGCTCGACGGCAACGGCATGCCGAAGGACGAGACCCAGTACAACACGGCCACCGGCTTCAAGGTCGAGTGCCCGTTCCCGAAGGGGGCTCAACTCACCATCCGGCACGACGACGACAACGGCATCCTGTTCACGGGAACCGAAGGCCGCTTCTTCGTCAGCCGCGGCAAGCTGGCCGGGGCGCCGGTCGAGGAGCTGAAGACCAAGCCGCTCGACAAGGACCTGCTCGTGAAGCTCTCGAACGGCTTCGACTCGAGCGTCGGCAACGCCCACATGGCGAACTTCTTCCACTGCATCGAGAAGGGGACCAAGCCGGTCTCCGACGTGTGGACGCACCACCGGGCGATGACGATCTGCCACCTCGCGAACATCTCCATTCGCCTCGGCCGCAAGCTGGAGTGGAACGCGAAGACGCAGGAGATCGTCGGCGACAGCCAAGCCAACGCCATGCAGTCTCGGCCGCAGCGGAAGGGCTACGAGATCACCGTCTGATCTCGTCCGACGATCGAGGAAGCGAAAACGAAGCGGGACGGGAGTCGCGACTCCCGGCCCGCTTTCTTCGTGTCTCGTCGACGGGTGGCTCTGCTCGGCCTACTTCGCCGGGCGACCCAGTACGTGTCGCAGTGCGGCGTCCAGTTCCGGCTGCCGGAAGACGTAGCCCGTCTCCTCGAGCTTCCTCGGCACGACCCGCGTGCTGGCCAGCAGCAGGTCGTTCGCCATCTCGCCGAGGGCCAGGCGGGCGGCGAACGCCGGCATGGGGAAGATCGTCGGCCGGTTGAGCACGCGGCCGAGTGCCTTCGTGAACTCGGCGTTCGTCGGCGCGTCCGGGGCGACGACGTTCACCGGCCCCTCGACTTGTTCATCGTCGAGTGCGTGCAGGGCGGCCCCGACGACGTCGTCGATCGCGACCCAGCTCCAGTACTGTTTGCCGGAGCCGACCACGCCGCCGACTCCCATCTTGAACGGCGTCAGCATCTTCGCGAGGGCCCCGCCGTCCTTCGCGAGGACGACCCCGATGCGGAGGTTGACGACTCGTACGCCGGCCGCGCGGGCCGGGTCGCACGCTTGTTCCCACTTCTGGCAGACGTCGGCCAGGAATCCCTCGCCGACCTCGCTGCTCTCGTCCATCTCACGGCTGCCACGGTCTCCGTAGAAGCCGATCGCCGACGCACAGACGAGGACCTTGGGCGGAGCCTTCAGGCCGGCCAGCGTCTCGGCGATCAAGGTGGTTCCGTTGACGCGGCTGTCGCGAATCCGCCGCTTCATGTCGGCGTTCCACCGGCCGCCGGCGATGTTCTCGCCCGCGAGGTGGACGACCGCGTCGATCCCTTCGAGTCGGTCACCGTTCAGCTCGCCGGCCGCAGGATTCCACTGCAGTTCGGTCGCGTAGGACGTCGATGGTCGGCGGACGAGCTTGACGGTCGAGTCGCCCCGGTCGCCGAGCTCGGCACACAACGCCTTGCCGACCAGTCCCGACGCCCCGGTGACCGCGATCGTCTTGGTCATGCTGCCGCTCTCCGGACTTCGCGTCTCGACGGGTGCTGCTGTGAGGTTCACGTTTAGCCTCGTCTCTTGGAGTTTGGAAGTCTGGGAAGGATCGACGAATTCGTCGTCAGGCAGGCACGGTCGAAGGGAGCTCGGGCGAGAGGCCGAGGCCGTCGGCCAGCTCGCGGAGCTTGTCCACCGCACGAATCTGGAGTTGGCGAACACGCTCCTTGCAGACGCCGAGGCGGTCGGCCAGCACCTGCAGCGTCTCGGGGCCGTTGCTCTTCTCCAGCCCGAACCGGGCCGAGAGGATCACCAGCTCACGCGAGTCGAGCGTCTCCTCGGCGTGGTCGAGAATCGTGCGGATGATTCGTGCGTTGGCCGGAGCCTGGTCGGGGGCGGCCTCCTCGGCCGTGTCCGCGAGGACCTCGCCCGAGCCCGTCACGAATCGCTGCGACTGCTTCTGCGACTTGGCGACGCGGCGGTAGTACGTCCGCTGAATCGCATGCGTGGCGTAGGTGCTGAAGCGGAACCCGCGGCCGTAGTCGAACTTCTCGGCGGCCTGCATCAGGACCATGTTCCCCTCGCTGACGAGGTCGTCGAAGCCGTCGCGGCCGTTGACGAAACGCCGGGCGATGGAGACGACGAGCCGGAGGTTGGCCTCGACGATCGCGTCACGGGTCTCGTTGGCGACCCGCAGCCAGAACTCGACCTCGCGGACGAGGTCGAGATCGACGGCCGCGGGATCGAGGTTCGACCGGAGGGCGTTGGCTCGGAACTTGGCGAAGTTCATCCGCCGGAACGCCCGCCGTTCCTGCTCCGGAGTGAGGAGGGGCGTCTCGTAAAGACTGGCGAAGTAGGCAGGTACGCCGTTCGGCCGCTTCGGACGGCGAGCCGACCGGGTTTCCTCGGCCAGTTCTCCCCGCTCGTTGGCCTCGAGCACCTCGTCAGCGAAGCCAGACTGCTCGAACTCGGCGTTGTGGATGAAGTCGATCTCGTGCAGCAGAAGCTGCTCGGCTCGCTTCTTCCCCACGTTTCGTCGCTTCTTCTTCCCCGTTTTCGCTGCGGACGACTTCGGCATCGATCGGCTCCGGCTGAAATTCGTTCAAAACGTCCATCCGGAGTATTCTCCGCTCGCCGGGCAGTCTCGCAACAGAAAAAACGTTCAAAACGTTCTTTTTGTCACGTTCCGTTTGCCGATCAGTCGTTGACTCTTGGTACAAGCCGATAAATAGTCTCTCCGTCAGATACTTGTCGGCCCTCGAATCGTAGCCCGGTCATGTCGGTCAAGGAACTCGTCACTCCCGCGCAAGTTGCCAGAGCCATTGGGGTTAGCGAGTCGTCCGTCAAGCGGTGGTGCGACAGCGGCCGAATTGCGGCCATTCGCACGGCCGGGAAGCATCGGCGGATGCCGATTCACTCGGTGCTGAAGTTTCTCCGTGAAAGCGGTCACCAGCTCGTCGATCCGGAAACACTCGGCCTCCCGGCAACGTCCGGGCAGGGGCAGTTCGTGATCGATCGTGCCCGCGACATGCTTCGCGAGGCGCTGCTGGCTGGCGACGAGAGCGTCGCCCAGCAGGTCGTCGTCGATCTCTACCTGGCCCAAATCCCGGTCTACCGCATCTGCGACGAGGTCGTGACCAACGTGTTCGCCGACATCGGCGAGATGTGGGCATGCGAGGAGGCGGCCGTCTACCAAGAGCGGCGGGGCTGCGAGATCGCTCTTCGCGTGCTGCTCGAACTGCGGTCGCTCGTCACCACGTCCCACCCGGACGGCCCGGTCGCAATCGGCGGGACGATCGCCGGAGACAACTACACGCTGCCGACGGCGATCGTCGAACTCGTTCTGCGGGAAGCACGTTGGCGGGCCACCTCGCTCGGCTGCTCGCTGCCGTTCGAGACGTTGGAGCGAGCCGTCTCGGACACCCAACCGGCCCTGTTCTGGCTGAGTGTCTCGCACATCGAGGACGAAGCCCGGTTCGTCGAGGAGTTCCGCCGGTTCCGCGTCGAGGCCGAGTCGCACGGCACCGACGTCGTGCTCGGCGGACGAGCGCTCGACGCTCGCCTCCTCGACGCCGTCGGCCGGCCAACCTACTTCGAGACGTTCGCCGACCTCTCTGCACACGCTCGCGCGAAGGCGGAGAAGGCGAGCACGGGGTCCGACCACGCGGGTGAGTCGAACCAGGCATGACCCCGGACGCGCTCGGCGAGTTGATCCGCAGTCGAAGGACGGTCAACGACTTTCGTCCGGAACCGGTTGTGGCCGAGCTGCTGCTCGAGGCGATCGAGCTCGCGCGGTGGGCGCCGAACCACAAGCACACCGAACCGTGGCGGTTCCACCTGCTCGGGCCGGAGACCGTCGCCGCGATCGTCGAGCTCAACACGAGCCTGGTCGCGGAGAAGAAGGGGGCCGAGGCAGCCGCCGTCAAGCGGCAGCGTTGGTCGGCCGTTCCGGGGTGGCTGCTCGTGACCTCGGCTCGGGGCGACGACGAGTTGCGAAACCGAGAGGACTACGCGGCCACCTGCTGTGCCGTGCAGAACCTCTCGCTCGCCTTGTGGAATCGCGGCGTCGGCATGAAGTGGACGACGGGCGACGTCACCCGGCACCCGCGGTTCGCCGAGATCGTCGGCCTCGACATCGACGTTCGCGACGTCGTCGGGCTGATGTGGTACGGCTACCCCGCCAAGGTGCCGGTCTCGAAGCGGAAGCCGGTCGAGGAGATCGTCGAGGAGCGCCCGTGAGGCCTCAGTAGCAGGCGTGCTCGGGAGCGGCCGCCGCGACTCGACGTCGGACTTCCCGTTCGACGCACCACGCCAGCCACCAGCGTTGGAGCCCTCCGGCGGCCTCGAGTCGCTCGCGGTACTCGGCGGCCACCTCGGCACGGATGGCGGGGCGGCAGGCCGTTCGGGCTCGCGAACAACCGTCCGAGACGATTCCACTCGGCATCGCGTGTGCCCTCACTTGCGGCGTCCGCGTCGTCGCCAAACCGCGGCGAGACCGATCGTCCCGGCGAAGGCGAGCGAACCGAGCGACCACGGCGTGTTGCTCCGCGCGGGCGTCTCGTCCACGTCGGCGACCGACCGTGGGTCGAGGGGCTGGTCCCGTTCGACGGCTCCCAGCCGACCGCGGAACAACGTGCCGTCCTGTCGGCGAGTCCGCTTCTTCCGCGGCCCGAACAGCGTGGCGTCGTAGTGCTCCGGGGCGTTCCTCCGGGCAGCCATCCGGTACCGCGAGAACTGGAGGTTCTGGTTGGCGAGAATCTCGCGTGGGAAGTTGCCGTCGACGATGCTGAGCGTGAGTCCGCGGAGCCCTTGGATCGACTTGCCGACCGCGGCTTCCCGCTCGGTCTCCAGCAGTTCCTCGTGGAGGCCGTCGATCTCCGGGCCGCGAAGGTCGAGGCGTTCGCCGATGCGGAGGAGCATCTTCTCGGTCTCCTCGTGCGGGTGGACGAGCCGGCCTTCGCTGACGGCGAGGAGGTCGGCGGCGAACAGGTCGCGGGCGACTCCGTTCTTCGGCTCCGGGTCGCGGTTCCTGCGGATCGACTCCCGCAGCCTCGCGGGGACGTCCTTCACGGTGCCGCCCAGGATTCGCATGGGGAGCGGCTCCGTCACGTTCCGCAGCAGCTCCTCGCCCGGAAGCTGCCGGACGACGTACTCGCGGGGGATGGACTGCAGCCCGGCCGGCTGGTCGGTGAGGACGTAGACGACGTTCCGCAGGTCCCCCTCGTTGAAGGTGCTGAGTCGCATGGGGACGACGGCCCGGTCGGAGGGGAACCGAAAGCCCATGGCCTGGACGTGTCCGTCGAACGTGCTGCCCTTGGGGAGTCGGTCCTGCACGTCGCGCATGCCGGGCCTGGGATCGACGTTCGACTTGGCGGCCACGCGGGTGCGGACGGCGACGAAGCACCACTCCTCCTCGACGTAGTCCTCGCAGGCCGCCTCCATGCCGTCCGGGTAGCGGTAGCCGTGGTCGTCCATCCACTTCTTGAGGGCGGCGGGCGAGCCGGCCTGCAGGACGGCCACCTCGTACATGCCGACCGCCTCCTCGTTGACGACCCGCACCTCGTCCCGTTCGAGCTTCATGCCGCGGGCGGACTTGGGGATCGCCCCGCTCCCGCCGATGCCGCCACCTCCGCCGAATGCCATCATCGCCGGGCGGGGCCGAAGGTCGAGCACGTACTCCGGCGGATCGACGGCGGCCGCGACGTGCGGGAAGACGTTGTCGGAGACCTTCCGGATCGCGGGGACGTTCGGGAACGGGATCAGCATCCCGAACTCCTCGACCTTCCCGCGGAAGCCGGGGCGGATGACGATCGTCTCGATCCCCTCGTGGTGGAAGACGTAGGTCTTCTGGATGCCGATGCGGGCGAGCGGCACGTCGTCGCCGACGGTGACCGGGGGAACCATTCCGCAGGGGTCGGCGTGAGTGGTCGTCGCGAGACCGACGACGAACAGGGTGGCGGCGGCGAGGCGAACGGCGTTCATCGTGCGGCTCCGTGCTGGTGTTCGTCGACGACCGTACCAAGCGGAGTGCGCAGGGGCCACGCGAAAACGGGAAGGTTGAGTGCCGTCGTCGCCGGGCGATACGCTGACGTTTGAACGAAACACCCCAGAGGCCTCGCCCATGTCGCTCGATCGTCGTCGCTTCCTGCAGAACTCCTCGCTCGCCGCCACCGGACTCGCCGCGGCCGGTCGTGCGTCCCGGGCGGCTCAGCCGGCGGCCGCGGCCGAGGCGACGCACTTCGCGAGCAACTGGCATCGGTTGCCGGACCGCGTGTGGATCGGCCCGGAGTTCTGGGCGAACCCGCTGCAGGACTGGCGAGTCGCCGGTGGGCGGCTGGAGTCGGTCAACCCGGCCCGCAACCGCAACGTGCACCTGCTGACGCGGGACCTCGACGCGGCCGCCGGCGAGTGCACGCTGCGGGTCACGCTCGGTCGGGTCGGCGGCAAGCTGGGGGCCGGCAAGGGCTCGGCCGGGTTCCGCGTGGGCATTCAGGGGCCGCTGAAGGAGTACCGCAACAACATCGTCTTCGGGAGCGGGCTGGACTGCGGCGTCGCGTCGGACGGCCGGCTGTTCATCGGCGGACCGAACGCCCAGGCGACCGAGATCGACCTCGGACGGGAGTCGATCACGCTCACGCTGAAGGTCTCGAAGTCCGGGGCCGGCGAGAAGGTCGTGTTGGAGGCCTCGTCGGGCAAAGTGCTGCTCGGGAAGGTCGAGCGAACGCTGAAGACGCCGCTGGCCGGCAACATCGCGCTCGTCTCGAACTTCGGTCCCACTCGCGTGCGCGGCAACCAGAACACGCCTTACGCGAAGATCGGCACGGGCAAGTTCTGGTTCCGGGACCTCGTCGTCGACGGGCCAAAGCTGGGCGTGCACGACGACCGGGCGTACGGGCCGGTGATGTTCACGCAGTACACGCTGCACGGCGGCGTGATGACGATGACGGCCCAGATGCCGCCGGTCGGCGAGGAGGACGACCCGCTCGTCTTCCTCGGGGTCGAGAAGGGCGACGGCGCGCGAGTCGTCAGCGCGAAGATCGACCCGGACGCACGGACGGCGACGTTCCGCGTGAAGGACTGGGACGCTTCCCGCGACGTGCCGTACCGAGTCGTGTTCAAGCAGAACTACACGGACGGCGAGACCGAGCAGTTCACGTACGCGGGCACCATCCGCAAGGAGCCGACCGGTGACGTGCTGACGGTCGCCGACGTCTCCTGCAACATCCACTTCGCCTTCCCGAACCACGAGTTCACGGCGAACGTCGCGAAGGCGGACCCGGACCTGATCACGTTCGTGGGGGACCAGTTCTACGAGAGCACCGGCGGATACGGCGTGACGCGGCAGCCGATCGAGCCGGCCATCCTCGACCTGCTCCACAAGTGGTACATCCACGGCTGGACGTGGCGGGAACTGACGAAGGACCGGCCGAGCATCGCCATCCCGGACGACCACGACGTCTACCAGGGGAACATCTGGGGCGAGGCGGGGGCCGGCAAGCAGAAGACGCAGGAGAGCGGCGGGTACGGCATGCCCGTGCGGTGGGTCAACGTCGTCCACCGGACGCAGACCTCGCACCACCCAGCCCCGCACGACCCCACGCCGTTGGAGCGGGGCATCAGCGTCTACTACGGCCCGATGACGTACGGCGGCGTGAGCTTCGCCATTCTCGCCGACCGCATGTTCAAGACCGGCCCCGAAGGGGTCGTCCCGCCCACGAACGGCCGCGGCGACCACGTCACCGACCCGAACTTCGACCCGAAGACGGCCGACGTGGAGGGGGCCGTGCTGTTGGGGGATCGGCAGCTCGCCTTCCTGAAGGAGTGGGCCGAGGACTGGACCGACGCCGAGATGAAGGCGGTCGTCTCGCAGACGATCTTCACCGCGATGGCCACCCACCACGGACCGGGACACCAGCGGCTGATCGCCGACTACGACGCGAACGGCTGGCCGCAGACCGGCCGGCGGAAGGCGCTGGAGATCATCCGCACCTGCCATGCGGTGCACCTCGCCGGCGACCAGCACCTGCCGGCCGTCGTGCAGTACGGGTTGGACGAGCACCGGGACGCGGCCGTCGCGTTCGCCGGGCCGGCCGTGAACGTGGGCTACCCGCGGTGGTGGGAGCCGGAGCAGAAGGGGGGCGGCGAGAAGCGGGCCGGGCTGGAGCACACCGGCGACTACACGGACAGCTTCGGCAACCGCCTGACCGTCCTCGCCTACAAGAACGGCGCCCTCGCGCCGAAGGGGCCGGTGCTCGAGTACCTCGAACAACGGGCCTCGGGCATCGGCCTCGTGCGGTTCGACAAGTCGAAGCGGACGATCATGTTCGAGTGCTGGCCGTTCCGCGCGGACCCGACGACCGACGAGCAGATGCCCGGCTGGCCGGTGCAGGTGAGCGTCGCCGACAACGGGCCGACGTCGAAGACGAGCACGGCCGCCGTCGAGTTCGAGGCCCCGCCGGAGGGCTCACGGTACGTCGCTCGCGTCGAGCGAATGGACGGCGAACTGCTCTACTCCGTGCCGGTCCGCGGGACGACTTTCTCCGCCGACGTGCCCGAACCGGGGGACTACCGCGTGGTGCTCGTCGACGAGTCACGCCAAGTCGTCGACTCGATCGTCACGCGAGCGACGTAGTAACGGCGATAGTCGGCACTGGCTTCACACCGCTGCGCTACTCGGGAACAGTCACCCGCGTTTGCAGGAACTTGAACTCTGGTGTCCAACGGCGCGACGCATCGGCCGTCAGAATGTAGTCTGAAACGAACTGCTGGAAGTTCTGGGCAACCAACTCGGCGTTCGAGTCCAGCTCGTAGATCGCGTACTCACTGAACTCGGCACTCGTCACCTCGTCCAGCTTCCATGCGAAGAAGTTCCCTGGTCCCCCACAGAATGCGAACAGCCTTTCGGTGAACTCTGCCGGACCAAACCGCTCCATTAGCCCTTCCTCCGGCGTTCCGCAGTAGTCCAAGCTGAACTTCGCGAGTTCGAGCGAGTTCTCCGCGTCCAGTGGGCTGGCAACGTGATACAGGCCGGCCAAGACACCCGCCCCGAACTTGAGCACGAACTCGCGGTACGAATGCGGGAGTACAATCGCATTTGTCTTCTCGAATTCGTCCAAGACTGAGGGCGTTGGCAAGGCAGGGACGGTCGGGCCGTCGAACCCCGACATGGCTTGGACTTCGCAGCGGTCGTACAGCTCTTCCCACATCGCCGCATCCTCCTCGCTACTTCAGGCAAGCCGTTGCCGGGGACGCCAGTGGTGTTCCGGGGCGGGCTGGTTGCCGATTCGCTGCTTGCGGGCCTGGTGCGATCCGCGGTGGTTCCGTGCGTAGCAGGGGGCGAGCCGGTGGGAGACGCCCATCTGCTCGAGTTGCCACTCGAATCGCGTGCGCAGCGGCTGCAGCCAGTGGAACAGCATGAGGACTCCGTCTCCCTGTTCGTGGTGATCGGCGAACGCCACGTCGAGCGTACCGGTGTCGATTCCCGGCTGTCAAAAACTTCTTCGCCGGCTCGCTGACCTTCTCCGCCGAGGCAACGAATTGCACATGGGTTGCCGCGAGCGGAGCATCTCTTCCTCGGCCAACATGTTGAGGGACTGACCAGTCGCGACCGTCAGGGAGTGTTTGCGACATCGCTCCGAGAAGCACGTCGAAGCGCTCCCTGACGGTCGCGGCTGGTCCGGTCTCCTCCGGGAGAACTCGGCTTCAATCCGTTGCCGGGGACTGGAGGAGGTCGTCGACGGTCCACGCGATGTCGACTCGGCCCTCGAGCTCGCCGAGGAACCACTCGAGCGGTTCGCGACTCTTGCCGGCCGTGCAGCCGTCGACGATCAGGAACGCAACGAACGCGTGCCAGTCGACGATCGACTCGGTCAGGATGGCGAACCGCCGCTCGTCGAGTTCGCCGGACCGCCGGGACTTCCGCCAGAGGGCGTAGGGCAGGTCGTGCCACTGCGCCATGGCGAGCAGTTCCTCGTCGTCCGTGAACTCGGCGAGGAAGCCGCGGGCGAGCGACGCGTGGCTGTTGGGCGCTTCGATCGCGACGCCGGACTCGGCGTCCGGCTTGAACGTGTCGTGCACGTGGACGAGAACGCGGATCCGCTCGAACTGCTCGGGCGAGAGTCGGTCGCGAAGTCGTTCGGCGTTCGCCTCCAGCTCGGCGACGTGGGCGGCGATCGTCCCCTCGGGATGCCCGCTCCGTGGTCGGCCCCACTGGAGGTTCGCGAGGTACCGCTCGTCGGCTCGAACGTCGTTCAAGATGGTCTTCGTGTCCTTCATCGAAGACGTGGACACCGGGTGACGGTCACGGGTTCGAGGCGACTTGTCCCTGTTCGGGGGCACCGATACGCTTCGTCGGAACGGTCGTGCTGGGCGACGACCCCTCGGAGCCGTCGCGGATGGGCGACAAGTACTGGTATCTGAAGAACTGCGACCTCTTCTCGCGTCTCTCCCAGCAGGAGATCGAGGCGGTCGAGTCCCGTTCGCGGTCCAAGTCGTTCGGACGAGGTGGACTCGTCTACCTGCCGGCGGACCAAGGCGACTCGCTGCTGCTGCTCACCTCCGGCCGCGTGAAGCTGTACCACGTGACGCAGGAGGGGAAGCAGGCGTCGCTGGCGATCATCGACCCCGGCGAGGTCTTCGGCGAGCTCTCCGTGTTCGAGCGGGCCCCGCGAGACGAGTTTGCCGAGGCGATGGAGAAGTCGAACGTCGTGCTGATCCCGGCCGACGTGGTCCAGGAGCTGATGGCGAGACACGCCGACGTGTCGCTGGGCGTGACGAAGCTGATGGGGTTCCGGCGGCGGCGGGTCGAGCAACGGCTGAAGTCGTTGCTGTTCCGGTCGAACCGCGAACGGCTGGGGCACCTGCTGCTCGAACTGGTCGAGAAGTACGGCCAGCGAACGCCTGACGGGGTCCTTCTCGGTATCCGGTTGTCGCATCAGGAGTTGGCGAACATCATCGGCAGCACGCGGGAGACGGTGACGGTCGTGCTGGGGGAGATGCAGGACGAGGGACTGGTCGTGGTGCAGCGACGGAAGCTGGTGCTCCGCGAGATCGGCCGGCTTGCGGGGGAACTGGGTGTCCCCGTTCCCCCGGTTCGCGGTGGCGGAGGAACGGCGCCTTCCGTTGTGAGGACTTAGACCCGATCCGGGCTCTGTGTAGCGACTCGAACGACGTTTGATCGTGAAATCCTCGATCAACGACCGCCACACGTTCGTGAGATGCGCTCTGGACCGGGCCCTCGAGTGAGTTGCAGCAACACGTCTTCTGTGCGATGACTCACGGACGGGGTCGCCGCGAACGTCGATACTCACGCGTGCGAGAGGTTCAAGAGGCCGAGTTCATGACAGCCGAGCAGGAATGGGCTCCCTGTCGCCCGGGGGAGATCAGCGGGCTGGCGTCGCGGCAGCGTCGCGACCGGTTTCAGGCTGCGCTCGTCCGCGTGTCGAGCCTGACAGCCGTGGGAGTGCTGTTCGTCGGAACGGCGGCTGCATGGTTCCTCTTTCCAAAGACTTACACCTACGGCGGCATCACCTGCGAGGAGTGCATCGGACTCGCACCTGCCTACGTCGCCAACGAGATCGAGGACCCCGCCGTCGAGCGGAGCGTCCGCATCCACTTCGAGAAGTGCCCGCTGTGCGGTCCTCACCTCGAGGACTTCCGGCAGCAGGTGAAGACGGCCTGGCTGCAACCCGAGTTCTTCGTGGCAGGCCGATAGTCTCGTGAGCGACGAGTCCGCATCGGCCGACGCACCCGACGAACGGTGGTACTCGGACGGACTCCGTTTCGAGTGCACGGGTTGCGGCAACTGTTGCTCCGGCTCCCCCGGCTACGTCTGGGTGGACGACGAAGAGCTCGCCGCGATCGCCGACTTCACCGGCAAGTCGATCGGTGAACTCCGCCTGTTCGACACACGGATCGCACGCGGTCGGCTCTCGTTGAAGGAGTACGCGAACGGCGACTGCATCTACCTCGATCCCGAGTCGCGTCGGTGCTCGATCTACCCGGTTCGCCCGAAGCAGTGTCGCACGTGGCCTTTCTGGCATTCCAACATCGCCTCGCCCGAAGCGTGGCAGGACGTGCAGCGGGAGTGTCCCGGTGCAGGTCACGGCCCGCTGGTGTCGCTGGAGGAGATTGAACGTACAGCGGACGTCATCTCGATGTAGCCGTGCGTTGCAAACCGCTTTCTGGCAGTGCATTAGGTTAATCTCGGCGGCTGAGAGCCGCCGTGCAGCCGTCGGGTCGCCGGGGATCGGCATGATCGCCGAAGTCGACCGACGAACGCGGCTTCCGCTGAATCCACTTGACACTAACTTCAGTTTGGAAATACAGTTAAGCGTGTCGGCGCCCAACGGATGGGGCGACTCGCGGGACAATTCTCGCTGGAGACTCGAGCCGTGACCAAGAAAGAAATCGTCAAGCAGATCTCCGAGGAGTTGGGGCTGACCCAACTGAAGACGAAGGAGATCGTGCAGAAGACCTTCGACGCGATCGTGGACACGCTCGTGCGCGAACGACGGATCGAACTCCGCAACTTCGGCGTGTTCGAGGTGAAGGAGCGCGCCGAACGGAAGGCCCGCAACCCGCGCACGGGCGAGCGGGTCGACGTGCCGGCCAAGTTCGTCGTCACCTTCAAGCCGGGCAAGGAGATGGAGGAACGCGTGCGTCGTCTCACGCCGGGCTCCACCTCCGGCGAGCCTGAGCCGGAGTCGACTCCTGCGGCCGCTCCTGCCGCGTCGACCCCGCCGCCGGCCGCTGCCCCGTCCAGCGTTCCCAGTCCGTCCCCCAGCTCGAGCCCTTCGGTCAGCCCGTCGCCGCAGCCGCCACAACCGGCCCACGCGTCGCACTACGGGACCGGAACGGACGGCTGACCGTCACCCTCGTCTCACTTCGCTGCTCTCGCTGCCCCTCCTCCTCTCTCTCCTCTCCCCGAATTCGACACGACGAACGTCCGCAAACTCTGCCGGACCGGAAAAGTCGGTCGAATCGCTGCAATCCTCTCAAGAAGCACGAGCCGGAAGACCGATGTCGTGAATGTGCGGGTGGATTCCTCGCGGAGGAGTCACCCGAGCAACGTCGTCACACGGAAGCGACGGCACCGTTCACGGAGATGCGAGATGCGTCAGCCCGGTTCGAAGCATTCGGAGCGCCAAGCCATGGACAAGGCCAGCCCCGTTGCCCCCACAGGACTTCGCAAGTGCCTGTTGGCCCTGCTGATGTTCGCCTCGATCGCCGTCGAGGTCGGCTGCTTCGTGCCGATCTACTCGTCGCGACGTGACGAGCGGGCCCGGCAGCTCATCTACAACTCGGAGAGCCTGCGGCACATCCCGGAAATCTGGGAACGCATCTGGTTCCTCGACATGCCGGACACCGCCACGCCCTACCGCGTGCACGGCGGCGTCATCTGACGGCCGGGACGGACACTCACTTGCCGAGTGTCCGCTCCAACTCCTGCATCTGCTGCTGAAGTTCCCGGATGCGATCCGGGTTGAGCAGCCGCTTCCCCGGTTCGCGACGACTCCGCGGTCCCTTCGTGCCGCCGCTACGGTCCTGCGTCTCGAAGATCGCCTCGAGCAGCAACTGCTCGGTCTCCGCGTCGGAAACCGTCCCGTCAGCCGCGGCCTCGCGCAGCCGCTCCGACGTCGGCCCGTCCGGCAGTTCGGTCTTTTCCTCACGCTTGCTCGGCCGCGACTTCCGCAACGGCTTCTCCTTGCCGAGCTTCCACAACGCGACGTCGTCGTCTCCGGAGAGGACGAGGAGCCCGTTCGGCGAGTAGACGGCTCGGGTCGAGCCCTTCGTCTCCCTGGGCAGTTCCGCGACTGCCCGGCCCGAGTCGAGGTCCCAGACGCCGACGTGCCCGTCGGCCGAGACCACGGCGGCCCGGTCGCGACTCGGCGACAGCGACACCGATCTGGGTCGTCCTTCGATGCCCTGGAGGGTCCGCGGCTTCGACCGGGCGTTCTCCAGCGAGTACAGCCGCATCTCGTCGTCGCCGTCGTCTGCCACGAGAACGGAGCGGCCGTCGAGCGAGAACTCGGCGTCGCTCCCGTTCGGCAGGGCGAGGACGAGCCGCCGTGCGGCCACGTCCCACACCTGCAGCGTCCCGTCGGGAGCGCGGAGCAGGGCGTGCGGCACGCCGGTCTGGCTGTCGAACCGCACGTGCAGCAGGTCGCCGGCGACACCTTCGAGCCGACTCGCCACCCGGTCTCCCGCGAGATCGTGCAGCAGGGCCCGGTCGTCGGCCCCCTCGGTCACGAGGCGGCTCGCGTCGGGGGAGAGGTCCAGCGACTCGACCGGGCCGTCGTGTGCGGCGAACCGCTTGAGCAGCCGGCCGGTGTGTACGTCCCAGAAGGAGACCTGCCCGTTCCGGCCCGCGGCCGCCAGTCGCCAGCCGTCGTCGGAGACGTCCAGCGACGTGACCGGCTCGTCGGCGTGCTCGAACGTCCGGACCGGTTCCCCGGTCGCCGTGTTCCACTGCCGGACCGTTCCGTCCTCACCGGCGGAGAACAGCGAACGGCCGTCCGGCGAGAAGACCATCGCGTGGACGGCGTCGGTGTGTCCCTCGAAGCGGCGGACCACACGCGAGGTCTCGCTGTCGGCTCTCGCGTCCCCGCCCCCGACGACGCCGCGGACCTGGTCGACCGCTCCGTCGAGGAGGCCGGGACCCCAGACGCCGATCGCGACGCCCAGCATCAACAGCACGCTCGTCACGACCGTCGGCGAGGCGAACGACTCTCCGGCCGGTGTCTCGATCGGCTCGGTCGGGAACTGGTCCGGGTCGAACTCGGCCGAGTCCAGGTCGACGGGAACGACCGCGGTCGTCCGTGGTTCGCCGGTGACGGCCGGTCGGTGCTCGCCGGTCCAGCCAGTGAGTTCCGCGGCCACCTGCTCGGCCGTCGGTCGGTCCTCGACCCGGCGGGACATCATGCGGACGCACAGCCGCTCGAGCTGCGGATCGACGCCCGGTCGGAGCTGGCTCGGGCGTGTCGGGGTCTTTTCGCGGATGCAGCGGAGAATGGTGGCGAGGTTCCCCTCGAACGGGACGGTGCCGGTCAGCATCTCGTACAGCATGCTGCCCAGGCTGAAGACGTCGGACGGCGGGCCGACCTGGTCGATCTCGCCGCTCGCCTGCTCGGGCGACATGAACTGCGGCGTGCCGAGGGCCATGCCGTCGAGCGTGAGCCGTGGTTCGTCGTCGACGAGTCGGCGGGCGAGTCCGAAGTCCATGACGAACGGGTTGCCGTCCCGGTCGATCATCACGTTCTCGGGCTTCAGGTCCCGGTGGACGATGCCGACGCGGTGGGCCTCGCGGAGGGCCCGGGCGATCGCGAGCACGTACTTGACGGCCTGGGCCGCGGGCAGCGGCTGGTGGCCCACCATCTGCTTCAGGTTCTTCCCTTCGATGTACTCCATCGCGATGAACGGGATGCCGTCGACCTCGCCGCAGTCGTGGATGGTGCAGGCGTTGGGATGGCGGAACTGCGCCATCGCCGTCGCCTCGCGCTGGAATCTCTGGCGGTCGCCCGCGGAGAGGGCCCGCGGGATCTTCAGGGCGACGTCCCGTTGCAGTCGGGTGTCGCGGGCGCGGAAGACGGCTCCCATCCCCCCCTCGCCCAGACGTTCGCCGACCTCGTACCGGCCGAAGGTCGTGCCCGGCAACAGCGTGGCCGGCTGACGTCCACTCGGTCCGAGCGTGTTGCCCTCGGGGTGCTCCGTCGGCGGGATCGCCTCGCCGGCGAGAACGAGGTCCGCGAGCTCGACGGAGTCGAGTCGGAAGGCCTCGTGGTCGGGCGGCGCGAGTGCGTCGTCGCCCGACTCGGCCTCCGGCCGTGCGCCGAGACCGCCCGCGTGGATGCGGTCGATCTCCATGGTCTGCAGCGGCTCCCAGTTCATGGCCCCTCCTGCGCCCGAGCGGACGCTCCTGTCTTCGTTCACGCCGACGGACCGCGGCGACGGATGTTCGATGCGGGACGGACGCCCAGCGGTCAGGCCGCGACGTTGCGGTCCAACCGAAACATAGCTCCCGAATGCGCGGGGAGTCGGACGACGTGAGCGGGAATCGAACCGCCCCCACGACCCGGACAACCGGCACGATTCGGTCCCCACTCCCCGCCGGGGCGAGGGCTAGGGAGAGGGGCCGCAGGCGATCGACGCCCGATCTCGCGAACCTACGTCCGGCGACTGCCACGTTTGCCGCCGGGACCGGCTCGTCGGTACGATCCGCGAATGTCCGTCGAACTCGGTGTCGAACTCGGTCGTCTGCGTCTCCGCAACCCGGTCCTCGTTGCGTCCGGCACGTTCGGCTACGCGCGGGAGATGGCGGCCTTCGTCGACTTCACGAAGCTCGGCGGCATCGTGCCGAAGACCGTCACGCCGCTCCCACGGACCGGCAACCCGCCGCCGCGGACGGTCGAGACCTCGGGCGGCATGCTCAACTCGATCGGCCTCGACAACGACGGCATCGACTACTTCCTCGAGAACCACGTGCCGTACCTCTCCGGGCTCGGGACGGCCTTCGTCGCGAACATCGCGGCGCGGACGACCGAGGAGTTCGCCACGATGGCCGGCCGGCTCGGCGAGCACATCCGCAAGGCCGACCGGCCCGGCATCGACGCGGTCGAACTGAACCTCTCCTGTCCGAACGTCAGCGGCGGCGTCGACTTCGGCACGAACGCCGAGCGGGCCGCCGAGGTCGTGCGGGCCGTTCGCGAGTCGTGCGACCTGCCGGTGATCGCGAAGCTGACGCCGAACGTGACCGACGTGCGGCCGATCGCCGAGGCGGCTGCGAAGGCCGGGGCGGACGCCGTCTCGCTGATCAACACGCTGCAGGGCATGGCGGTCGACTGGCGGGCCAGGAAGCCGATCCTGGGGGCGAACCTCGGCGGCCTGAGCGGCCCGGCCATCAAGCCGGTCGCGCTGCGCATCGTCTGGCAGGTCGCCCAGGCGGTCGACGTCCCGATCATCGGCATCGGCGGCATCGCGACGGTCGACGACGTCCTCCAGTTCCTCGTCGCCGGCGCCTCCGCGGTGCAGGTCGGCACGGCGAACTTCTACAACCCCAGCGTGTCGAGCACCCTGGTCGACGGCCTTGCTGCGGCACTGGGTGAAGAAGGCGTGTCTCGCGTGACGGACGTGATCGGCACGCTGACGGCGAACGAGTTGGGGTGAACCACAGAGGCACAGAGGGACACAGAGAGATTCACTGCTCGGCCGAACCAAACATGGAAGTGTGCATTATGCGAGTGGCAAGTGCGGTCTTGATGCTGGTAGTCGTTTCGCCGATCGCAGCCGACGAGCCGTACGTGAGCGAAACGTTCGCCGATCTCATGAAGCGGGCCGTCCGCAACGACGACGGTTCGATCAAGTCGATTCGTGGGAAGGAGGACTCGACGGCAACCGGGCTAGAGTTGCAGTTCTCGATCTCGAGGGTCGAGCGCGCGATGGGAGCCGTGGACATCGTCGTTTGGGGGAACTGGAAGAACACTGGACGAGTCGAGTTCGAGCGGTATCGCCTACGGATCGATGCCGCCATCGAACGGGAACTGTCGATCGTCGAAGCAAGGCGAAAGCGCCTCGACGAGCGGTTCGCTGAAGCAAGGGCCCAGCGCGCGGCACAGCAGGCGAGAGAGGAGAAACGCCGGGACGAACGAATTCAGAGCTTCGGCAACGGCGGTCTCACCTACTTGATGAAGCGCGATCAGGTCGTCGAGGTGATTGGCCCGATCGAACGGATCGAACGCAAGCAGACGAGGCCGTTCGACCCGAAGAACCCCGGTCCGCAAGCGGCACAACCGCCGCCGCCGACCCCGTTTCGTTCTCGGTTCGGGACGGTGTACCTCTCCGGCGAGTACCTCGTCGACGTCTCCGCTTCCAAGAAGAAATGACGTGTCAGGGTTTGCGACACGTCGTGCTGCTGTAGTCTTCTCTGTGACCCTCTGTGCCTCTGTGGTTCCACCCAACCACCCCAGCCGTGAAGTGAGCGACTGACGTGCGAGTTCTCTCCGGGATTCAGCCCACGGGACGGTTCCACTGGGGCAACTACTTCGGGGCCATTCGGCAGTACATCGCGCTGCAGGAGAACGAGCAGGCGTTCTACTTCATCGCGGACCTGCACGCCCTGACGACGATTCGCAGTGCCGACGAACTCGCCGGGTTCGTGCGGGACGCGGCGATCGACCTGCTTGCGCTCGGGCTGAACCCCGAGCAGGCGCGGCTGTTCCGGCAGTCGGACGTGCCGGAGATTCCGGAGCTGACGTGGCTGCTGATGACGCTGACGCAGATGCACCTCCTCGAGAAGTGCCACGCCTACAAGGACAAGAAGGAAAAGGGGCTCGCGGCGGACGCCGGGCTGTTCACCTACCCGGTGCTGATGGCGGCCGACATCATCCTGTACGACAGCAACGTTGTCCCGGTCGGGTTGGACCAGGTGCAGCACATCGAGGTCACGCGGGACGTGGCCGGGCGGTTCAACCACGTGTACGGGCAGGAGGTCTTCGTGCTGCCCGAGGCCCGCGTGCTGGACGCGACCGCCAAGGTGCCGGGCACCGACGGCGAGAAGATGTCCAAGAGCTACGGGAACACGATCCCGATCTTCGACACGCCGAAGCGGCTGCGGAAGAAGATCATGTCGATCAAGACGGACTCCACGCCGGTCGAGGACCCGAAGGATCCGGACGGGTGTGCCGTCTTCACGCTGTACAAGCTCTTCAGCACGCCGGAGCAGCAGGAGGAACTGGCGGCCCGGTACCGGGCCGGCGGCATGGGCTACGGCGAGGCGAAGCAGACGTTGTACGAGGCGGCCATGGAGCACTTCGCCGAGGCGTTCGAGCGGCGGGCCCAACTCGAGGCGAACCCGAGCGAGGTGGAGGACGTGCTGCAGGCCGGGGCGAAGGCGGCGAGAGAGAAGGGCCGCGAGGTGCTCGACCGGGCCCGCCACGCGTGCGGCCTCTCGCGGCGGCCGTGACCGATGGCCGAGTCGCGACCACCGGACGGGCCGTCGCTGCTGACCTGGCTGGTCCCGACGTGCGTGCTCGCGGTGGCGATCGCGTTCGCGTCGCCGCAGGTCCCCCCGCGGGCCCGGTTGTTGGTCCTGTTCCCCGTCGGGTGCGGGTTGGTCCTGGGATTCGTCAGTGGCGAGCTCGCGCGGCGGAACGTCCCCGATCGGCTGTGGCTGGTCGTCTCGGTGACGGCCGTGGCTGCGGTGCTGGGCGTCGGCGGCGGGACCGTCGTGACGTACCGGGACTGGGCGCGGGAGGTGCGGGCCGAACTCCGGCGAGACCTGGAGCGGCAGCGGAGCGAGTCGAACGGGGGGCTGGCGGGGCTCGTCGTCGGCGGGGAGAAACGGGCCTTCGAAGAGGCGACTTCGTTCCCGACGTACCTCGTTCGCCGGACGACGCAACTGGGCCGTTGGCCGGTGTGGGGGGCGATCGCCTTCTGGGCGGCGGAACTGCTGCTGGCGGGGGCCGCGGCCGGCGTGCTGGCCGGGCGATCGCAGCAGCGGGCGCCGGAGGACGGAGCCGGGTGAGCGGGCGGATCGGCGCTTGCCCCGGCGCGGCCGGGGTCTAGAATCGGATCGCGAGCGAAACTGCTCCGAGGGAGAGAGTCCGTGGACTACGGCCAGATCGCCATCTGTTTGCTCCTCGTCGGGCTCGCGGTCATCTTCGCCGAGATCTTCATTCCGTCCGGCGGCCTGCTCGCGTTGTTCTCCGCCTCGTGCCTGCTCGCCGCGGTCTACTGTGCGTACACGGCGTGGTGGGAGACCTCGCCGAACTCCTTCTGGGGGTTCGTCGTGGCGGCCGTCGTGGCGACCCCGGTGGTGGCGGGTTGCGCGTTGTACGTCTTCCCGTACACGCCGGTCGGCAAGGCCGCCCTGCTGGAGCCCCCCAAGGCGGACGAGCTCCAGGGGGACACGGCCCACGAGCGGCACCTGAAGAGCCTCGTCGGCGAGACCGGACGGACGGTCAACATGCTCACCCCCGGCGGGATCGTGCTGGTCGACGGCGAGCGGGTCCACTGCGAGAGCGAGGGAATGCTGATCGAGCCGAACACCGAGGTCGAGATCGTCGGCATCCGCGGTGCCCGGCTCGTCGTGCGGGAACGCGTCGAGAAGCCCGCCGAGGCCGAGGACTTCGGCGACCGCCCCGCGGTTGCCCAAGAGGACGATCCCCCGATCGACTTCGAGATTTCTCCCGGCTAGACTGCGAACAGACGGGTTCGGGGAGATCCGCCGCCGGCGGGCCTCCGTTCCCACGAGAGCCCTCAACACGACGTTCGACCTTCGAGGACCACGATGCCGGAACTCGTTCCCCTGCTGGCCCAAGACACCGGCGTGATCGGTCTGGTGATCGCCGTCGTGGTCTTCTTGTTCATGCTGGTGTTCCTGGCGATCTTCGCCCGGTACTTCGGTCTGTGGATCCAGTGCAAGATGACGCGGGCCGGCATCGGCTTCGTCAGCCTCGTGATGATGACCATCCGTCGCGTGAACCCGGCCGTCATCGTGCAGGCGAAGATCATGGCCGTGCAGGCCGGTCTCACGAAGAACTACCGCATCAGCACGCAGGCCCTCGAGGCGCACTATCTCGCCGGCGGCAGCGTGCCGAACGTCATCAAGGCGTTGATCGCCGCGAACAAGGCACAGATCGACCTGAACTGGGAGACCGCCCAGGCGATCGACCTCGCCGGCCGGGACGTGCTCGAAGCCGTTCGGACCAGCGTCTACCCGAAGGTCATCGACTGTCCCGACCCGAAGAAGACCGCCGGCACGCTGGACGCGGTGGCGGACGACGGCATTCAGTTGAAGGCCCGGGCCCGCGTGACCGTGCGGACCAACATCCACCAGTTGATCGGCGGGGCGACCGAGGAGACGATCATCGCCCGCGTCGGCCAGGGCATCGTGCAGGCCATCGGCTCCACCCCCTCCTACGCGACCGTGCTCGAGAACCCGGACTTCATCTCGCAGACCGTGCTGGGGCAGGGGCTCGAGGCGCAGACCGCGTACGAGATCGTCTCGATCGACATCGCGGACATCGACGTTGGCGAGAACATCGGTGCCCGGCTGCAGGCCGACCAGGCCGAGGCCGACATGCGAGTGGCCGAGGCCCGGGCCGAGCAGAAGCGGGCGGCCTTCTACGCTCAGGAGCAGGAGCAGAAGGCGGCCGTCCAGGAGAGTCGGGCGAAGGTGGTGCTGGCCGAGGCGGAGGTCCCCGAGGCGATCGCCGCCGCCTTCCGGGGCGGGCAGCTCGGCCTGATGGACTACTACGAGCTGGACAACGTGAAGGCGGACACGAAGATGCGGGCCGCCATCGCCGGCGAAGGACGTTCGGTCTCCTCGACCACCTCCAAGTAACCGGAGTCTCCCGTGATCCTGCCGACCGCAACCAACGTGTTGCTGGCGATCGACATCGGCTCGGTGTTCTTCGCGGTCTTCCTGATCGTGATGTTCCTCGGCTGGGTGATGCAGGTCGTGCAGAACCAGAACGACGACGGCGGCAACCGCGGCGGCGTGCGACGGCAACAGCCGCAGCGGCGACAGCCGCGTCCGCGTGACGAACGGGTCTCGTCGGAGATCGACGCGTTCCTGCAGGAGGTCGGCGGGTCGCGCCGGCCGGTGGACGACGACGAGGTGCCCGTGGTGGAGGTGGTCCGCGAGCCGCCCCGCCGCCGACCGACACCCCCGCGTCGCCCACAACCCACACCACCGAGAAGGCCGCAGCGGCGCCCCGCATTGGACGAGCCGATCGAGGTCGAGGTCGTCGAGGAGCACGGCGCGCACCTGGGGGACGGCTTGCGGGCCCACGTCGAGTCGTACATGTCCTCCAACATCGAGGAAGGCGTCGATGCCAACCTCGGTGACCGTGACGCCGAGATGCCTGCGGACGTCGCCGGCATCCAGCACGACGTGCACCCGCTCGTCGACCGGCTACGAAGCCCGGACGGTGTCCGGCAGGCGATCCTGCTCAGCGAGATTCTCGACCGTCCGCGGCCGTTCCGAAGGTCGTGACGGTGTCGAAGACGAAGGTCCTGCTCCTCAGCGGCCGCCTCGAGGTGCGCGGGAGCTCGTCCTACACGCTGCGGCTCGCCCAGCACCTCGCCGCCCACGAGGTCGAGGCGACCGTCGTCACGCCGGACGCCCGGTCGGTCGGTGAGGGCCGGCGTGCGAACCTCGATCTGCGAGAGTACCCCCGGCTCGACGTTCCCGTCTGGGGACGCGTCGTGCTCGAGGCGATGGTCCGCGACCTCCGCGAACTGGATCCGGACGTGGTCCACGCCCAGTCGACCGCGGTGGCCGCTCATGCGGCGAGGGTCGCACGGCAGCTGCGGAAGCCGATGGTGCACACGGTCCACCAACCGGTGTCCGGCCGCACGCCGGAGACGTGGTCCGGCATGCCGATCCGCCGGATCATCACGGTCAGCCGGGCCGTCCGGTCGAGCCTCGTCGGCCGAGTCCGTCTGGGCGACGACGCGATCGACGTGATCCACAGCGGCGTCGAGGAGCCGACCGGAGAGCCCCCGCCGCCGGTGCTCGACCCGGGTCACGTCCCGGTCGTCGGCACGGCGGGACCGCTGGAGGTGGTGAAGGGCGTTCCGTTCCTGCTCGGAGCCGCACAACGGGTGCTGGCGACCGGTCGGCGAGTCGAGTTCCTGGTCGCCGGGGCGGGGCCGGAGGAGTCGAACCTGCGGCGCGTCTCGCGGACGCTCGGGATCGACCGGCACGTGACCTTCGCACCGAACCTCCACGACTTCCGCGTCCCGCTCGCGGCGATGGACGTCTTCGGCCTGCCGTCCCTGCAACAGGGGCTGGGCACGGTGATGCTCGAGGCGATGGCGCTCGGCCGTCCGGTCGTCGCCAGCGGGGTCGGCGGCGTGTACAGCGTCGTCCGGGACGGGGAGACCGGGTTCGTCGTCCCGCCCCGCGACAGCGGCGTGCTCGCGCAGAGGATCGTCGAACTGCTGGACGACCCGCTTCGTGCCCGCACGCTGGGAGACGCCGGGCGGGAACTCGTCCGTCGGGAGTTCGGCGTGGAACGGATGACGGAGCGGACGGCCGAGGTGTACCGGGCCGTGGTCGACGAGGTCGAGTCGCCGCCGGCCGCGGCCTCCTGAACACGGACCCCGAGACGGGACGAGGGATGACCGAGAGTCGACGAGCCGAGATCGTGGCGGTGGGTTCCGAGCTGACGAGCGGAGCGCGGCTCGACACGAACAGCCAGTGGTTGAGCAACCGCCTCGGCGAGATCGGCATTCCGGTGCTGGCCCACACGACGATCGCCGACGACCTCCCGGTGATGGTCGACTCGCTCCGCCGCGCCGCGGAGCGTTCGGACGTGGTCCTCGTGACGGGCGGTCTCGGGCCGACGCTCGACGACCTGACGCGGCAGGCGATGGCGGAGTCCGTCGGCGTGGAGCTCGTGCTCGACGAGCACTCGCTGGCCCACGTCCGCAACCTGTTCGAGCGACGCGGCCGCACCATGCCGGAACGCAACCGCATTCAGGCGATGTTCCCGGCCGGGAGCGAGCCGATCTCCAACCCGCGTGGGACCGCGCCGGGGGTCTGGATGCCGGTCGAGCGACCCGGTCGTTCGACCAGCGTGGTGGCCGCGATGCCGGGCGTGCCCAGCGAGATGAAGCGGATGTTCGACTTCGAGGTCGTCCCGCGGCTCGACGCGACCGGCAGCGTGATTCGCCACCGTGTGCTGAAGTGCTTCGGGGCGGGCGAGTCCGACATGGAGGAGCGGCTGGGCGACCTGACCGCCCGTGGCCGCGAGCCGGAGGTCGGCATCACGGCCCACGCGGCGACCATCTCGCTGCGGGTCACGGCCCGCGGTCCGAGCGAGGCCGCGTGCGAGGCGGCGATTCGCGACACGATGGCGACGGTGCGCGAGCGGCTGGGCGACCT
>JANQQW010000203.1 GCA_028284885.1 Planctomycetaceae bacterium
GACCCCCGTCGCACCATCTCCGACGAGGACCTGGTCGCGGAGGTGCTCCGCGTTGAACGGCTGGTCCACCGGTTCCCCGAGACGACCCACCTCGACCGGCTCGCCCGGTACTCGATCAGCACCTACCTCCGCCGCCTCGGTCCTCACCGCGACCTCTACCACCACGTGGCCAGGCAAGTCGTCACCCAGAAGGCCACCGAGAAGCTCGGCCCCCACCACCCGGACCTGCAGCGCACCATCGCCGAGAACCTCGACCTCCTCCTCACGAGTTACGACCGCAGCAAGGGCCGACGACTCCGTCCGCGAGGCTCCTCGAAGTGAGACGGATTTCCGTCGTCTCCCCGGAGAATCCCTGTCCGGTTCCCCACCGGTACCGCAATTCCAGTAGGAGTTGGAGTAGTCCCAACCCAGTTCAGGGTCGAGAAACTCAATGCAGAAGACGGTTGGTACGGTCGTCGTCGTGGGCGACGACGAACTGCAGTGCGAACTCGTACGGTGCAGAGTCGATCTCCACGACGAGCGGTTCGACGTCGTCGCCGTTCGAGACGGGGCCGATGCGTTGGAGCTCTTGACGAAGGCGGCGACGTCCGACCAGTCCTCCAACTCGACTGCGGTGTTTCTCGACCACAGCATTCGGGGAATGAACGAGTTCGAGTTCTTGAAGGAACTCCGCGTGGACCCGCGGCTGGCCGTCACACCCGTGGTCCTCATCTCGGGTGAAGACGATCCCGAAGCGGCGTCACGGGCGCAGCTGCTCGGCGTCGAGCATCAGTTCACCAAGGAGGAGTTCAACGCCGACCCGTCGATCGTCTCCCGGATCCTCCGGCGGTTGCGGTGGTTCCGGTGACCTTGGCCGTCGTCACTCGACGAGGCCGCGCTCGTGGTCGATCGACAGCCGGCTGTGGAGTTCGGCCTCGCGACGGAGTCCCGACGCCGCGTTCGCGTCGACCGGCCCGGTCGCCCTCGACATCAGGAGTGTCAAGACCGCGAGTGCCATGCGCTTCTTCGCGTCACGGTGGTCTCGTGCCACGACGGACCGAAGCGGAAACCACGCCTTCTCCACGACGCTCTGTTGCGGACTCCGAATGTCTGCGGTGGCGGCGGCGTACTTGGCACTCAACTCGCCGACGTCCGTCGCGCGATCGCGCCGGAGACTCTGGAGTCGGTCGAATGCCTCGTCGTCCTCCAGGCCGGTCGCACGAGCCAGCAGGCAGAACCTCGCCGAGTCGAACACCATGGCGGGATCCACACCCGCACCCGTCAGCTCGTCGTCGTCTTGGTCGAGTAGTCGAAGATGGATTTCGAGGGCTCGATCCCAGGCTTGCTCCCGTTGCAGCGTTCTGGCCTCTCGGTACTCCGCCTGCCAGTCGACGTCTTCCTCTTCCGCCACCACTCCCTTGCCCACGACCGAGTCAGAGCGTCGCGTTGCGGCCGGAGAGGGCTGGCTGCCTTCCCCGGGTGGTCCGGCCGATCCCGGTGGCGCTGAAAGCGACCAGGCTGCGAAGGCCAAGGCAACGGCGCCGACCGCAACGAAGGCCAAGGGTCGCCGAACGGAACGTCGCCGCCGCCAAGCCGCGAGCTCCCCGGCGAAGGCTCGACAGTTCGCCGGGCGACACTGCGGATCGAAGCTCATCGCCTTCGTGACGAGCCGGGCAAGTCCAGCGGGGACTCGTGACCGCAGTTCGACGAGGAGTTCGCTCACGTGCTCACGGTCAGACAGAGCCGAATGGAGCGTGGACGTGTTGTCGGCGGGAAACGGAGGTTGTCCGACGACGACGTGGTACATCGTCGCCGCCAACCCGAACACGTCCGTGGCCGGCCCGACGACCGCGTCCCGGTCGCCGATCACCTGTGCGATCTGCTCGGGAGCCATGAACGGCAGGGTGCCGCCCGCGACTGCCTGATCGCGACTCGTGTCTCGGGCGAGGTTGAAGTCGAGGAGAACGGGCTCTCCGTTCTCGCGCACCAGCACGTTCGAGGGCTTGACGTCGCAGTGCAGGAAACCGTGTTCGTGAGCATGGTCGAGTGCATCGGCCAGCTTCTCGAACGTCTCGACGACGGCGTCGACGGAGTCCCGGGCCCCCAGGCAGACGTCCTGAAGCGTACGCCGGCCCTCGTACGGCATGCAGATCGCGACGAGCCCGTTGGACTCCAGACGAGCCGAGTAGACCTTGACGACGTGTGCGTGCTCGAACTTCCCGAGCGCGGCGGCTTCGTCTCCGCCACGCGAGCTGAACTTGACGACGACCTCCCGCCCCCCGACCGCCAGCTCCCGCGCCAGGAAGACCCGCGAGAACGCCCCTCGCCCCAGCTCCTCGACGAGGTCGAAGCCGCACGCCTGCTCTCCGACGATCGGCCAGTCGAAGGTGCGTTGACTGCCCCAGTCGCGAGACGGATGGCCCAACAGGGTGTGGAGGGCGAGGAGCCGAGCGAGCGAGTCCTGAACCTCGGGAAACTCGGCCGCGAACTCCGACCGATCGATCTGCTCGCCGTCGGCCGTCCGCCGACAGTACTCCTCGTAGGCGAGGTCGATGACGGCGGACTCGTTCTCGCGCAGAGCCTCGTCCCCCGCCAGGATCTCCCTCGCTCGAAACGGTCCCGACTCCCCGCCTTCTCGGAGATGTCGGTCCAGTCGCGAACGGAGGTCGTCCGCGGCGTTCTGCATGGTGTTCACTCCGGACCGACCTGTCGCTGCAACCGCTTGAACAGTCGTCGAACGGTCCGCTCGGTGACACCCAGTCGTTCGGCGATCTCCACGTGTGTGTGCCCCGCCAGACGCAACTCCACCATCGCCCGCTGGCCGGGAGACAAGCGACTCAGCATCGCGGACCAGAGTTCGTTGGCGACGGCGAACTGGCTCGGCGTGTTCTCGCTCGACGTGTCCGACTCGTCGGAGACGGTCCGTGTCTCGCGGTCCGGGTCTCGCTTCGCAGTCTTCAGGGCGCGACCCTCGGCAGCAACCTTGTTCGAGGCCACGCCCACGAGGAACGCGACCAGTGCGTCCGCGCTCTCGAACCGCGTGAGCCCGCCGTCGTGCGCGAAGAAGGAGGCCCACACCGCTTGCACGAAGTCGTCGGAGTCGAACTTCGTCCGGAGTTGACGGCCAAGTCGTCGACGCACGGCACTCAGGACGCGCGGTCCGAACTCCGAGAGCAACGCGACGGCCGCCTGATCGTCTCCATGGCGGAGCTGCTCCTTGAGTTCGGCGAAGTTGTCGGACATGGCGTGGTCGAAGGGGGCCCGCGAATCACCACTCCACTGATGATTCTGGCGGTGAGACGCGTCGTCAAGGCGTAGTGAAATCCGGCAACGCCGATTCTGGCCCCCCCGTCGAGTGCATGGCGCCGCGCAGCACGAGATTCCCGTGAATCCGTGTCCGCAAACGGCCCGCAAACGCAACGGCGTCTCCCGAGGCCGGCCCCGAGCCGTGCGGGCCGTGCTCATTCAGTCGCACTCGTTGGAGAACCCTCGTGAAGAGTCTGTCGCGATTCCTGTGCGCCGTGTTCGGTCAGCGTCGGTCCTCCCGCCGTCGCCGTCGAACGTCGGCCGCTCTTGCCGCCGAGGTGCTCGAGTCGAGAGTCCTGCTCTCCGCCACGCCCACGTTGTCGTCACTGACACTGGTACACGACGGCGACGGCGACGGAGTCGTCTCGATCCCCGAAGTCTCCGGCGTCGTCGACGCGGGCGAGTCCGACTACGCGATGGTCGAGATCGACGTCGACGGGGACCAGATGGCGGACTCGTGGGCGTATCCGGACCCCGCGGGCCTGTTCACACAGGACCTGAGTTCGGACCTCGGCTTCGGTCCGCAGACGATCCACCTGCGGGCGGTCGCGTGGCATCCACAGACGGGGGAGGAGCTGACCGAGGGCTGGTCGTCGTTGTCGTTCGACTACCAAGCCGCGCCCGTCGCTCCGCCGACACTGAGCGGTCTGTCGGTCGGCGCGGACGGGAACGGCGTGGTCCTGACCCCCGTGCTCACCGGCACACTGACCACTGCCACCCCCGGCGACTACGCGATGGTCGAGATCGATCTCGACGGGGACGACATGGCGGACGCATGGGCGTATCCGGACTCAGGGGGGCTGATCTCACAGGACCTGAGCTCGGACCTCAGCTTCGGCGAACAGACGATCCGCGTGCGAGCCGTCGCATGGCATCCACAGACGGGGGAGGAGCTGACCGACGGCTGGTCGTCGCTGTCGTTCGACTACCAAGCGACTCCGGTGGCCCCGCCGACACTGAGCGATCTGTCCGTCGGCGCAGACGCTGCCGGCGTGGTTCTGGCCCCCGTGCTCACCGGAAGGGTGACCACTTCGATCCCCGACGGCTACGCGATGATCGAGATCGACGTCGACGGAGACGACGTGGCCGACGCGTGGGCGTATCCGGACCCGACGGGTTGGTTCGAACAAGACCTGAGCTGGGACATCGGCTTCGGCGCGCAGACGATCCGCGTGCGGGCGGTCGCGTGGCATCCACAGACGGGGGAGGTGCTGACGAGCGGCTGGTCGTCGCTGTCGTTCGACTACCAGTCGACCGTGGATCCGTCATTGGAAGAGTTCCCCGCCGAGGACCTGCCGTGAGTCCTCGAGAACGACTCCGCTTCTGAAGTTCTGCCAAGGAGCAGCCATGCAACAGAGAGACCCTCACCACGCGCATCTGCGGCGTGTCGTGAAGCGAGCGATGGAGCGACCTCCGTCAACACCGTTCGAGTGCTACGTCGCGGCGTTGGTCCGATCGACGGGCGGCGAAGGCAGCCAGTTGGTGGACCGGGTCTGCGCACGCGTCCGAACGACGCTCGAGGAGCATCGCCGTTCTCGCGAGGAGACCCGGGCCGTCGCCCACACTTTGGGTTGAGGTCGCCGCCAGTCGTCAAGGAGGTGAATCGTGAACACGGAGCAACCGTCACCGAAGTCGGCGCTGCCGACTGGCCCGTTCGGGTTGCGACTTCTTCGTCTGTGCGGGCTGCTGCTCGCGAATCCCGGGCTGTCCGCCGACGACCTGGTCACCTTGGTCGACAGTTCGCGGAGAACGGTCTTCCGGCACATCCGCCTGTTGCGGTCCGCCGGGTTCATCGTCCGCTTCGACAACGAGCGCGGCGGCTACGTCATCAAGTGCGGTCCCCGACTCCTCGTTCACGACCTCCCCGCGGCGGTCGCGGACGAGGAGACACACCGCGACTCGAAACTCGACGCCTTGCACGCAGAGGCCGAGTCGTGACACCCCCGCTCCGGACGACCGCTGGCTCCCTCTCCCTCGGGAGAGGGCCCGGGTGAAGGGCCCGCCGTCGTTCGACCCCCGAGACGCGACTACGCTCCCAACGCCGCGCCCGCTACCCTGGGGACCGACCTCGATCCCGGAGCCGCCGTGGCCGGACGCCGCAACTGGACTCGCGACGAACTCCTGCTCGCGCTCCGGCTCTACGTCCGTCTGCCGTTCGGCCAACTGCACCACACGAATCCGGAGATCGTGGCCGTCGCGGAGCGGATCGGGCGGACGCCGTCTGCCGTCGCGATGAAGGCGGTCAACTTCGCCAGTCTCGACCCGGCGATCACGGCCACCGGCCGCAGCGGCCTCGCCAACGCCTCGCGGGCCGACCGGGCGATGTGGGACGACTTCACGAACGACCCCGAGGCGATCGCCTTCGAGGCCGAGGCCCTCGCCGATCCCGCCGCGGACACGGCGACCTCGACCGACGAACACTTGCCGTCGCCGCCGGACGGCCCGACGGAGGTCGAACGGCTCGTCCGCACGCGCCGGGTGCAGTCGTTCTTCCGCTCGGCCGTGCTCGTCTCGTACGACCACCGCTGCGAGATCTCCGGCTTCGCCCTGCCGGAATTGCTGGTGGCGAGCCACATCGTGCCGTGGAAGGACTCGGTGAGCCGCCGGGCCGACCCCCGTAACGGCCTCTGCCTGAACGCCCTGTTCGACCGCACCTTCGACCGCGGCCTGATCACGATCGACGAGGACCACCGAGTCCTCGTCTCCCGCCGCCTCCGCGAGGATTCTACAACCGCCCGCCTCCCGCTACTCCTGCACCCCGCCCGAAACACCCTCCACGGCCACGAACTCACACTGCCGTCGAGGTTCCACCCAGCCCCCCAGGCCCTTGAGTACCACTGGGAGCACGTGTTCAAGGACGGCGGAGGAGTCGCCATCGCCCAGCGAGCACCGTGTGCCATGCCTTGACGCCTAAGACACACAGGCATGCACAAGTCAATTCCACCGCATATGGCTGCCCCGCGTCGCCACTACGCCATGCCACCCCACGGACCCGGTCAAGTCCCCTTCTTGAAGAATAGCAAGTGCTCGTTCTCAATAATCGTCCCATGTGAACGACTCGGAGGAATTCGACGATCCCGAATACGATCGACGACATGATCGAACAGAGAAAAGCCAACAGCAGAACCAATTCGGACGACCCAACGATGCACACTAAGCGACTCTCCACGGAGAGTACTGTTCCCCACGACCATGCACACCATGCCACCGGGTCGAAGTAAAGCGTGCATACCTCGCAACACGTCGCGGATACCAACAAGGTACGAATTGACGTCTGCGGCTGCCCGTGGATCCTTGCTGCTGAGTCGAGAGACTGCAGCAGGACACCACCCAACGCAGTCCCAATCAACTCTCGGCCGCCGCCCACGACCAGAGCCCAGAATCCTCGATCCAAGAAGACGCACTTCATCGCCGCTGATGGAACCAAGGATCGCAAGTTCGAGCTTCGTCGAGCGAAAATAGTCTTGTGCCGACAAGTAGGGCGGTGACGTGACAAAGGCGTCCACGCTGGGATCGACGTAGACGTCCATGTGACGTGCATCGCCCTGGATGGTAACCGTTCCCGGTGGAGATGCCATCCGCTTCTGAAGATCGCCCCCAGCCACGCAGAGCTCCTCGACCACCTCCACAAAGTGCGCGAATGGATCGAAGTGGCGCCCGACTCTCGTACTACGGGCCCTCGCCGAAATGAACGGCTTTGGGCTCCGTGGATCGGCACGAGAGCACCGACGCACAGCGACCGCAAGACAGGCACGCAATAGATCTCGGTACTTTACACTGATACGCTCGCGTGATTCGATAGTCGATGCCAGCGCTCGCAGCTTACCGAGAGTTGCACGAGTAAACCAATAGTCCACCCAACAGGAGGGGGGCGCCTCGGCGTGCCTATTCCTACGCGCGCCCTCGATGGCCTCAGTTGCGTGTCGCCTGAGGCGTCCTGCATCGAACCTTGCCGACTTCGCCCTTGCCAAGAGCACGGCAATCGGATTGACGTCAATGCCAAGCGTCGGTCTCCCGAGGAGCGAACCCTCAACCTGTACCGTCCCGCACCCGCAGAACGGGTCGACGACCAAGTCGCCGGCGTCGGAGACACGCTCAATGGCGAAACGGGCCATCTCGGGGATCATCTTCGCTGGGTACTTATCCCAGCGATGCGTAGCGTACCCGTTGCGCGGTACGGTTGCCGCGTACATAGCGCGGAGCGACACAGCCCGTACATCAACCACAATCGCTCCTCTCAGGAAACGGCAAGAGCCACTTCCGGCCAACCCCTCGCGAAAGGTACGTCTGATCGTGGTCGATCACTCCCGCGTACACAATTGTTGCTGCATCTTCGTGGTCGCGGCAAAAGGAGTACATCCCAACGACCTCTGGTTTCGTGCCCAACGGAGCGATGAACACATTCGCGTCTCTAGCCAACGCATCATCAGTCCACAACGACTTCAACAGTCGATATGTCGAGACTGGATTCCGCGCATCAACGACGAACAGGTCGTCTTCTGCTAGCGCGGCGAGAAGCGCGCTGTTCTTTCGTTCCGCCTCACCTGCCATCTCGTCACGGTAGGCTGGGCGGGGTGCGACGGCGATTGTGCGGTTCGGCTCGATCGCCTGCCATAGTCCTAGGGCACGCTCGCCCTCGTAGCCGAGAAAGACTATCAGAACCAGATCGTCACGCGCTTGGTAGGGCGCTGCGAATGATGGCACCGCCGCTACCCCTCGCATTCCCAACGGGCCGGACGTGGGCGAAGAGTACGTCGAGGGCTCCGAATACAAGATCGTGACCTTCGCATCAGGAGCAGCCCTCTGTGTGGCACGAAGTGAGAGAAGCAAGGTGTTCCGCGGAAATGTGGAGATATCACATGCGATAACACCACCCTCGCCCTCAAGGGCATCCGACAGAGCATCGATCCCAAACACGGGGTCCTTGTGTTGGATTCGCACACGTTCAACCTGCCGGACACCGCCGCAATTCGTGACAATCCGCTCGATGTTCTGTACACGGGCGGAGTTCGGCTCATCGACGATCTCGAGAAGCACGGTCCGCCGGGGGCGAGCTCCGCCTAACGAATCGACAACGCCCAGACAACGTTCCTCTGGACTTGCACACAGCACAAGCGTGTGATCACAGATATCCGGGAGAACATCCGTCACACTCCCAAACTCCATTGGCGAATCACTCATCTGCATCCTCCTAGAATAGCTTACCACCCTCGTCATCGCCCTCGTCCTCGTCCGTACTGCGATGCTTACGCACAAGACGAGAGAGTGTGCTCTTTCGGGTGTCGTCCGCGACAAGCGCCCTCAGTTGGTGCGTTGTGAACGTTGTTCGCCAGCGTGGCTTGTGGCTAATACGCAAAGCAGGAGCGAAGATCCTATTCAGATAAAACTCCGAGCTCCGAACATCGGTCAGGTGCTTTGGCAAGTACGACCCTACTGGACCTGGAGAATGCAACACAGTCCATCGAACACCCTCCTCGATGAGCGACTGCAGTACCTCAGACTCTTCGTCGTCAAGTTTCTCCGGGTCGGCAATCGTCACGCGTGCGGCTTCGGGCGCGCTGGAATGATGCAACAGCCTCGCGCGAAAGATGTCTGCGAGATCGCGCACGAGACGCGTGAGACGAGGACCGTCGTTCTCGATCCGATGGACGTAATCGATCGCTGCCTTGGACACCCGATACGCAGCTTCGTTCTGAACCGGCCATGGGATGCGACTCCCGTTCCGTACATCGACACCCTCACCCTCTGCGAGGTAGAACGTGACCCGGCAGAGCTCCAAGAACGTGCTGATGATCCCGCTCGACAAAGCGACGAAATCGTGAAATCCCGCATACGTCCGAGGCCGCCGTGGGGAGGTGGCAAGCCTAAAGATCAGTGTTTCATCGAACTGGTGATGCCGCTCGTCCGTGACATCTCCAAACATGGCGGCGAGCGCGTCATCCACTGCCTCACGTGTCGCAGTGTGGAACGGAGGTGCTTCCGCAAGAAGCGCATCGAGGTGAGTGGACCCAAACCCTCCAGTCCTGAGCCGCTTTCTCGCGATGGACAAGAGCAACTCACGATAGTGGCGGTCGTTGACGTCATAATCGAGGGGTAGTACTTCGTAGTCGCGCGGTTGCTGAATCTCTTCACCATTGAGATCGGTTCGACTCTTTATCCCCATTGGACGCGCGGCGATCTTCAGCGACAGGGAGTGCGGCCGCAACTTGGCGATCGTGTTCACGACGGTCTGTTGAAAGTCAGCAAGGTTCTCGTACTCGTCGAGCAGGAAGAAGACGCGCTTTCCTCGCAAGTCCTCGACCGCGTTCCGAAATGCATCCATTGCCTGATCGAGAAAGTCGTGCACAGACGTGAACTCGCCTTCGTAGGCGCGTTGTTTCCCGTCACCGAGCCGGAGGGACCCAATATAGTTGCGGACGGATCGTTCTTCGCGAGCGATCAACTTGCTCAGCTCCGACAAGGAAGCCGCCTTGTCTTCTGGCGAGATCAAGCCCGCCACCTCTCCGGAAGCAACGGACTCAGCTTGAGACGTCAGAGTTATGAGATCAGTGTCGCGTGCGTGGACGAGCTCCTTTATGAAGAACTTGAGCAGCATCATGTTGAAGGAATGCTGAAAGAGTGTTCTTGCGGCATCGAGCGTGAGCTTGACGTCGGGACTCCACTCGTTAAACAACCCACGCGGCAGCTTGACGTAGACTCCGAAGTACTGCAGGCCCGTTTCGCGGAACGTCAGCTTTCGGGTGCCTCGCAATGAAGCAAGCTGCACAGCAGCACGAACTGAAAGCGAACGAAGTATTGTCGATTTTCCACACCCTCGGCCACCTTCGAGTACGAGGTTGCTCGGGCCTTGGACTTGGCGATAGAGGGCAGGTTCATCAAAGAGTCGTGCTAAAAGATCTGAGTCACGGTCAAGCTCCTCGGCCTTGACGATGCGGAACGGGTTGTGGAAGTGCTCTTGGAAGCTCTCGTTCTGAATCTGGGTTCCGTCGAGATACTGTGAGCGTGATGATACGACCTTAGCAATGTCTAACAACTGGGAACGTATATCGGACAGTTGTCCGGCAATGATGGCGTTGTCACGGTCTCTGGCGTGAAAGGTGGAACTGACTTCGACGGGGAGTCGAGTTATGAAGTCTTCAAATGCAGAGATGACGATCCGGGAGATCTCGTCGTCAAGCTGGCGATCGGTGAGGCTATGGCCTGGTATAATGACGGCCAGACGAAAGTGCTTCGCCAAGTCCCGTCTGGCAGAGGAGCTCGTAACGGCATCGCAGAAATCAGAGTGCGAAGCGAATTCGGAGAGAACTCTCTCAAGCGCTTGCTCATCGACCCGAATGTCATCGACGTTTGTTGCGTCAGACAGTCGGAGCAGATGAGTTCTATGTCGATGAACTGCGAGTCGGAAACACGTGCTAAACAGGTCCTCCTGTGGACCGACGTGCGCGCGCACAGCCTGAGCGATTGCAATACTGTCGGCAGCAAACCCCAACGCTGTGAGGATTGATCCAACGAGTGGCACCTCGCACTCCATCTTCGGTTCGGTGAACTGCTTATTGAGTATACGGAAACTGCCTCAAGTATGGAAGGGTGTGCAGCCCAATGTTGAGTGGTCGATGTTGCGGCAACTCGATCAACCCGTCCCAGGCACGGCGTACATCTCGGGTTGGCTCTCGTGGACGGTGAGGACGCCGGTTTCGGGTTGTCGGTCGACTCGCACCGGGTGGGGGAAGATGGGGGTGGTGACGGACTTGACGGCGCGGACGGTGTCGATTTTGTCGCGGTACTTGCCGCCCCAGAGTTCGGCGATCTCCTTGGAGCCGAGGGACATTTCCTCGAGGAGGAAGACGACGTCGGCGGTGTGCATGAGGGCCTCGCCGCCGACGGGGCCGCCGGTGTCCTTGATCTGGCCGATGCAGAGGCAGGTGACCCCCTGCTGGTGGTTGTAGGTCTTGAGGGCGGAGAGGTTGTCGGCCGTGTGGTTGCGGCTGGGGTCGAGCATGTTCAGCGAGTCGATGACGACGAAGCCGATCTCCTGCTGTTCGACGAGGTACCGGTACTTGGAGACGAAGTCGTCCCAGTTGTGCCCCTTGTGGTACTGGCTCTCCAGGACGTAGACGTTCTCGAGGACCTTCGTGCGGACGTCCTTCTCCGAGAGGCCGGTGGTCTGCATGGCGATCTTGGTGAAGCGGCTGCAGAGGTCGTCTCGGCCGTTGCCCTCGGGGTCGTGAAAGCCCTCTTCGGCCACTACGAAGGCGACCCGTTCGCCGGAGAGGGCGACCTTCGCCATGCCGGCGAGGGCGGAGCGGGTCTTCCCCTTTCCGGGGGGGCCGGCGAAGGCGATGGTGCAGCCCATGGGAACGCCGCCGAGTGTGGCCGAACCATCTGCGTCAAGGCAGAGGAGGTCCAGCACGCTGCCGAGCGGGACGGCCTCCTGTTCCTTGACCAGATCGTCCAGGAGGGCCGGGCGAATGACGTCGGCATCGAGACCGGGATCGTCGTCCTCGACTGGCTGTGGGGCACCGACGTTGGAGGTGAAGGGGAGGGCGGAGGGGTCGACCATGGCGGGTCCCGCGCCGCCGCCGGCCATCATCTGCATCATCTGCATCATGGCCATCATCGGGTTCTGGCTGCCGCCCATGCCGGGCATGACGCCGGGTGGTTGCGCGACAGGCTGCTCCGGCGGGGCGGCCGCGGCCTTCTTCTTGGGGGCCTTGGACGCCTTCTTCTTCTTGGCCATCGGGATTCTCAGCGAACGCGAGTGGGTTGCGGCGAGTGGAAGGCGTGATTCTCCCGCGGCGGGGGGCGTTGCTCAAGCGGAAAGAGGGGATCGTGACGGCGAACCGTCACCGCGGACGGGCGTCCGTCCCGGGGCGGGGCGGATGGTTGACTGGTCGACGGGACCGCTCGACAATCCGGCCCCGCGAGATTCTCCCCGGAGTGAACCGATGCAGCTTTCCGCCGCCGTTGCCCAGCTGAAGCCGTCTGCGACGATTGCCGCCGCCACCAAGGCGAAGGAGCTGAAGGCGACGGGGGTGGAGGTGCTCGAGTTCACGCTGGGCGAGCCGGACTTCATCACGCCGGAGCACATTCGCGAGGCGGCGAAGGCGGCCATGGACGCGGGCCACACGCACTACACGCCGGCGGTCGGCGTGCCGGAACTGCGGAAGGCGATCGCGGAGACCGTGAACGCTGAGCACGGCCTGAACTACGAGCCGAGCCAGGTGACGGTCTCGAACGGGGCGAAGCACGCGATTCACAACGTGCTGACCGCCCTGTGCGGTCCGGGCGACGAGGTGGTCATCCCGACGCCGTACTGGGTGAGCTACAGCGCCCTCGTCGAGCTGACCGGGGCGACGCCCGTGCTGGTGCCGACGACGCTCGAAAGCGGGTTCCGCCTGACGGCCGACCAGTTCGCAGGCGCCGTCACCGACCGCACGAAGCTGATGATGCTCAACAACCCCTCGAACCCGACCGGCATGACCTACGACGTCCCGGCACTCGAGGCCCTGGCGAAGGTGGCCGTCGAGAAGGACGTGCCGGTCCTCTCGGACGAGATCTACGACAAGCTGATCTACCCCGGCAGCGAGTTCCGTTGCTTCGCGACGTTCGGCGACGAGGTGGCGAAGCGGACGATCATCGTGAACGGGGTGAGCAAGGCGTACGCGATGACCGGGTGGCGGATCGGCTGGACGATCGCCCCGCCCGAGCTGTCGGCGGCCATCACGCGACTG
>JANQQW010000211.1 GCA_028284885.1 Planctomycetaceae bacterium
GCGGCTCCCCGTGATGGTCACGCCGCGTTGGGGCGACGCCGAGTGTCAACCGGTCGCGATCCGGGACGTTCTGCACTGGCTCGTCACCTGCCTCGAGACGCCGGCGACGACGGGGCGTGTCCTCGAAGTGGGCGGCCCCGAGGTGATGACGTATCGCGAACTGATGCAGCGGACGGCGGCGGTGCTCGGGCTGGGGCCGCGGCTCGTCTTCGGCGTCCCGTTCCTCACGCCGCGGCTCAGTTCCGCGTGGGTCAGCCTGATCACGCCGATCACCTACCGCGTGGCACGGCCGTTGGTGGACAGCCTCTGCAACCGGCTCGTCGTCGAGGACGACGCTCTCCGTCAACTGATGCCGCACGAGCCGCTGCGGGTCCACGAGGCCGTGCAGCTGGCGCTCGAGCGAACGGAGGCCGGGCAGGTCACCACCCGGTGGTCGGCAGCCGGGCCGATCCCAGGCGACCCGGACTGGTCCGGTGGGCAGGTGTTCGTGGACGAGCGGTCGGTCGAGATCGACGCACGACCGACGGAGGTGTTCGACGCCGTCTGCAAGGTAGGGGGCGGCCACGGCTGGTACGCCGGCGACTTCCTGTGGCGGCTGCGGGGCTGGATGGACCAGTGCGTGGGCGGTCCCGGACTGCGACGCGGACGACGCGACCCGGAGAACGTCGAGTTCGGCGAGGCGCTCGACTTCTGGCGGGTCGTCGGCATCGAACGGCCGCAGTCGCTGCTGCTGCACGCGGAGATGAAGGTTCCGGGGACCGCCCGGCTCGGCTTCGAGGTCGAGGAACTGGAGACGAACCGGAGCCGCCTGACGATGACGGCCCGGTTCCGCCCGCGGGGCCTGTTCGGACTGCTGTATTGGTACGCCGTCGTCCCGCTGCACGGCTTCGTCTTCAGCGGCATGCTCGGCGGCATGAAGCGTGCTGCGGAGCAGGCCTTCCGACGAAACGCCGCCGTCGAGGACGTCCCGGCCGTGCGACGGGCCTCTTGAGTCGCCGCCGCTCGACGTTCCTCCTCCGCGTGGGCCGACGAAGGACGGCGGACTCTCGGGTCGCTCCTCTGCCGTGGTCTCGCTGCCACCGCACTCGCCCGGATTTCACGTCCGACGAAGTTGCGGGTAACCTACGGCACAACGCGTGCAACTCCTTCACGGCACGGGGTTGAGAGGTCCACGACCGCTACTTCTTGGCCCCCGGCCGGCCTGAACTCCCGAGAGCACCGTCGCCGATGCCGCCAAGTTCGAGAGCAAGACTCTGTGTGGCCCTTCTCGTGGCAGCAGTCGGTTCGACGGCTCGCGGCGAGGTGCCGCTCCTCGAACGCGACGTCCTGCCGGTTCTGACGAAGAACTGCATGGGCTGCCATGGCGGCTTGAAGAAGGAGGGGGAGCTCGACCTGCGGACCGTCGATGCGATGAAGCGCGGCGGGGAGTCCGGGTCGGCACTCGTCGCCGGCAAGCTGGACGCGAGCCTGCTGTGGCAGCGAGTCGCCGACGACGAGATGCCGCCGGGCGAGACGAAGCTCTCGGCCGACGACAAGGCGGCTCTCTGCGGATGGATCGAGGCCGGGCTGCCGACGCTCGTCGAACGCCAGAAGGAGATCGCCGACCCGCTCCTTCCGGCCGGCAAGACGCACCAGCCGCGCGAGGTCGCTCGAGCGATCGACCGGCACGTGCAACGTGGACTCGACGAGGCCGGGCTCGAGCCGGCCGAACCGTGCAACGACGCTGAGTTCCTGCGCCGCGTCCACCTCGACCTGACCGGCCGCGTTCCGACCGCGAAGCAGGCCGTCGCGTTCCTCGACTCGACCGACCCCGAGAAGCGAGCCAAGCTCGTCGAAGAGTTGCTCGACTCGACGGAGTTCGGCGAACACCTCGGCCGGACCTGGCGGGACTGGATTTGCCCGCCGGAGCTTCCGTCCGACATGAACAGCGGCAAGCAGCCGCACCGGGAGGCCCGGGAGTTCGGCCGCTGGCTGGGCGACCGGTTCGCCGCCGGGGACACCTGGGACGAGATCGTGCGCACGGTCCTCACGGTCGACGGCGAGATCAAGGACCAGCCGCAGGTCATCTTCTTCGGGCTGGTCGGGCAGGGGGGCAAGGCGACTCCCGACGGGACGACGCAGGCGGTCGGCTCGCTGTTCATGGGCGTGCAACTCCAGTGTGCCCAGTGCCACGACGACCCGTACCGCACGTGGTCGCAGCGGGAACACTGGGCGATGGCCGCCTTCTTCGGCGAGACGCGGGGCGACTTCAAGAAGATCGAGGAGGAGTCCGGCGACGACCGCGGCCGCATCAAGATCCCGCGGTCGGCGTTTCGCAACGCCGGCTCGACGGTCCCCGCCGCCTTCCTCGCCGGGGAGGAGCACCAGTCGCTGGGGCCGTTGCGACGGGAGTTCGTCGAGTGGCTGACCGCCCGCGAGAATCCGTGGTTCGCCCGGTCGTTCGCCAACCGAGTCTGGTTCCAGCTGTTCGCCCGCGGAGTCGTCAACCCGGTCGACGACCTTCGCGACCTCAACCCGCCGTCGCACCCAGGACTGCTGAAACTGCTGGAGAACGAGTTCGCCGCTTCCGGCTTCGACGTGCGTCACCTGCTCCGCTGCGTGTGCAACTCGGCGACGTACCAGCGGACGAGCCGACTGCCGGACGGGGCCGAGGCCGGTCGCGTCCAGGCGCTCACGACCGCCTTCGGGCGTGTTCCGCTGCGGATGATGACGGCCGACCAGTTGTACGACTCGTTGAAGCTCGCCTATCACGACGAGAAGCTGGACCTCCGCGGCATCGACCCCAAAGACGGCAACACGAACGGCGAGTCCGCCCCGGTCGGCGACGCCTACCTGGAGTTCCTCCGTCGCTTCGAGATCGACGAGGAGGACGCGACGAACTTCGTGCACGGCATCCCGCAGATGCTCACGCTCCTCAACCACCCGCGGCTGCTGGAGCGGAGCCGCGACTTCGACGAGGTCCTGAGGCAGGACGAGTCTCCCGAGGCGACGATTCGGCGGCTCTACCTGGCAACGCTGTCGCGGCGGCCGTCAGCCGAGGAACTCGCCGACGCCCTCGCCTACGTGAACGAGTCCGACGACCCGGCCGATGCCCTCGTGGGGGTCCTCTGGAGTCTCGTCAACCGCAGCGAGTTCTTCTTCGTCCGCTGAAGGTCCGAACCGGCCTTCGCCTCGAACACGCGTTCACTCACGGAAATCGACATGGTTGACCGCGAACTCTCGCTCTCGCGTCGGGACTGGCTGCGGCTCTCGTCCGCCGGGCTGCTGACGTCCGCCTCGGTGCCGTGGTTCGAGTCGCTCGCGACGGCGGCCGCGGAACGGCGACGGCCCAAGAACTGCATCCTGTTGTGGATGGACGGCGGGCCCAGCCAGCAGCACACGTTCGACCCCAAGCCGACGGGCGAGTTCCGTTCGGTCTCGACCTCGGTGCCGGGGATCGAGATCGTCGAGCAGTTGCCGCGGCTGTCGCAGTGCATGGAGCACCTGGCGATCGTGCGGTCGATGTCGACGGAGATCAACGACCACTACGACGCGAAGTACCTGCTGCACACGGGCTACCGTCGCGTGACGGCGTTCGAGCACCCGGCGATCGGGTGCATCGCCTCGCACCAGAACGGCCGTCCGGGGGACGACATGCCGGCCTTCGTCACGATCGACGCGGGGTTCGACAAGGGGAACGGCGGCCGGCTGTACCGCTCGGTCCCCGCCTACCTCGGACCACAGCACGCCCCGCTCGCCGTGCACGACCCCGCCGACGGACTCGAGAACCTCGAGCATCCGCGGAGCGACCTCGACCGTCGCCTCGCCCTCCTCGACAAGGGGGAGGCACGCTTCGCGAGGCAGTACGCGGTCCCCGCGGCGGAGGCCCGACGGTCCGCGTTCGAACGGGCCGTCCGACTGATGCGGTCGAGCCGCTCCAAGGCGTTCGACATCGAGCAGGAGTCCCCCGCGACCCGGGACGCGTACGGGGCCCACGCGTTCGGCGAGTCCTGCCTGCTCGCCCGGCGACTCGTCGAGTCGGGCGTCTCGTTCGTCGAGATCTTCCACCGCGGCTGGGACGACCACGAGGGGGCCGCGAAGCGGATCAGCGTCCGGGCTCCGTGGATGGACAAGGGGATGTCCGCCCTGATCCTCGACCTCGAACAACGGGGCCTCCTCGACGACACGCTCGTCGTCTGGATGGGCGAGTTCGGCCGCAGCCCCGGCAACGGCAACGGCCACTTCTGCCGGGCGTGGAGCACCGTGTGGGCCGGTGGAGGTATCAGGACGGGGCAGGTCGTCGGCAAGACGAGCGTCGACGGCAAGAACCCGGGTGACCGCGTCGTCGACCGACCTGTGAACGCCGCCGACTTCGTCGCGACCCTCTGCCTCGCGCTCGGGATCGACGTCCACCAGGAGTTCGTCGGCCCCGGACTGCGACCGATGCCGCTGGTCGAGAAGGCGGCCAAGCCGATCGAGGAGTTGCTGGGATGACGACGCGACTCTCGACCGCGGCCCTGCTGACCGCTCTTCTCACAACGACGCTCTCGGCGGCCGATCCGCTCGTTCCCGCGGACGTCCTCGAACGAGTCGCGGAGCGCGGGGGAGACGTCCGTCACGAGGCCGACGACGGCGAGGGGCTCGACGTCGATCTTCGATTCGTCGAGGAGGGTGCCCTCGCCGAGCTTCTCGGCGCTCTCGCTCGGACGGACCGCGTGGTCGAGCTCCGGCTGTCCGGGACCGACACGGGTGACGCCGAGCTGAAGGTCGTCGGTCGGATGGACTCGCTGCATCGACTCGACTTGTCGCGAACGGCTGTCACCGACGCCGGGCTGAAGCACCTTGCCGGCCTCGACCAGTTGCGGACGCTCAACCTGTTCGGGACCGCGGTGTCGGACGCGGGGCTCGAAACGCTGAACGGCTACGAGAAGCTGGACGAGCTCCGCGTCGCCGGGACCCGCGTGACGGCCGAGAGGATCGCACGACTGCAACGAGCCCGACCGGAATTGCGGATCTCGCCGGACCCCGGGCGGGAACGCGTACGAGCCGAACGGGTGCGCGCGATCTCAAAGCAGCTCCTGGCGAACGCGGAGCGCCGGCTCGCCTCGGCCGAGAAGGACGTCGAGACCCTCGCGCCCAGGGCCGAGGCGTTGAAGAAGGAGTACGAGTCGATCGAGAAGCGGGCGAAGGAGGCCAGGAAACCGGCCGACGATGCGCGGAAGAAGGCCGACGAAGCACGTCGCCGGGCGGACGACCTTCGCCGGCGGGCCGAGGACGCTCGTCGCCGCGCCGAGAGGGACAAGGAGGACGCGAAACTCGCCGAACGCGCGATCGCCTCCCGCAAAGAGGCCGACGAGGCCGCTCGGCAGTCCGAACGAATGCAGGCGGAGTTTCGGCGACTCGACGACCTCAAGAAGAAACTGGAGGCCGAGAGTCGCGAGGCCCGCGTTCTCTCGGACCGGGCCCGCAACGCGAAAAAGGTCGCCGAGGAGGCCGCCAAGGCAGTCGAGGCGGCCCGCGAGCAGTTCGACGACGCCTCGTGAACCGGCGTGCTCGCCGCACGGGACTCTGCGGACTCACGTGACCGAGGAGGCCCCGGGCCCGGCTACGCGGGTGACGGGTCGATCATCCGCACCTCGATCCGCTTCTCCAACTCCGCTCGGCAGTCCGGGAGGTCGAACGCCTCGAGCACGTTCGGCAACAGGGACGAGAGCGGCCACGTGTAGTACTCGGTCGTCGCGAGCTTGCCGTACGACTCCAGCCCCTGCTTCAAGGTGAGACTCTCGACCGAGTCGCGGAGCAGGGCGGCGAAGGTCGCCGGGAGCGTCCCCCAACCGAGGGCCGCGACGTGGACCGGCCCGTGGCCGACGGAGCGGAGCCAGTCGAGCGTGCGGATCACGTCGTGCGTCTTGCCGCCGAGGTACGGGCGGTCGAGCATCAGCGAGTGGATCGCGTAGAAGTAGTCGCAGCCGTACGGCGAGAGGAACGAGTTCTCGCCGCAGGTGTCGGGCCGCGACTCGCCGACCCCTCGGACGTCGACGGTGTAGAGCACCGCACCGGGGTGGGCCTCGATCGCCTCGCGAACGAGTGGCTTGTCCCGGAGTTCCGCGTCGGCCGAGTGGTGCGAGACGTACAGGATCGCCGGCGTTCCCTCGACGCGGGGCGGCCGAGAGTCGAGCCGCTCGCTCTGCAGCCGGTAGACGACCGCCTGGAACCCCCGCTCGGTCTCGACGACGTACGAGGTCGAATGAGGCGTCGGGTACCTGCGAGAGCCGCGGCGACGAAGGATGCGGGCGTAGGGAGGCGTGTCGGCGTCGGACTTCGGCAGCCGTAGCACGCGACGCACACGTTGGCGGAGGTCGTCGCCGCGGGGCATGCCACGGTTCTTCGACAACTCGGCCGCTCGGTCCGACGTGAAGTCGAAGACCGTTCGCGACTTCAGCGATGCGACCTGCCCGTCGGGTGTGCAGTAGAGGTCCTCGTCCCGCTCGAGCTTCAGCTTCGGTTCGCTCTTCGCGTCGGAGACGCCGGTCACGCGGTTGAACCAGCGGTACATCGCCTCGCGGTTCTCCCGGGAGAAGCCGTGGGACGTCGGGCCGACGAACAGGTCGACGTTGTCCGGTCGGCCGAGGAGGCCGTACAGCCGCTTCAGTCGGTCACGGGCCTCCATGCTGCCGCGGACGTCGAAGTAGTCCTTCTCCTTGGCGAGGATGATCACCGGCTTCGGGGCAAGCGCGGCGAGGAAGTCCGAGTGGTCCAGTCCGAGCGCGAGCGCTCGCGGCGGACACTGCTCCGTGTCGGCCGGCAGTTCGTTCTCCAGGTTGCGGCGGAACGTCGTCACGAAGCACGAGGGGGCGGCCATCGTCCAGCGATGTTCGACACCGCAAAGCCAGGTCGTCATCGTGCCGCCGCCAGAGTTGCCGGTCACGCCGACGTGCTCGGGATCGACCTCCTCGCGTTCGAGCAGGTAGTCCAGCGCGCGGATGCCGTCCCACGCCCGCCACGTGCCGAGGAACTCGCCGACGAGGAACTGCTGGTTGCCAGCCAACAGGTGTTCGCGGACACCCGCGCCGACGGTGCTGCGGAGCATGTCGTCGATGTACTGCAGCCGTTCGCCCTGGCCGAGCGGATCGTAGATCAGGCAGACGTAGCCCTGCCTCGCGAGTCCCTGGGCGAACGACTGGTAGGCCGCAGCCGCCTTGCCGTTCGACGAGTGCCCGCAGGTGCCGACGACGCCCGGCATCCGCCCGGTTCGCCCCTCCGGCACGTAGAGGTTCGCGGTCACGAGGAAGCCGGGACGGCTCGAGTAGACGAGCTTCTCGACGCGGTAGCCGTCCCGCTTCAGCACGCCGGTGATCTGCGGCTCGAGCGGCGTCCGCTCGGGCATCGGGCCGAAGCTCTCGCGGATCAGCTCGCGGACGGTCTGCACGTAGCCCTCGGCGTCCTCCTTCGTCCGCAGCCCGCGCCGACGTCGTTCGCCGATCTGCTCGGCTGCCCGCACACGGTCGACGAACGCCTCCTGCACCATCCGCGGAAAGCGGTTGAGCGGTTCGGGGCGGTCGTCGTCCGCGAACGCCCGTTGCCAGTCGGCGAGATGGAAGCCGATTAGTCCGAGGCCGGTCCAACGGAGTGCGTCCCGTCGGAGGATGGGAGATGCCAAGGCCGTCGACGGATCGGTGGGCGGATTCACGTGGGACACCGGTGAGGGGCGTTTCGGATCGGAGCTCTTCGAAGCGTCTTCGGCCCAAGCGTAGACGCCCCGTCCCCGCGGATCCACGCCGTCCGGCGACGAGCAACTTCAGCGCGACGACCCAGGGTGGCGTCGCCGAACCAGCGCCCGCGGCGTCTGGCGGCCTACCTGTGAATCAGCCACTGGGCGTCGCTAACGAGGCAGATGCCTCCCGTTCGTTCGAGGACCGGGCGAACGGCCTCGAGGAACGGAACGGTCTGCTCCTCCGGAGCCCCGACGAGGAAGACGACGTTCTGGAAGGCGGCCGAGAGCCCGTCGCTGGTACGGTCGCCCCGCTGCCCGCGGCCGGCCGCCGCGTGAAGCAGCGTGAAGCCGTCGATTCCCGCCTCCTCGATCAAGCGGCGAATCGTCTCCTCCTGCGGGGCCTCGACGACGATCTCGATGCGTTTCACGTTTCGCACAGGTCTGTCCCCACCCTTCGGGTCACACGCGGAATCCGACCGATTGTATGGTCCACCAGTAGAGGGGGATGCCGGCAATCACGTTGAACGGAAAAGTCACCGCGAGGGACATCGGCACGTAGAGGCTCGGATTCGCCTCCGGAAGAGACAGACGGAGGGCCGCGGGCACGGCGATGTAGCTGGCACTTCCGCCCAGGACCGCCAACAGCAGGGCGTCGCCCGCGGGCAGGTTCAGGAGCTTGGCGAGACCGATCGCCACGGCGGCGTGCACGGGCGGTGCGCACAGGGCGAACGCCAACGGCTGCACCCCAGCGGCCCGCAGGTCGCCCAGCCGCCTCGCCGCGAGCAGTCCCATCTCCAGGAGGAAGACGCACAGCACCCCCTTGAACGGGGTACTCACGAAGGGGGCCACGTCGTGGTACTCCTTCGGGCCGATGGACATGCCGATGAGCATGGAGCCCAGCAGCACGAACACGGCCGGGTTGAAGGCGGCCTCGTGGAGGAGGGCGCGCCACTCGACCTTCGAACTCTTCTTCTTCTCCGACGCGTCCGGATCGCGGAACCGCTGCGCCAGCAGGATCCCCATCACGATCGCGGGCGACTCCATGAGTGCCATCGCGGCGACCATGTGCCCCCCGTACTCGACCGACACCTGGTCGAGGAAGCTCGTCGCGACGACGAAGGTGACCGCCGAGATCGATCCGTAGGTCGCCGCGACCCCGGCCGCGTTCGCCGCTCCCAGCGAACGGCGGAGCAGGAAAAAGGTCCAAACCGGAGTCGTGAACGCCAGGAAGACACCCGCGCCGAGCCCCGCGACCACCGACTGGGAGAGTCCCGCCTCGTGGAGTTCGACTCCCCCCTTCAGCCCGATGCTCAGCAGCAGGTACAGGGAGAGGAAGCGGGCGACCGGCTGGGGAACCTCGAGATCCGACCGCACGAAACGGGCAGCAAGTCCGAGGCCGAAGAACAGAACGGGGGCGGAGAGAAGGTTGTCGAACACAAGTCGGGAACTCGAATCGCGGATCGAGCACGGACGCTAAATGCTCCCCGGAGGCAATGTCAACGTTCCGAGTACGACGGAGGGACGCGAATGCCGTTCCGGTCGCGGGAAGTGAGGAGTGTGCCGGTCAGCAGTCGAGCGAGGCGTGCCATCGCCCGCCCGCCGACTCCGGCGTCACGCTCGCGAACCAAGTGACGACGAATCACGCCCCGACCAGTTACACTGGAAGCGTCCTCGACACGGGCCAGATTCCATGCGGACGTTCGCTCTTCTCGTCTCCGTCGCACTCTGGGCGATCGCCGTTCGCGGCGACGAACCGCTCGACCGAGATCGACTCGGCCAGGAAACGAGCCGCTCGGCTCGTTCCGTGGACGAGAACGTCACCGAGGAGCAGCGGCGGTTCTTCGAGCGACGGATCCGACCCGTCCTCGTCGAGAAGTGTCACGCCTGCCACTCCTCGTCGGCGAAGTCGCTCAAGGGGGGGCTGCGGGTCGACACGCGGACCGGACTCAGCCGCGGCGGGGACAGCGGCCCGGCTGTCGTCCCCGGCAAGCCGGACGAGAGCCTGCTGATCCTCGCCCTGCGGCACTCCGGCGACGGGGCCTCCGAGATGCCCCCCGAGGAACGGCTCGACGACGCGGTGCTCCGCGACTTCGAGCGCTGGGTCCGAATGGGAGCCCCCGATCCTCGCGCGGAGCTGACCGGGAGCGAGCAGGCCGTCGAGGGCGGTATCGACTTCGACGCGGCTCGCAAGTTCTGGTCGCTCCAACCACCCCGCCGACACGCACCGCCGGACGTTCGCCGCACCTCGTGGCCGCGGCGGCCGATCGACCCCTTCGTGCTCGCGCGGATCGAGGTACTCGGCGTCGAGCCCAACCCGGAGATCGACCGCCGCACGTTTCTCCGCCGGGTCTCGCTCGACCTGCTCGGGCTGCCGCCGACGCCCACGGAGCTTGGAGACTTCGTGCACGACGAGTCGCCGGACGCTCACGCGCGGGTCGTCGACCGCCTGCTGGCGTCGCCGCGGTACGGCGAGCGGTGGGGCCGCCACTGGTTGGACGTGGCCCGCTACGCCGAGGACAACACGAACATGGGCCCGCACAACGGGCCGTACCAGCACGCGTGGCGGTACCGCGACTGGGTGGTCGACGCCCTGAACGCCGACGTTCCGTACGACGAGTTCGTCACGCGGCAACTGGCGACGGACCTGCTCGCGGAGACCGGCCCGGAGGACGCGGCCGCGCTCGGGCTGTTCGGGCTGGGGCCGCAGAACCACAAGGAGGTGCAGCTCTCGCGGCTCGTCATCCAGAACCGGTACGCCGACGACTGGGAGGATCGCGTCGATCTCGTCGGCCGCGGGTTGCTGGGGCTGACGCTCGCGTGTGCCCGGTGCCACGACCACAAGTACGACCCGGTCCGGGCGACCGACTACTACGCACTCGCGGGGGTGTTCGCATCGAGTCGTCAGACGACGCGGCCGTTGATCGCCGCCGACCTCGTGGCGTCCGCGGAGCACGCGCGTGAACGAGTGGCTGCCCTCGAAGCCGAGATCGCGAAGCTCGAGAAGACGATCGCCGCCCGCAAGAAGTCGGCCAACAAGTCTCGCGACGGAGAGCCCGCGGCGGGACCCACCGCCGAGGAGAAGAGATCGCTCGACGAGAAGCGGGCGGAGATCGAGCGGCTGAAGCAGACGCCGCACTTCGAGTACCCGGTCGCCAACGCCCTCACCGAGGAGACGATTCTCGTCGAGGAGACCGACGGCACGCGGGTCAAGTTGGCCGTCCGCCCGAACCGACCGCGTGACCTGCCCGTGTTCGTGAGGGGGAACGCCGGGAACCACGGCCCGGTCGTGCCGCGACGGTTCCTGGAGGTGCTCAGCGAAGGGGAGCCGACTCCGTTCCGCCGAGGCAGCGGCCGGCTGGAGCTCGCGCGAGCCATCGTCTCGCCGGACAACCCGCTCGCGGCCCGCGTCGTCGTCAACCGTGTCTGGATGCACCACTTCGGCCGAGGGCTCGTCGCCACGCCGAGCAACTTCGGCACCCTCGGCGAACGCCCGACGCACCCGGAGCTGCTCGACGACCTCGCCGTCCGCTTCGTCGAGAACGGCTGGTCGCTGAAGTGGTTGCACCGGGAGATTCTGAACTCCGCGACGTACCGGCAGAGTGCGGTGCTGCGGCCGCAGTCGGTCGCCGTCGATCCGGACGGTCGCTGGTTGACCCGCGTGCCGCGGCGACGGCTCGACGTCGAGGCGTTCCGCGACGCGATCCTCTCGGTCTCCGGTCGCCTCGACCACCGCCTCGGCGGGCCCTCGGGCGACGTCGACTCCCCGGCGTTCCTCCGCCGCACGGTCTACGCCAAGGTGTCGCGGCACCAACTCGCCGCGACCCTGGCGACGTTCGACTTCCCCGAGCCGACCATTCACTGTGCCCAGCGGTCCGAGACGACGACGCCGCAGCAGCAGTTGTTCGTCCTGAACGCCCCGTTCGTCCGGGCGGCCGCCGAGTCGCTGGTGCAAGAGGTTCTCGCCGCGGACGACACGCTCGCCGACCGCGTCGACCACCTGCACGAACGGCTGTTCGCACGGGCCGCCGAGCCGGACGACCGCGCCCTCGCGGAGGCGTTCCTCGGCAAGGGCGGCGACGACCGCGAGGGTTGGGCCCGGTACGTTCACGCGCTCCTCGCGAGCAACGAGTTCCAGTACGTCGACTGACGCGACCATGTTCGATCCACGACCGACACGCAGAGAGCTTCTCCGGTCCGCGGGGGCCGGGCTCGGGCTGGCCGGCCTGGCGTCGCTGTTGCACGCCGAGGACCGGGCGGGCTCGGGAACGCCGGGGCCGCACTTCGCTCCCCGCGCGAAGCGGGTGATCTCGTTGTTCATGGGGGGCGGGCCCTCGCAGGTCGACACGTTCGACCCCAAGCCGCAGCTCGCCGAGCACGCCGGCGACCTGCCGGAGGACATCGCCAAGTCGTTTCGGGCGGAACGGCTCGTCGCCCAGGGCGGGTTGATGGCCTCGCCCTTCCGGTTCCGCCGCTGCGGCGAGTCGGGCATCCCGGTCTCCGAACTGCTGCCGCGGACGGCGGCTCACGTCGACGACATGGCGGTCGTCCGGTCGCTGTACACCGACTTCCCGAACCACGCGCCCGCCCTCTGCATGATGAACCTCGGGACGCTCACGCCCACGCGACCGAGCCTCGGTTCCTGGGCGACCTACGGGCTGGGGACCGAGAACGCCAACCTGCCGGGGTTCGTCGTGCTCTGCCCCGGCAAACCGGTGCTCGGCCCCAAGCTGTGGAGCAGCGCCTTCCTCCCCGGCCGCTTCCAGGGGACGCATCTCGACCACTCGCAGGCGAATCCGGAGAAGCTGATCCCGCACCTCCGCAACGGCGTGCTCGGTCGCGACGAGCAGAGCCGCCAACTCGAGCTCCTCCGCCAGATCAACGAACGGCACCGCCGGCAGCGGGAGGGGGACGCCGCGCTCGACACGCGGATTCGTTCGATGGAACTCGCCTTCCGCATGCAGACGGAGGCTCTCGACGCGTTCGACACCAACCGCGAACCGGAGGCGGTCCGCGAGGAGTACGGCTCGTCCCGGTTCTCCCGCGCCTGCCTCATGGCCCGGCGGCTCAGCGAGCGGGGCGTTCGGTTCGTGCAGGTCTACCACGGCAACCGCCAGCCGTGGGACACGCACGGCGACAACGACAAACGGCACCGCACCCTCTGCAGCGACGTCGACCAGCCGGTTGCCGCACTACTCGGCGACCTGAAGCGGCGGGGGCTGCTCGACGAGACGCTCGTCACCTGGGGCGGCGAGTTCGGCCGCACGCCCACCACGCAGGGCCGCAACGGGCGGGACCACAACCAGTTCGGGTTCACGTGGTGGCTCGCCGGAGGTGGGATCCGCGGCGGAACCGTCCACGGAGCGACCGACGACTTCGGCTTCCGGGCCGTTCGGGACCGCGTGCACGTCCACGACCTCCACGCGACGATCCTGCACTTGCTCGGCATCGACCACGAGCAACTGACCTTCCGCTACTCGGGCCGCGACTTCCGCCTGACCGACGTCCACGGCCGCGTCGTCCACGACATCCTCGCCTGACGTCGGCGAGTCCGAGCGGGACGGTCTCGGTGCGACGGTCTCGGCGGGATCTGGTCGCGAATGATGTTGGCGCACTCAGGAGAGGTTGAATGAGCGACGTGACGGACTTCGGGGCGGTCGGGGACGGCCGGGCGGACGACACCGAGGCGCTGCAACACGCCGTGGACGACGGGGACGGCGTGTTGGAGCTGCCACGCGGCGAGTACCGCATCACGCGGCCGGTAGTGGTCGATCTCGCCAAGTCGGGACGGACGGGGATTCACGGGTCGGGCGGCACGGCGAAGGTGGTCGTCGACGGCCCCGGGCCCGCCTTCGACGTCCGCGGCACGCACGCGAAGACGGCCGACCCCCGCGGCTTCCGGCCCGAGGAGTGGCAGCGGGAGCGAATGCCGACGCTGGCCGGGCTCGAGATCGAGGGGCGGCACGCCGAGGCGGACGGCGTTCGCGTCGAAGGCGTGATGCAGGCCACGTTGACGGGGCTGTTGATCCGCGAGGTGCGGACCGCCGTGCACCTCGTCAACCGCAACCGCAACCTGCTGGTCGACCACTGCCACCTGTACCACAACACCGGCGTCGGCATTCACTTCGACGAAGTCAACCTGCACCAGGCGTGCATCACCGGCTCGCACGTGTCCTACTGCCGTCGCGGGGGCATTCGGATCGACGGCGGCGAGATTCGGAACCTGCAGATCGTCGGCTGCGACGTCGAGTACAACAACGGCCGCTCGCACCCGGGGTTCCCGCTCGACGAGCCGACGGCCGAGATCTACGTCGACGTCCGCGACGGCAGCGTCCGCGAGGGGACCATCAGCGGCTGCACCATCCAGGCGACCGACAGCCCGAACGGGGCCAACGTGCGGATGATCGGCGGCGACCCGGACGGCCCGGAGCCCCGGAACCAGAGCATGGGCATGTGGACCGTCAGCGGGAACCTGATCGGCAGCCAGCGAGTCAACGTGCACCTCACCGCGGTGCGGGGCGTGGTGCTCTCCGGCAACTACGTCTACTCCGGCCACCGTCGCAACCTGCTGGTCGAGCACTCCCGGAACGTCGTCGTCGGGACGAACTGCTTCGGCCACAACCCGGACTACGGCACGCGGGAGCTCTGCACCGGGCTCCGCTTCGAGGACTGCCTCGACGTCGTGATGTCCGGCACGATCGTCCAGGACTGCTCGGCCGGGCGACACACCGTCGCGGGGGCCGTCCCGATCGAGCGAGAGGCGCTCGTGGAACTCGTGCGGTGCGGGCGGGCCAACCTGTCCGGGCTGAACGTCGTCAACGGCGCTCCGAACGGGCTGCTGCTGGAGGACTGCCGGGACACTCTGGTTCAGGGTTGCATTATCGTCGACGACCGGGACGAGCCGGCGATGGAGCACGCGGTCCGTTGGCGTGGCGAGTCGGCGGGAAGCCGCATCGCGGGATGCCGGTTGGACGCCGGCCGCGACGGTGCCCTGAAGATCGACGGGGACCTGTCGTTCGGCGAGAACGTCGTCAAGCCCTGACTCGGCGGCGCCTTGGTCCCGAGTCCGAAGACTCGGCCGTCGGCGGGCACGAGATCGCAGCGATCCGACACGAAACCGAGAATCGCGTGCAACCGGTGGCCGATTCTCGGTAACTGCCTTTGGAGGGACTGCGTGACCGACCCGAACGAGGAATTCGTCCAGGCGATTGCCGAGCACCAGAACCGGTTGCTGGCGTACGTCCATTCGCTGCTCGGGGACCACGCCCGGGCGGCCGACGTGCTGCAGGAGACGAACCTCGTGCTGTGGCGGAAGCGTGAAAAGTTTCGGTCGGGCAGCCCGTTCCTCCCGTGGGCGTTCGCGATCGCCCGCCTGCAGGTGCTGGCCCACCTCCGTGACCGTGGCCGCGACCGGTGCCTGTTGGACAACGACGTCGTCGAGATGCTGAGCGTGCACGCCGAGCGGTCGGCCGGGCGATTCGAGGAGACGCGGGACGCCCTGCGGTCGTGCCTCGCCGCGCTCTCCGACGAGAGCCGCCGGCTCGTCACCGAACACTACTTCCGGCGTGTCTCACTGGGGGACCTTGCGGAGTCGCTCGGCCGGGGACTGAGCGCGGTCAAGTCGTCCTTGCTGCGGACCCGTCGCGTGCTGGCGACGTGCATCGAACGTCGCGTCCGGGAGGCCGAGGCATGACGGCAGGCGACCACGAGACGGACGACCGGTTCGAGGAACTCGACGACCTGCTTCTTGCCGGCCGCGAGGGGGCCCTCGACGACGAGGCACGCACTCGGTTGAACGAGCTGCTCCGGTCCAGCGAGCCCGCCCGCGAACGGTTCGTCGACCTGCAGGCGATGACCCTCGCCCTCGAACTCGAAGACGGCGCGGAGTCGGCGACGACGGCCGTTCCCGTGACGGCGAAGTCCGAAAGCCCTCGTCGTCGTGGCCGGTGGCTGGTCGCGTTGGCCGTTGCTCTCGGCGTTCTGGTGGCAACGCGGTGGTTGTTCTTGGAGGCGACACGGTCCGAGCCCTCACCGTCCGAACCACGGTCCCTGACACGCGAGGACTCCGAGACGACGGCGACCGGAGTCGCGATCGTCACCCGGCTCGTCGACGTCGGGTGGGCGGGCGACGGGCCGACGTTCGAACTCGGTGACGCGATCCCGCCGGGGCGAGTCGCGATCGCGTCCGGCTTCGCCCAAGTGGAGTTCTTCTGCGGGGCCACGGTGGTGCTCGAGGGCCCGGCGGAACTCGACGTCGAGTCCGCGACCTCGGCCCGGTTCCTCGCCGGGCGACTGCGGGCGAAGGTCCCTCCGGCGGCGCGGGGGTTCGAGATCCACGTCGGCGACATGACCGTCGTCGATCTCGGGACGGACTTCGGGCTCTCCGTCTCGCCCGAGTCGGCCGACGTGCAGGTGTTCGACGGCGAGGTCGAGGTCCACGGACCAGAGGGCGCGGTCGAACGGGTGCTCGGCGGAAACGCTGTCCGCCGTGCCGACGGACGTCTCGCGAAGGCCGAACTGGACCCGGAGCGGTTCGTCAACATCGCCGGGCTCGACGAGCGAGAACGACGGCGGACCCGGGCCGGTTACGAACGCTGGCTGGAGCACTCGCAGTCGCTGCGTCGTCACCCGCGGCTGATCGCCTACTACACGTTCGACGACCTCGAACCCTGGCAGCGGACGCTGCCGAGTTCCGTCATCCCGGAGAACGGGGAACTCGGCGGGGCGATCGTCGGTGCGCGGCACGTGGCCGGCCGTTGGCCCGGCAAGGGAGCGCTCGAGTTCAAACGCCCCGGCGACCGGGTGAAGGTCCACGTCCCCGGCGAGTTCAGCTCGCTGACGCTCGCCTGTTGGGTTCGGATCGACAGCCTCGACCGCTGGTACAACTCGCTGTTCCTCACGGACCGCTACGAGCAGGGCGAACCCCACTGGCAGATTCTGGACACCGGGCAACTGTTCTTCTCCGTCCGGGCGAAGGCGGTTGCCGGTCGCGGGCCGGTTCACCGGAAGATCGTGTCGAAGCCCTTCTGGGACGCGTCGATGAGCGGCGAGTGGCTGCACCTCGCGACGACGTTCGACGCCGAGACCGGACGGGTCACCCACTACCTCGACGGCGAGACGATTCACTCCGAACTCCTGCCCGACGACCTGCTGCCGCGGACGACGCGGATCGGCACGGCGTCGATCGGGAACTGGGCGGCCCCGACGAAGCCGGACGCGGAGTTCGCCGTTCGCAACCTCAACGGCCGCATCGACGAACTCGCCCTGTTCGCCGCGGTGCTGGACGAAGACGACATTCGGGAGATGTACGAACATGGCAAACCGTAGTGCGCTCACGCTGTTCGCCACCCTGGCCGCACTCGGCACCACCCTTCCGGTGTGTGCCGACGACACCACCGTCGCCGGCGGGGACGCCGAGCGGCTCTTCGCCCTGAAGGTCTACCCGCTGCTCGAGGCGAAGTGCTTCGCCTGCCACGGCGACGACCCGGACGAGCTCAAGGGGGAACTCGACCTCACCTCCCGCGAGGCGATGCGGGCGGGGGGCGAGTCCGACGAGCCGTCGCTCGTCCCGGGCAAGCCGAGCGAGAGCCTGCTCTTCGCGGCGGTCAACTGGGACGGCTACGAGATGCCGCCGAAGGAGAACGACCGACTGACGGCCACGGAGATCGCACACGTTCGCAACTGGATCGCGGCCGGGGCTCCCTGGCCGGACGCGACGACGCGGGACCGCATCCGCCGCAAGGAGTGGTCGATCCCCGAGACGGCCGACGGGGTGATCGTCCCGACGAGCGGCGGGGCGTCCGACGCGTGGACCTACCGTCGGTACGCGAAGGAGGACGTGTGGGCCTTCCGACCGGTTGCCGAAGTCGAGCCGCCCGCCGCCGACGTGCATCCGATCGACCGGTTCGTCGAGGCTCGGTTGCAGGAAGCGGGAATTGAACCGGCTCGCGAGGCGGATCCGCGGACGCTGATTCGACGCTTGACGTTCGACCTGATCGGCCTGCCGCCGACGCCCGAGGAGATCGCGGACTTCGAAAGGGCTTGGGCGGAGGACCGACAAGTCGCGTGGACGGAACTCGTCGACCGGCTGCTCGACAGCCCTCACTACGGCGAGCGGTGGGGGCAGCACTGGCTGGACGTCGTCCGCTACGCCGACACGGCCGGCTTCTCGAACGACTACGAGCGCTCGAACGCGTGGCGTTACCGGGACTACGTCGTCCGGGCGTTCAACGAGGACAAGCCGTTCGACCAGTTCGTGCTGGAGCAGCTCGCCGGTGACGAGTTGCGGCCCGACGACCCAGAGGCGGTCGTCGCGACCGGCTTCCTCCGCACCGGGCCGTGGGGCACGGCGATGATCCCCAAGGAGGAGGCCCGTCAGCTGTACCTCGACGACCTCGTGCACTCGACCGGGCAGACCTTCCTCGGCATGCCGATGCGGTGCTGCAAGTGCCACGACCACAAGTTCGACCCGATCCCGACTCGCGACTACTACCGGCTGTACGCGGCCTTCGCCGGCACGCAACCGGCCGAGGTCGCCGCGGCCTTCCTGCCCGACGAGAACCGGGACTCGTTCGAGTCCAACCGAAAGGAGGTCGAACGACTGCTCGCCTTCGCCACCGAACGGGCCAACGCCCTGCGTGCGAAACGGGAGGCCGCCGCGAAGGCGTGGTACGCCGAGAAGGGGCTGCCGTACAAGAACGCGAACGACCGCCGCAACGACCCGGACGACTCGAAACCGGCCCGGCACGTCGGGCTCACCGAGGCCGAGCAGGGTCGACTGAAGGTCCGCGAGCAGGACGTCTGGATCTGGGGCCGACGACTCGAGCGATTCGAGCCACTCGCACAGTCCGTCTACAACGGGCCGCTGCCCCGGTACCTCAACGCCCGAAAGCTCCGAGCCCCTCGGAGGATCGACGAGGGCTGGCGTCCGACCACCGTCGTCCACCTCGGCGGGGCTCTCGACGCCC
>JANQQW010000227.1 GCA_028284885.1 Planctomycetaceae bacterium
CGGCTGCTCGGCCTCCGCCGCCGCATGGCCTCCGGCGACCGCCCGCTCGACTGGGGAGCCGCCGAGGCGTTGGCGTTCGGCACACTCGTCGCCGACGGCTACCCGTTCCGCATGACGGGGCAGGACGTCTGCCGCGGCACGTTCAGCCACCGCCACGCCGTCCTGTACGACCACCGCGACGGTCGCCCGTACTGCCCGCTCGACACGCTCGCCGGCCCGAGCACGCTCGTCGAGATCGCCAACAGCCCGCTGTCCGAGGCGGGCGTCCTCGGCTTCGAGTACGGCTACAGCCTCGACTCACCCGAGGGACTCGTCGTCTGGGAGGCCCAGTTCGGCGACTTCGTGAACGCCGCCCAGGTCATCATCGACCAGTTCATCGCCTCCGCCGAGGACAAGTGGGACCGCCTCTCCGACCTCGTGATGCTGCTGCCGCACGGCTTCGAGGGACAGGGACCGGAGCACTCGTCGGCCCGGCTGGAACGGTTCCTCGCCCTCGCCGCCGACGACAACGTGCAGATCGTGCAGCCGAGTACCCCGGGCCAGCTGTTCCACCTGCTGCGACGGCAAATCCTGCGGAAGTGGAAGAAGCCGCTGTTCGTGATGACCCCGAAGAGCCTGCTCCGCCACAAGGCGTGCGTCTCCAGTCTGGAGGACTGTGCGAACGGCCGGTTCCTGAACGTCATCCCCGACCACGACATGGACCCCGCCCGGACGAAGAAGGTGCTGCTCTGCTCGGGCAAGGTCTACTTCGACCTGCTCGAGACACGGGACCGCCTGCAGCGGGACGACGTGGCGATCGTCCGGATCGAGGAGTACTACCCGGTCCCGCTCCCCGAACTCGAGGCGGCCCTCGCCGACTACGCGGACGAGACGCCGGTCGTCTGGGTGCAGGACGAGCCCGCCAACATGGGAGCGGCCCGCTTTCTCGTGTTCGAGTTCGGCAACCGCATCGTCGACCGGTTCCCGTTCTCGTACGTCTCCCGCCCCGCCTCCGCCAGCCCGGCCACCGGCTCGAAGAAGAGCCACGAACTCGAACAGGAACTCCTCCACGCAGAGGCGTTCGGAGAGTGACCCGCCCGCTCTCCTCCCCACCCACCCCGAACACGGGCCCGAGTGGCCCGGAGCAAGCAGATGTCCATTGAGATCAAGGTTCCCTCCGTCGGCGAGTCGATCACCGAGGTCGTGATCGGCGAGTGGTACGTGGCCGACGGCGGCTACGTTGCCAAGGACGCCGACGTCGTCGGACTCGAGAGCGACAAGGCGACGTTCGACGTCCCCGCCCCCGTCGGCGGCATCGTCCACATCGACGTCTCCGCCGGCCAGGAGGCCCAGATCGGCGACGTCATCGGCCACATCGAGGAGTCCGAGCCCCCCGAGGGTCACGACGGCGGCCAGACCTCCGAGTCCACCTCGGCGAAGTCCTCGCCCGCGCCGGCCGCGGCCGCGAGTGGCACGAACGACGGCGGCGGCACCGCGACCCACGTCATGCCGGCCGCCCAACGGCTGCTGGACGAACACGGTCTCGACGCCACCGCCGTCGCCGCCACTGGACCGGGCGGTCGGCTGCTCAAGGAGGACGTCCTCCGCCACGTCGAGGGGGGAGCCGCCGGCGGGAACGGCGCGATGGTCCCGGCCGCCCGCAGCGAGGAGGTCGTCCCGATGAGCCCCATCCGGCGACGCATCGCCGAACGGCTCGTCGAGGCCCAGACCAACGCCGCCCTGCTGACGACCTTCAACGACGTCGACATGACGGCCGTGATGAACCTCCGCAAGACCTACAAGGAGGCGTTCGTCGAGGAGCACGAGGTCAAGCTCGGCTTCATGTCCTTCTTCGTGAAGGCCGCCGTCGACGCCCTCAAGCGGTACCCGGCCATCAACGCCGAGATCCGCGGCCGCGAGATCGCCTACAAGAACTTCTTCGACGTCGGCGTCGCCATCGGCGGCGGCAAGGGGCTCGTCGTCCCCGTCATCCGCAACGCCGAGCGGCTCTCCTTCGCCGAGATCGAGGAGACCATCAACGACTTCGGCGCCCGCGCCCGCAAGAACGACATCGGCCTCGACGAACTCCAGGGGGGCACGTTCACGATCTCCAACGGCGGCGTCTACGGCTCGCTGCTGTCGACGCCCATCGTCAACCCGCCCCAGTCCGGCGTGCTCGGCATGCACCGCATCGAGCAACGACCGGTCGTCGTCGACGGGCAGGTCGTCCCCCGCCCGATGATGTACCTCGCCCTCACCTACGACCACCGCATCGTCGACGGCCGCGAGGCGGTCCAGTTCCTCGCCCGCATCAAGGAGTGCATCGAGGACCCGACCCGCATGATCCTCGAGGTGTGAGAGCCGACTACGTCGATGCCCGCCGGGGCCAGATGCGTCGCTTCAGGAACCAGAGGAAGCCGACGCCGAGGGCGAGGACCGGGAGCCACGGGACGAGTCCGACCGCGCCGATGACGAGGTTCTCGCCGAACTCGCGGAGGCCGAGGACGCTGTCGCCAAAGCTGCGGGCGATGCGGGTGCCGAAGGTGGGGCTCTCGGGCGGGACGTAGTCGCGGATTTCGCGGACGACCAGCGTGACGGTCGTCAGCGAGGTGAGCTCCCTGAGGACCCGCATGCGGCCCTGCAGCCGTTCGAGTTCCTCGCGGACGCGGGTCAGCTCGCGTTCGACGGCGAGGATGTCCTCCAGCTTGCCGGTGCTGTCGTCGAGGTGGACGAGCAGCCGGGCCTCCTCCTTCTGCTTGTTCCGGATGCGGGCCTCGACGTCGTAGAACTCGGCCGTCACCTCTTCCGACGTGGTCGAGAGGTTCTGCAGGTCGCCCAGGCCGCGGGCCTCTTCGAGGAACGCCTCGTAGGCGTCGACCGGCACGCGGAGCGTCCACTCGCCGCTGCGGGCCTGACGGGAGACGGTGTCGAGGCTGGAGTCCTTGACGAACCCGCCGTGCTTCTTCGCCAGCGCGAGGACCTGGTCGGGGAGGCCGTCGAAGTTCTCGACGCGGAGCTGCACGGTGGACCGGTAGACGATCTTCCGCTCGACCTTCGCGAGATCGACCGCCTCGCCGCCGACGTCGGCCTCGTCGATGGAGACGAACTCCATCTCGCCGTCGCCGCCCTCCATCAGAGCCGTCGACTCCTCCATGGCGTAGTCCACGTCGGCCCCACCGGAGGCCGTGTCGTACTTGGACGATTCCACGCCGACCCCACCGCAGCCGACGGCCGCGACTAGCAACAGGAGACCGAGACGAGTCGTGAGCGCACGCGACATCGAGAGTCCTCCGCGGTTGGGGTTCGCGAGGAGGATCGTCGTCGTGGGCCGTTTATTCCCGCCTCATTCGCCGAGGAGGCCCTTCGCGAGGCGGCCGAGGGCCTCGTTCTCGATCTGGCGGACCCGTTCGCGGGTCAGGCCGAGCGACTCGCCGATCTCCTTCAGGGTCCGCGGCTCGCCGTCGTCGAGGCCGAACCGCATGCGGAGGATCGTCGCCTCCCGCTCGTCCATCTCGTCCAGCATGCGGTAGACGTGGGTCAGGTTGTCGGCGTCGACGAGCTCGGCGTCGGGCGCCTTGCCGCGGTCGTCGGCCAGCATCTCGCCCAGCGTCCAGCCGCCGTCGGGCTGGTCGGTCTGCGGGGTGCTGTTGTAGAGCTGGATCGCCTTCTTGACGATCTTCAGCTTCTTCTTGGGGATCTCGAGTTCGAGGGCGACCTCCTCGGCGGTCGGCGTGCGGCCGAACTCGTCCTGCAGCTTCGCCGTCGCCCGCCGCCACTTGCTGAGCAGTTCGACCATGTAGGCCGGGATGCGGATCGTCTTCGCCGAGTTGACGAGCGCCCGCTTGATGGACTGCTTGATCCAGTAGCTGGCGTAGGTGCTGAAGCGGGTGTTCATGTCGGGGTCGAAGCCCTCGACGGCCCGCAGCAGGCCGAGGTTCCCCTCCTCGATGAGGTCCTGCAGCGGCAGGCCCTTGTTGGTGTAGGAGCGGGCGATGTTGACGACGAGGCGGAGGTTCGCACGGACCATGTGGTCGCGAGCCCCGGCGTCGCCGGCGGAGATGCGGCGGGAGAGGCTCTTCTCCTCGTCGGCGGTGAGGAGGGCCGTCTCGTTGATCTCGCGGAGATAGGTCTCCAGCGGCGACTGCACGGCACGAGTGCGGGTCGTCGTGGTGCGTCGTCTCGACGTGGTCTTCGGCATGGTACAACTCGATGCTGGCGGGGGTCCGAACTGCGACCCGGTAGCCGGCACGAAGCGTTCCGGCACATGGAGCGGGTCGATTCCACCGTCGCATCCATGCGCGGCCGCGGCCGGTGGAGCCCGTCCCCGAACAGGGGGTGTGGCCCGAGATCCACCGACGCTTCAGTCCTGCCGAGCGGGCAGTGACTGCGCGGAAGGCTCGCCGTCGAGAGCGAGGTCTCCACTGGGGTTATCGGCCGGGCGAAGGATCGACCTTCAAGCGAAGCCCCGCCGCCGCGCGAGTTGGGGGCGGCGCGCACGGTCGTGCGGATCGCACGGCAGAGGCGACGCTCTCGGCAGTCGGCCGCCGGAACATGAGGGAAATCGCGGGTTCCGTCGGGTTCGACACGTTCGGCGGACCGGACCGATGTTGGCGCAACTCGCCCGGCCGACGACGTCGGGACGCGTCACGCGACGCCAGTCCGACGCATGTTGAGACAACCCGTCCCCCCTCTTCGTGCCCAGGTTCCGCTGTGAACGACGCGATCGACGAGAGCCCCCGGTCGGAGACGCTGGACTTCGCGACCCGCGCCTCGCTGCCGTGGGTGTGCTGGATCCTGAGCGTGCTGCTGCTGGGCCGTTTCGCGTACCACGTCAGCTTCCCGATGGGGAGTTGGATGGACCACACCCTGCCGCTCGTGATCTCGGCGGTGCTCACGGCGATTCTGCTCGCGGGTTGCGGAGTCTGGCTGGCGAAGGGAGGGGGACGGCGGTGGCCGATCGACCATCTCGTCCTGCTGCCGTTCCTGCTGGTCTTCGCCAACACGCTCATTCCGGTCGCACTCGACCCGCGACCGTTTCGCTACGTCTCGATCGCCTTCTGCGCCATCGGCGCCGGCTGTGTCGTCCACTCACGTCGTCACCTCGCGTTCGCGATCGCGTGCTGCCTCGTCGGCTGGATCGTGTGCACGGGCTCCCTGTGGGGAGACCCCACTTGGGTCCGACTCACGGCGGTCCTGCTCGGCAGCTTCCCGCTCGCGGTGTTGATCGCCGAGATTCGGCGGGCGAACCTGATGCGACTCGTTCGACTGAACCGCGAGGCGGTCGAGAACCGCCGCCGGGCCGAGGAGGCGAGCCGTGCGAAGATCCGGTTCCTCGCGAACACCAGCCACGAGCTGCGGACGCCGTTGACGGCCATCCTCGGGTACTCCGAACTCCTGGAGAGCGGCACGACGCCGGACGGGGACGTCGACGTGGCGGACGTCGCCCGTTCCATTCGCCGGAGCGCCCGTCACCTGCTGGCCCTCGTCGACGACACACTCGACCTGAGCCGGATCGAGTCGGCCGGCCTCCAGATCGAAGAGCGGTCGGTCTCGCCCCGGGCCGTCGTCGAGGAGACGGTCGCCCTGCTCGCGATCGACGCGCGACGCAAGACCCTCGTGCTGCGAGCCGAGGTGGGCGAGGCGGTTCCCGCGGCCGTCCGGACGGACCCGACGCGTCTTCGGCAGATCCTCGTCAACCTCGTCGGGAACGCGATCAAGTTCACCCACCAGGGCGAGGTCGTCGTCCGCGTCGGAGTCACGCCGACGGAACGCCTCGTGTTCGAGGTCGTCGACACGGGAGTCGGGATCCCGGAACACCTGCAGGAGTCGGTCTTCGACCCGTTCCGCCAGGTGGATGCCTCGACGACTCGGAAGTACGGCGGAACGGGACTCGGCCTTGCGATCAGCCGGCGGCTGGCCGAGGTGCTCGGCGGCCGGCTGGGGGTCGAGTCGGTGACGGAACGAGGGAGCACCTTCCGGCTCGACCTGCCGCTCGTCGCCGGCGAGGAAGACGGCAGTGGCAGCCCGAAACCGGTCGCGGACGGACTCGCCGGTCGCCGCGTCCTGCTGGCCGAGGACTGCGAGGAGATCGCCCGGTTGACGTGCCACTTCCTGCAGAAGGCCGGAGCGGACGTGACGGTCGTGGAGAACGGACGACAGGCGGTGGACGCCGTGCTCGCGGGCGACGCCGCGTTCGACGTCGTGTTGATGGACCTGCAGATGCCGGTGCTCGACGGCTACACGGCGACGACCGAACTCCGAGCACGGGGATTCGCGGGTCCGATCGTCGCGTTGACGGCCAACGCGCTCGAGAGCGACCGGGCGCTGTGCGTGGCGTCGGGCTTCGACGACTACGTCACGAAGCCGGTCTCGCGCGAACAGCTGGTGCGGCTCGTGGCGGCTCGGTCGCCTTCGACCGAGAGCGCCCTCACGACGACCAACCCGACGCGCTGACGAAACGAGACGAGCCCCGCGGTTTCCCGCGGGGCTCGGACGTTCTCGTAGGACGAACGAGGCCTCAGGACTCCTCGGTGTCCGTCGCCTCGGAATCCGCCACCTCGGGCTCGGCGGCGGCGGGCGCCTCCTCGGCCTCGGCGGTCGGCATCTGGAACAGCGGGCCGGCCCCACCGGCGGTACCGCCCTTGAGCTCCTCGCGGGGCTTGGGCGCTGCACCGGGGTCGCCGCCGGCTGCGATCGCCTCGGCCTCCTCCTCGGCGGAGAGGCGTCGCGACAGACCGATCTTCCGCTCGATGGTGTCGACCCGCAGGATGCGGACCTCGACCTCGTCGCCCACGTTGACCTCGGCCTCCGGGTCGTCGACCTTGTGCTCGGCGAGTTCGGAGACGTGCAGCAGGCCCTCGAGCTCGGGCTCGAGTTCGACGAAGACGCCGAAGTTGGTGATCTTCGTGACCTTGCCCTGCACGACCTGCCCCGGCTGGTACTTGTCGGGGATCGTGGTCTCCCACGGGTCGCTGTCGAGCTGCTTGAGTCCGAGGGCGATCCGCTTCCGCTCGGTGTCGACCGAGATGACCTGGCAGCGGACCTCGTCCCCCTTCTTGAACATCTCGTTCGCGTGGGAGATCTTGCGGACCCAGCTCATGTCGGAGACGTGGAGCAGTCCGTCGATGCCCTCCTCGAGTTCGATGAAGGCCCCGTAGTTGGTGAGGTTGCGGACCACGCCGTTGACGATGGTCCCGGGCGGGAACTTCTCGGCGACCTCGTCCCAGGGGTTGGGCGTGGTCTGCTTCATACCGAGGGAGATCTCCTCCTTGTCGGTGTTGATGCCGAGCACCACCACGTCGACGAGGTCGCCCACGTTGACCAGTTCGGTCGGGTGGTTGATCCGCTTGACCCAGGACATCTCGGAGATGTGGACGAGTCCCTCGATGCCGGCCTCGAGTTTGACGAACGCCCCGTAGGACATGACGTTGACCACTTCGCCCTGGTGCTTGGAGCCGACCGGGTACTTCTCGGTGACGTCCTCCCAGGGGTTGTTCTCCTTCTGCTTGAGGCCGAGTGCGATCTTCTCCTTCTCGCGGTCGATGTTGAGGATGACGACCTCGATCTCGTCCTCGATCTTGACCATCTCCGACGGGTGGCCGATGCGGTCCCAGCTCATGTCGGTGATGTGGAGCAGACCGTCGGTGCCGCCGAGGTCGACGAACGCGCCGAAGTCGGCGATGTTCTTCACGACGCCCTTGCGAAGCTGCTTTTCCTCGAGGGTCTCGAGGAGTTCCTTCTTCATGGCGGCGCGGCGGTCCTCGATGAGCTTCCGCCGCGAGACGACGATGTTCCGTCGCGACTCGTCGACTTTGAGGATCAGGCACTGGATGTCCTTGCCGACGTACTCCCCGATGTCGCGGGGGCGGCGGATGTCGACCTGGCTGGCGGGCAGGAAGACGTTCACGCCGATGTCGACCAGGAGGCCGCCCTTGATCTTGCGGAGGACCTTGCCGGTGACCTCGTCCCCTTCGCCCTTCTCGCTGGTGACCTTCTCCCACTGGCGAATGCGGATCGCCTTCTGACGGGAGAGGAGCAGCACGCCGTACTCGTCCTCGAAGTCCTCGAGCAGGACCTCGACCTCCTCGCCCGGTCCGGGGACGGTCTCGCCCGCCTCCTTGTCCCAGTCGTTGACCGGGACGATCCCCTCGCTCTTGAAGCCGATGTCGACGAGGACCTCGTCCCCCTCCTGGCGGATCACCGTGCCGGTGATGATCTCGTTCACCTCGTGGCCGAGCGTCTCGTCCGGGTAGTAGACCTCGCTCGCGTCGACGTCGAAGACGTCTTCGTCGGCGTGCTCGGCGATGACGGAGTCGAGTTCGTCGTCGGAGATCTGGAATTCGCGGAGCAGGTTTCGATCGACCATGTGCAGCAGGCTTCGGTGTGGAACACGGGGGCGATGCCACGCCCGGCGGCGGAGACTCCGGTGAGCCGACTCGCGACGAGGACCGTGGTCCGGGCGGCGACTCGAAAGGGCCCAGCGGCGGGCAGCTGCCGCTGCTGCGGGACAGGTCCGGCAGCGGCGAGGCACCAACAACGTGAGAGGACGTCCGGCCCGCGGACGCGTCACGCGACGCACCCTCTTCGACGGACCAGCAAGGAATCGCGGAGTATACGCGAGTCCGGCCGGCCCGCAAACCGCAACCCGCGGCGATTTCACGAGATTCGGCGACTCGCGGTCACTCGTTCGACTCGACGGCCGTCTCGGCCAGCTCCTCGTTGTCCCGGCTCCGTTCGTCGGCCACCTTCTCGAAGCTGGCCCGCAGCTCGGGCAGGTTGGCGACCAGTTCGCCGAAGTCCCGTTGCTTCAGGGAGAGTAGCCGCGTCGGCTTCGAGCAGCGAACCGTCGCCGTCCGCGTGCGGGTCTGCAGCAGGGCCATCTCGCCGAAGTACTTGCCCGGTCCCAGATGGGCGAGCACGTGGTCCTGCCCGTCGCCGTTCTTCTTGACGACCTCGACCTCGCCGTCGAGCACGATGAAGAAGGAGTCGCCGAGGTCGCCTTCCTCGAAGACGGTCTCGCCCGGTTCGTAGTGGACGTGGCCGACGCTGCCGCTCCCCTCGACGCGAAGCTGCACGGTGTCCGGGGGCAGGACGAAGTCGAGCGCCCAGGAGATGGCGACCCGCAGCTTGCGGTCGAAGCCGGGGAGCTTCATCCAGTAGACCGTTCGCCAGATGAACCACGCGAACAACCCGGAGACCTTCCACTTGTCGAACAGCAGGGCGACGGCCGAGCGGTGGCCCAGCGAGCCCATCTTGCCGAGTCCCGTGAAGCCGAACTTCTTCGGCTCCTTTCCCTTCATGGTGGCGGCGATGTTGCCGGCGAGCAGTTCCCCCTGCCGCACGGCGTACTGGGCGGTCGGCGGGCAGACGCCGTTCCCGTCCGGATGCGGCCAGACGGCACAGTCGCCCAGCGACCACAAGTGGTCGCTCCCCTCGACCCGCCCGGTCTCGTCGACCTTCACCCGGCCGCGGTCGGTCGGCAGGTCGATCGACTCGATCAGCGGGTTCGGCGAGGAGGGGACGGTGGAGACGACGGTCTTCGTCGGGATCCGTTCGCCCCCCTTCAGGATGGCGGCCCCGGGAGTCGCGGTCTCCAGCCGGGTGTGCAGCCGCAGCTCGATGCCGCGGCGGGTGAGAATGCTCTGGGCGTACAACGCGAGGTCCTCGCCCAGCTCCCGCTCCAGCACGCGGGCGCCGGAGTGCACGAGCATCACCCGGACGTCCTCGTTCTTCAGCGAGCGGTACTGCTTGCGGATCGCCCGGCGGAGGAAGTCGTTCAGCTCCGCACAGACCTCCACGCCGCTGAACCCGCCCCCCGCGACCACGAACGTGAGCAGCTGCCGCCGCAGCGCGGGGTCCTGCTCGATGCACGCCTCCTCGAGCACGTGGATGAGGTGGTTCCGCAGCCGGACGGCGTCGGCGAGGTTCTTGAACGGCAACGCGTGCTCGTGCAGCCCCGGGCTGTTCCGGAAGTCGGTGACGGTTCCCAGCCCGAGCACGAGGTGGTCGAAGTCGAGCACGCTCTGCCGCGGCTTGAACCCCGGGGCGAGCGTGACCGTCTTGTTCTCGAGGTCGATCGAGTCGATCTCGCGGACGGCGAGCGTGGTCCGCTTCAACAGCCGGCGGAGCGGGCTGACCGTGTCGAACAGCCCGATGTTCCCCGAGACGATCTCCGGCAGCAGCGGGTGGAAGACGAAGTAGTTCTCCCGCGTGACGAGCAGGATCTCGACGTCCGGCTCCCGCTTCAGCTGCTTCTCCAGGTGCATCGCCGTGTAGACGGAGCCGAAGCCGCCGCCGAGGATCACGACTCGTCGCTTGCGGGCGTTCGCGTCGGACATGGCCCGTTCATCCAACTCGAAGAGGGGGAGGCTGCGGAGCGCGCAGGTGAAGTCACGACTCTGATCGGGTCGGAACCGAAAAGCAAACGCGAAACGGCCCACGGCCGCGTCAGCCGGACGAGGCCGGCCGGGTGCGGACGGAGACGAAGTACGTCGCCGCGACCACCGCGAGGAACAGCCCGCCGACCGGTCGCCACCAACTCGGCCCGAACACGACGGTCCCGTTGACGACCATGAAGGCGAGGTAGCCGTGCATCCAGCCGACGAACCGCGGGTGTCGGTCCGGGAACTCCGGCCCGCCTCGCCACCAGAACACGACGTCGAGCGTCCACAGCAGGGTGACCAGGTGGTTGAAGTACAACCCGCCCCCCCACGCCACGCCCGTGAGCATCGCGGTGCGGATGGCCGTCTCCTCGTAGGCGACCGCGTGGCTCCAGCCGTGGTCCACGCCGAACGCCGCGACGACGTGCACGACGTACAACAGCCAGCCGAGCGTCCAGACGAGCCGCAGCCCGCTCAGCCAACGACCGCGAGACGACGACGCCGCTGGGTCCCGCGGCCGGTCGATCGAGGCGACGTCGAACAGCACCCGCACCGCGTAGCAGAGGACGGCCGCGCGGATCGTCCACAGCACGAGGTACTCGTGGGCCGCGGAATTCGACATGGGATCCTTGCAGCCGGTGCGTGTGTTGGGAGAATCGCGCCGGTCGGACGGGTTTCCAATCCGTCCGTCTCGGCGAGCAACCGATCGTGCTCTCCGTGAACGATGCCGCATTCCCGACGGGTTGAAAACCCGTCCCACAGAACGAAGTTCGACCATGACCGTCATCCACGACCTGACCCGCCGCCTGCAGCGGAAGAACGACTCGAAGATCGTGCTCCTCGTCGCCGACGGCCTCGGCGGCCTGCCCCTCGAACCGGGCGGCAAGACCGAGCTCGAGACGGCGAGCACCCCCAACCTCGACGCCCTCGCCCAGCGGGCCTCGCTCGGACTCAGCACGCCCGTCCTGCCCGGCATCGCCCCCGGCAGCGGACCCGGCCACCTCGGCCTCTTCGGCTACGACCCGCTGGAGTACGAGATCGGCCGCGGCGTCCTCGAAGCGCTCGGCATCGACTTCGACCTCGGACCCAACGACGTCGCCGTCCGCGGCAACTTCTGCACGATCGACGGCGACGGCAACATCACCGACCGCCGAGCCGGCCGCATCGGCAACGACGTCGGCAAGCCGCTCTGCGAGAAGCTCGACCAGATCGAGATCCCCGGCGTCGAGGTCTTCGTCCGCCACGTGAAGGAGTACCGGCTCGTCGTCGTCTTCCGCGGCGAAGGGCTCGGCGGCAACGTCGACGACACGGACCCCCAGCGGACCGGCGTCCCGCCCCTCGCCCCCAACCCCCGCGACGAGGCCTCCAAGCGGACGGCCGAGATCTGTGCCGAGTTCGTCGAGAAGGCTCGCGAGGTGTTGAAGGACGACGCCCCGGCGAACCTGCTCACCATGCGGGGCATCGCCAAGCGGCCCGACATCCCCACCTTCGAGGAGGTCTACGGCACCAAGCCGGCCGCCATCGCCGTCTACCCCATGTACCGCGGCCTCGCCCGGCTCGTCGGCATGGACGTCCTCGACGCCGGCACCACGCCTGACGACCAGCTCTCCCGCCTCGAGGCCGCCTGGAACGACTACGACTTCTTCTTCCTGCACTACAAGTACACCGACTCCTCCGGCGAGGACGGCAACTTCGACCTGAAGGTGCAGAAGACCGAGGAGGTCGACGGCATGATCCCGCGGATCAACGCCCTCGACCCGACCGTCGTCGTGGTCACCGGCGACCACAGCACGCCCGCCAAGCAGAAGGCCCACAGCTGGCACCCGGTCCCCACCATGATCGCCGCCGACACCTGCCGCTTCGACGGCTCCACCCACTTCGGCGAGAACGCCTGCCAGGTCGGCGGCCTCGGCCAGTTCGAGGCCAAGTACCTGATGCTCCAAGCCCTTGCCCACGCGGGAAGGCTGGAGAAGTTCGGGGCGTGAGTGGGCTGTCGCGATGGTCTCGTTCGCTCCCTCACCCCTCGGGTCACATGTTGAGGAATTGACCAGCCGAGACCGTCAGGGAGCG
>JANQQW010000253.1 GCA_028284885.1 Planctomycetaceae bacterium
CCGTCGTCGCCGAGTACGGCCAGCGGTTCCTGATTCGTCGTGCCTCGCCGGCCACGACGATCGCCGGCGGGGTCGTGCTCGACCCATGCGTCCCCGATCGCACGCGACTGCGAGACCTCGACTTCTACGCGACCGCACTCGCGTCGAACGAACCACTCGACAGGCTGGACGCCCAGCTCTCCCGACTCGATCTCGTGTCGGTCTCGGACCGGAGACTCCTGGCTCGCACCGGACTCTCCACCGGAGAACTCCGAGAGGGCGTCCGAGAACTGGAACGGACCGGTTGCCTCGTGCCGCTGACCTCTGGTGACCTCGTCCACCGTGACCGACTCGCCGCCGTTCGCCACGGACTCCTGCGTTCCGCCGAGGAGGAGATTCGGCGGCGACGACCGCTGAGAATGCTCCCACGTGAGACGCTCCTCCGGTTGGGGGACCGGATCGCGCCGCAGCCCGTCGTGGAGGCGGCGATCTGCTCAGCAGTCGAGAGCGGAGAACTCGTCCAGCACGGCGAGAAGCTGGGGATCGCCGGGTACGCACCGGACTTCAGCAAGCGCGAACGGGACACCTACGACGCTGCCCTGGCCGCCGTCGTGGAAGCCGGCATGTCCCCGCCGACGCTACGGGAACTCGCGACGCTCGTCGGCTGCGAGGAGAAGTCGCTCCAGACTCTGTTGAGTACGGCGGAAGAACTCGGAGAACTGGTCCGCGTCTCCGCCGAACTCTGGCTTCCGCCGGCGATTCTCGGTCGCTATGTCGCCCTTTGTGAGGATAAGATGAACCAGTTGGGCAGCGTCACGTTGTCCAACCTTCGCGAGACGTGGGGCGTGACGCGGAAGTGGGCCGTTCCGGTTGCCGAACACCTCGACACGATGGGTGTGACCGTGCGTGAAGGCGACGTTCGTCGCCGCCCGACCGGTCGTGACACCTGACTCCCGTCACACTTCCAATCGAGAGGCTGCACGTGGGCGACGACCTGTTCGATCAAATCGTCGAGGATGCCATCGCCGAGGAGAGTCGCCGCGAGGAGGCGGACGCCGTCGAACCGGCGGCCGACGAGGCCGCGGACGTCGAGGTCGACGAGGAGCTCCTCGCCATCGACGAACCGGACGACGACGAGAGCACGTCGACCTCGAGCTTCGCCCTGAACGCCGCCGAGGAGAGGCCCGAGCCGTCGGATGCGAAGCCCGCTGCCACGGCCAAGCCCAAGAAGGAGTCGAAGGCCGTCGACTCGAGGATCGACGGTGGGGACTCGGCCATCGACGGCAAGGGGGCCGGCAAGAGTGCCCTGCCGCTCTGCACCGGGTCCTTCACCCATCGTGACTACCAGGTGTCCGGCACGCTCTCGATGGTCTCCGCCCGTCGCGTCGTCCAGACCGGCGGCTGGGAGACGGCGGACGGCCGCTCGACGGACGGCGAGAAGGCGATCGCCAACGCCGAACGCGAGGTGAAGATGGAACTCCGCGCCCAGGCCGCCAAGCGTGGTGGGAACGCCGTCGTCGGCGTCTCGGTCCAGCTCGCGACGCCGGGCGGCGGGCTTCTCGTCCTGCAGGCGACCGGCACGCCCGTGCGTCTCAAGAAGCGTGCCGAGCGGAAGTGAGCGACGCGCGGAACGACTCCCTTCGTCGCATCCCGCCGGTAGGGGACGTCCTCCGTCACCCCGACGTCGCCGCCGTCGTCCCGGCCGCCGGACGAACCTTCGTCGTCGAGCTGGTGCGCCAGGAGATCGACCGGCTCCGGCAGTCCCCGCGTGACGGCACCCGCAACGAACTGACCGAACGGCTCGCCGCATCGGTCCGGTCCCGCTGGAACGAGGCACGGGTCCAGCGGCTCGACCGGGTCGTCAACGCGACCGGCGTCGTGCTCCACACGGGACTCGGACGTGCCCCACTGTCGCCGAGGGCCGTCGAGGCCGTCCGAAGCGCTGCCGAAGCCTGCAACCTCGAGCTCGACCTCGCCACCGGCCAACGACGTTCGCGAGGACACCAACTGCTCGACCAGTGGCGGTGCCTGACCGGTTGCGAGGACGCATTCGTCGTCAACAACAACGCGGCCGCCACGCTCTTGGTTCTCGCCGCCCACTGTGCGGGGCGAGAGGTCGTCATCTCCCGAGGCCAACTCGTGGAGATCGGCGGCTCGTACCGCCTGCCCGACGTCTTTGCACTCAGCGGGGCCGTCCTCCGCGAGGTCGGCACGACGAACCGCACGCGGACGTCCGACTACCGCGAGGCCGTGAACGACCGGACGGCCGCGATCCTCCGCGTCCATCCCTCCAACTACAGCATCCAGGGCTTCACCGAGATGCCCGAGATCGATGAGCTCGTGCCGATCGCCCGCGAGCACGGAGTGCTCTGCATCGACGACGTCGGGAGCGGCTGCCTCGTCGACACGGCCGACCTCGGGCTTCCGTCCGAACCGACCTTCGAACGAAGCCTCGCGGCGGGGGCCGACCTCGTGCTCGGCAGCGGGGACAAGCTGCTCGGCGGGCCGCAGGCCGGAATCGTCCTCGGCCGGGCCGCCGCCGTCGAACCCCTCCGGCAACACCCGTTCGCGAGAACCGTCCGGGCCGACAAGCTCGCTCTCGCTGCCCTCTCCGGGACGCTCGACGCCTACCTCGTCGGCGACTCGCTCGACGAGGTGCCGGTGCTCGCCCTGCTGGGCCAGTCGGTCGAGTCGTTGTCGGAGCGTGCCGAAACACTGCGGCAAGGGATCCGACTCGATGCTGCCCAGGGGTGGACCATCGGCGTTCGCGAGGGCGTGTCGCCCGTGGGCGGCGGGTCGCTACCCGGAGGACGACTGCCGACGGCCGCCCTCGTCCTGCAGCACGTCGATCACTCTGCCGACGAGCTTGCCCGGGGACTCCGGACCGGCGAACCGCGAGTCGTGCCGCGTGTGCAGGACGACGCCGTCCTGCTCGACCTCCGCAGCGTCCCGCCGGCCGACGACGAGCGACTCCTGCGGGCGGTGAACGCACTCGGCTCGCGATCCTGAGCGAATCGCGAGCCGAGTCGGTCTGCTACAGCGGGGAGAGAAAGGCTCAGTACTCTTCGTCTTCCTCTTCCTCTTCGTCGTCTTCCTCCTCCTCGTCTTCGTCTTCGTCTTCCTCGTCTTCGTCGCGGTCGCGACGCTCTTCGTCTTCGTCCTCGCGTTCGCGTCGCTCCTCTTCCTCGTCCTCGTCGCGGTCACGCCGAGAGCGTTCTTCCTCTCGCTCCTCCTCGTCCCGCTCGCGCTCGAATCGTCGGCGCTCCGCCTCGAACCGCTCGCGTCGCTCGTCCAACTCGCGTTCCCGCTCGCGTCGAAGTTCCTCGAGTTCCTCTCGCTCCTCGTCGAACTCACGCTCCCGGTCGCGTCGTCGCTCCCCGAACTCTCGCTCTCGGTCTCGCCGAAGCTCCTCGAGCTCTTCCTGCTCGCGGCGTTCGAGTTCCTCGACCTCACGGCGTTCCTCGAGTTCGCGGCGGAGTCGCTCGCGGAGTTCGTTCTCGCCGAAACGGGGACGCTCGCGTTCGGGACGTCGCTCTCGAATCTCGTGGACCTCGCGACGCAGTTCCTCGACCTCACGACGCAGCCCGCGAATGATGTCGATCAACTCGCCGACCTCGCCGTCGGGTCGCCGGATCTCTCCCTCGCGGAAGCGGGGACGCTCGACCTCTCGGAACGGCCGGTCACGCTCCCCCTCGAACCGTGGACGGTCGCCGTCACGGAACCGAGGCCGGTCCCCCTCACGCTCACGCTCGCCGTCGAAACGCCGTTCGCGTTCGCGCTCGCCCTCACGGCGTTCCTCGCGTTCGAACCGCTCTCGGTCGCCGTCGAATCGGCGTTCCTCCCGCTCGCCGC
>JANQQW010000232.1 GCA_028284885.1 Planctomycetaceae bacterium
GAAGGGCCTCTGATCCCGCTGAGTCCTTCGGACGCCAACGAGTCCACGGCCCGGCCACCTCGCGTGGTCGGGCCGTTCTTGTGCGCCGCCGCCGCCGCACGTTCGCCACGTCCGGGCGAATCCGCACGACCCGTGCCGTTCGACTCCAGACACGGCCGGTTGGCGGACGATGTTGAGGTCGGGACGAGTCGGCTCGTCCCCGTCGAGGACGTCGTGGACACGTAGGGCCCTGCCGGAAGGACGAAGCCATGCGAGCACTGCTCGCGGTCGCCGCCGCCACCTGCATTCTCGCTCTCGCCCGCGACGCCGTCGCGCAGCCACCCGAGGCGTACGCGCCGGCCTACCCGTCGGTCTCGCGCGGCCGGTCGCTGACGCAGGAGCTGATCCTCGAACGCGAGCTCAACCGCGCTCGGCACCGCTTGGCCCGGATCGAGGCCCGCCGCTGGGCCGGCCAGACCCCGCAGCGCCCCCTCGACACCCGCGGCTTCGGCTTCTCGAACTTCTACGCCTACCGCCCCGTCTTCGTGCCCCAACCGGCCCCGTTCTGGTCCTGGGGCGGCGGCCTGTCGTACTACGGCTACTGAGGGCGTTCGTGGTTCACCACGCTCGGGATCCCGCCTTCATCCTGACGGCCGATCCCGGCTCGGTTCACGAGCCGCTTCGCTCGCGGACTTCGTGTCCGCTCTCTACGCGGGTCGTCGGCGCGTCTCCCTGAAGCTGCAGCGGCTCACGCCCCGCGCGACGGCGAATCCAGTCGATCGCCGTGCGGACTCGGGGGCGGCTCACGAGCCAACGTTCCACGGCGAACTTGCCCGGCAGGTCGACGAGCACCAAGCCGAGCAGAATGGTCAGCAGACCTTGGCCGGGAAGGACGAGCATCGCGACGCCCGCGAGCACGACGACCCAACCGACCGCGTTTCGGCCGATGCGAACGATCACGGCCAAGAGCGGATGCCCCGGTGACGGGAGCGGACGCCGGGACGCGAGAAAGTAGTCGGCCGGCAACCGCGCGACGACGCCCGCGACGAGCAACGGCGTTCCGAGGAATGTGACGACGGAACCGGCCGCCAGCCACCACGCGAGCGTGTCGTGCGTTCGGAGCCAGGCAACGACTTCGGCGACCCGTTCGGACATCGGCGGCCGACCTCGTCGATCGCGTCCGACGCCGTCACAGCACGGAGCGGACGCGTTGCAGGAACTCGGCGTTCGTCGGGAACTTCTGCAGCGTCCGGATCAGCTGCTCCATCGCCTCGACGGAGCTGAGCGAGACGAGGCTGCGGCGGAGCATGGTGACCCCTTCGAGCACCTCGGGGTCGAACAGCTTCTCCTCGCGGCGGGTGCCGGACTTCTCGATGTCCATCGCCGGGAAAATGCGGCGGTCGGCGAGGTCGCGGCTGAGGACGAGCTCCATGTTGCCCGTCCCCTTGAACTCCTGGAAGATCGCGTCGTCCGCCCGGCTGCCGGTCTCGATGAGGGCGGTGCCGATGACGGTCAGCGAGCCCCCCTCGTCGAAGCGGCGGGCCGTGCCGAACATCTTGCGGGGGATGTCGAGGGCCCGCACGTCGAGGCCACCCGTGCCGGTCCGCCCGGAGTTCCCGACCCACTTGTTGAAGGCCCGCCCCAGCCGCGTGATGCTGTCGAGCAGGATGAGCACGTGCTTGCCCGACTCGGCCATCCGCTTGGCCCGCTCGACGAGCAGCTGGCTGACGCGGACGTGGCTCTCGACGTCGCGGTCCATCGACGAGGCGATGACCTCGCCGCGGACGCTCCGCCGCATCTCGGTCACCTCCTCGGGTCGCTCGTCGATGAGCAGCACCATGAGGTGGATCTCCGGGTGGTTCTCGGAGACCGACTCGGCGATGTCCTGCATCAGCATCGTCTTGCCGGACCGCGGCGGGGCGACGATGAGCGCTCGCTGGCCCTTGCCGATCGGCGTGAGCAGGTCGAGGACCCGCATCGTGATGGGCGACGGCCCCCGTTCGAGCTGGATCTTCTCGAACGGGTTGATAGGGGTCAGGTCTTCGAAGTTCTTGATCTCGGCGTACTCCTCGGGAGTCCGGCCGTCGATCGTCTCGACGGACTTCAGCCGCGGCCCCTGGTTGCGGGAGCCGGGACCGACGTCGCCTGTGATGAGGAGACCCTCGCGGAGCCCGTACCGCTCGATGAGCGAGCTGGAGACGAACGGGTCGTTGTCCTGCGACGTGTAGTCCTTCTCGGCGTCGCGGAGGAACCCGTAGTTCTTGGGGTGCAGTTCGAGGATGCCGGTGTAGCTGCCGGTGACGACCTCCTCGTTCCGGTTGCCGCCGCCTCCCCGCCGCTGCTGCTGCGGCGGCTGCTCGTCGCGTCCGCCGTCGCCGCGTCCTCCCCGTCGGCGTCGGCGCCGACGTCGGCGTCGACGACCGCCGCGGCCGTCGTCCGCGGCCCCGTTGTTCGAGGACTGCCGCGGCCGGTCGTCCCGGTCGCCGGAGTCGGATCCGCCGGAGTCGCCGTCGTCGGACTCCGAGTCGTCCGCCGAGGCTTCGACCGGCTCGTCGTCGGCGTCGTCCCGGCGGTGGTCTCGGTCGTCCTCGAGCGCCTCGTCGGGGTCGTAGGTTCGCGGCAGCGGGGGCTCCGGGTCGTCCGGAACGGAGTCCTCGACCGGTTCGTCCGGCACCTCGTCGGGCGCGGGCTTGGCCTTCTTCCGCTTGGTGGTCTTCTTCTTGGCCTTCTTCTTCGTCTTCGTCGAGGCGGACTTCGCGGCCGTCTTGCGGGCGGCCTTCTTCCGCTTCGGCTTCTCCTCCTCGACGTCCAGGTCGGCGTCGAAACCGTCGTCGGGCGACTCCTCGACCGCAACGGCGTCGTCCGTCTCCGGAACGTCGTCGTAGCTGCGGGACGTGCTCTTACGACTGCGGGAAGCGGCCTTGCGTGCCATGAAGCCTGCTCGAACTTGGAGAAGACGCGACCCGACGGACGGGCCACGGAGCGAGGGCGTCGCCGTGAAGACCACGACGCCGTGCTGAAGAAGCGATTCGCCGATGCGTGACGTTCACGCCTACGATCCCGGGGTGGTCCCTGCGGGAGGGAAACGAGTGTCGCCTCGACCGGGAAGTCGGCCGAGTGTTCGGTCCCATCTGCGAGCGAGTCGAATCACGAAACCCGGAACGCCGTTGGTCGCGGCCTCCCGGTCAACCGCGGTCAGCGGCTGGTCCTACACGACGTGCGGGGACGGCTCTCGAGCGACAACGAGCGCTCCGAGAACCGATTCCACGGTCGTCGAAGGATGCAGACGATCTCCCGACCGGGCCCACGTCGAGGCGTCAGAGCCGACACTCTGGGGAGTGCAGCAACGCCCCGAAGAAAACCTGCCGTGAGCGGCGGGGGGAGGCGTCCCGTTTCGAGCCTTGCCAGTCTCAGGGTGACCCGGATCGACTTGAACGCGAGCGACCCAGAGCCAAAGGAAGCATCGTCAAGGCTCCAAGACTCGCTGCATCATACCTCGAACGAAGCGTGTGTCAATCGAAACCAAATGGGCCGGGCTGGAAAGTCGTGCCGATTCGGCAAGCCAGAATCGGCCGGTCCGTCGCGCGCGAAGCATCGACCGGACGACCGTCGCCCCGTCGTTGAGTCCGAGTCCCGATTCTCGTTCAATGACGGGCATCGCTCGTCCCGACCCGCGGCTTCGTCGTTCCCTCGATCCAACGTCCCATGCAAGCCTACGAACAGCTCGGCAGCTTCTACCTCGGCCGCACCTACGACGTCGACGAGCGACGCGTGAAGCCGGAGACGCTGCTGTACGACTCAAAGGACCTCTGCACGCACGCCGTCTGCGTCGGCATGACGGGCAGCGGCAAGACCGGGCTCTGCCTCAGTCTGCTGGAGGAGGCCGCGCTCGACGGCATCCCCACCATCGCCATCGACCCCAAGGGGGACCTCGGCAACCTGAAACTGCAGTTCCCCGACCTGCAGCCCGCGGACTTCGAGCCGTGGGTCGATCCCGGCGAGGCGACCCGCCGCGGGATGACGACCGAGGAGTTCGCCAAGGCGACCGCCGCCACCTGGGAGAAGGGACTCGCCGACTGGGACCAGGACGGCGACCGCATCGCCCGACTGCAGGCCGCCGCCGACGTCGCGGTCTACACGCCCGGCAGCAAGACGGGCATCCCGCTCACCGTCCTCCGTTCGTTCGCCGCGCCCTCCGCCGCGCTGCGTGCCGACGAGGAACTGTTCCGTCAGCGGGTCGGCTCGGCCGCGTCCGGGTTGCTCGCGCTCATGGGGGTCGTCGGCGACACGCTGCAGAGCCGGGAGCACATTCTCGTCGCCCGCATCCTGGAGGAAGCCTGGTCGGCGGGTCGCAACCTCGACGTCCCCACGCTGCTCCGCGAGATCCAGTCGCCGCCGTTCGACCGCGTCGGCTTCCTCGACCTCGAGTCGTTCTTCCCCTCCGGCGAGCGGTTCGAGCTCGCCATGCGGCTGAACAACCTGCTCGCCTCGCCGGCGTTCGCCTCGTGGTTGGAGGGCGAGCCGCTCGACGTCGGCCGGCTGCTCCGCTCGCCCGACGGCAAACCGAAGGTCTCCGTCCTCTCCATCTCGCACCTCTCCGACTCCGAGCGGATGTTCTTCGTGACCATCCTGCTCGAAGAGGTGCTCGCGTGGATGCGGACGCAGGCCGGCACGAGCAGCCTGCGGGCCATCCTCTACATGGACGAGATCTTCGGCTACTTCCCCCCCACCGCGAACCCTCCCAGCAAGAGGCCGATGCTGACGCTGCTGAAGCAGGCCCGCGCGTACGGCCTCGGCTGCGTCCTCGCCACGCAGAACCCGGTCGACCTCGACTACAAGGGCCTCTCCAACTGCGGCACCTGGTTCCTCGGCCGGCTGCAGACCGAACGGGACAAGCTCCGTGTACTCGACGGGCTGGAGACGGCGGCCACCGGCACGGGCACCGGGCTCGACCGCAAACGGCTGGAGGGCATCCTCTCGAACCTCGGCAGCCGCGTGTTCCTGATGAACAACGTGCACGAGGACCACCCCGAGGTGTTCCACACCCGCTGGGCCATGTCCTACCTCCGTGGTCCGCTCAGCCGCGAGCAGATTCGGTCGCTGACCCCCGACCGCCCCGCCTCCTCGGCCGCACCGGGCTCCCTCGCCGCCGCGGCGGCCGAACGCGAAGCCGTGCAACCCGCCCCGGTCGCCGCGGCCCCGACGTCGTCGGCGAGCGTCACCTCCGGCCGCCCGGTCGCGCCGCCGGAGATCGACGAGGGCTTTCTCGCCGCGTCGTCTCGCGGTACCGGCCGGCTCGTCTACCGGCCAGGCCTGTTCGCGAAGGCGAAGCTGCACTTCGTCCGCAGCACCTGGGACCTCGACGCCTGGCGGACGGCCCGCGTGCTGGTGACCGCGACCGAGAACGACGACGTCTGGAGCGAGGCCGACGTCGTGTTGGGCGACGAAGACGCGGACGTCGATCCCCAACCGGTGAACGGCGCCGAGTTCGCCGGCCTGCCGTCGGGCTGGGCGGACCCGTCCCGGTACAAGAAGTGGCGAACGGCGCTCAAGGACCACCTGTACCAGACACAACGCGTGACGCTGAAGAAGTCGTCGAAGCCGAAGGTGATCTCGTCGATCGACGAGACCGAGGCCGACTTCCAGGCCCGACTCTCCCAGGCGGCCCGCGAACTCCGCGACCTCGAGGTCGAGAAGCTGAAGAGCTCGCTCGCCACGAAGGTCGACCGGTTGAAGGAACGGATCCGCAAGGCGGAGCAGCGGGTCGACCGGGAGAAGGCCCAGGCGAACCAGTCGGCCCTCTCGGCGGCCCTCCACTTCGGCAGCACCGTCCTCGGCGCGATGTTCGGCCGCAAGACGATGAGCGCGACGACCGTCTCCCGCTCGGCCACCTCGATGCGCTCCGCCGGCCGGGCCGCCGAGCAACGGGCCGACATCGGCCGCGCCCAGCAGGACGTGAAGGCCCTCGAAGAGGACCTGCAGGAACTGGAAGCCGAGTTCGAGGAGAAGTCGGCCGCCGTCCGCGAGAAGTTCACCGTCGACAACATCGAACTCGACACACTCGACGTCCGCCCTCGGAAGTCCGACGTCGACGTGGAGAACGTGATGCTGCTCTGGACGCCTTGGTACGTCGACGCGACGGGCATCGCCACGCCCGCCTTCGACGCCTGAGCCCTGCGACGGCCCGCCTGCGGTTCTTGAGCTACGGGTTAGGCCGTAGTAAGCTGGGGCCGAGCTCGGTTGTTCCAGCGATTCGAGGAGTCGGCATGAGCAGGTTCTCGACGACGGTCGTGCTGTGTGTCTGGACGTCCGCGGCGTTCGCGGAGAACGTCGTCTTTCCGCCCGATGCCGGCGTCGTCGACGTCACGACGTACGGGGCCGTGCCGAACGACGGCCGCGACGACACGCGTGCGATCCAGAAGGCACTGGCGGACCACCCGACCGGCAACCACCTCTTCTACTTGCCGAACGGAGTCTACGACGTCAGCGACGTGCTGATGCGGCTCCCTGAGGACGACCCCGACCGGAACACCCGGGCCTGCATCGAACTCCGGGGCAGCAAGAAGCGGAACATCCTGCAGGGGCAGAGCGAGCTGGGCACGATCCTGCGGCTCGCCGACTCCGTCCCCGCCGCGTTCGACGGAGCCGTCCTCAACTTCGGCCAAGCCCCCGCTCAGCGCTTCCGCAACGCGATCCGGAACATGACGGTCAGCATCGGCACCGGTCACCCGAAGGCGACCGGGGTCCAGTTCAACGCCAGCAACCAGGGAACCGTCCACGGCGTCACGATCAAGACCGAGGACCCCGGCCGAGCGGGAAGCGTCGGCCTCGACATGCGGCACACCGACGAGATCGGCCCGCTGCTCGTCGAGCACCTCACTGTCGAGGGCTTCGACTACGGCGTTCGCACCGCGTGGCAGACGGCGAGCCAGACCTTCGAGCACGTCACGCTCCGCGACCAACGCCGGTTCGGCTGGCAGAACGGGTTCTCGCAGCGAGTCTTCGTCCGCAAGCTCACGTCCCGCAACGCCGTCCCGGCTTTCGCGAACGTCCCCGGCGGCGGCCGCGATCCCGGGCAGGGGGGCGTGGTGCTGCTCGACTCCGAACTCGTCGGCGTCGGCGAGGAGGCCATCAAGCAGGCCGCGGTCCGCAACCACAAGTCGGCCTACCTGCGGAACGTGCGCGGACCGGGCTACGGCCGGGTCGTCTCGCGGGAGATGACGGCCTACCGCGGCAACGCCGGACCCGACGGGGCCGAGGTCGAGGAGTACTGGGCGAACGGCGTCGCCGACCGCCGCCGCGGCGGGGCCTTCTCGCTGTTCCCCTCGCCGGACCGCACGCTGCGACTGCCGGTCGAGGAGACGCCCGAGGTCGCGTGGGAGGCCGACCTCGCAAGGTGGAGCGGGCCGCACCGCTTCGCCGAAGGCGGGCCGGGCGACGGACCGGGGCACCCGGACGACGCGATCGACGACACCGTGGCCGTTCAACGGGCGATCGACTCCGGGGTGACGACCGTCTACCTGCCGCGGGGAACCTGGCGGGTCGGCGGGACGCTCGTCCTCCGCGGCAACGTCCGCCGCCTGCTCGGCTGCGAGTCCCGCATGGTCGGCCCCCGCGACGGTGGTCCCGGCATCGTCCGCGTCGGCGACGGGACGGCCGACGTGGTCGTCGTGGAACGACTCGAGTCGGGCGGCATCCGCTACGAGCAGGCGACCGGGCGAACGCTCGTTCTCAAGAACCTACTCGGCGGCTCGTACGCGACGCCGAAGGACGTCGAACGGCCCGGCCCGCTGTTCGTCGCGGACGTCGTCTTCGGCCCGTCGGTCTTCCGCGGCCAACGGGTCTGGGCTCGGCAGTACGACACCGAAGGGGACACCGAGGCCGACCCCGACGTCGCGGCGAAGATCGTCAACGACGGTGGCGCGCTGTGGATTCTCGGCCTGAAGACCGAGGACGCCGGGACCGTGGTCCGCACGACCGCCGGCGGCCGGTCCGAGATCCTCGGAGCAATCCACGTCGGAGCCGCGGGCGAGGAGCCCCGCTTCGAGGTCGTCGATTCCGCCTTCTCCGCCGCCGGGGTCTACGGCGGGGCGTTCCGCTCGGTTCTCTCGGAGACGCGTGACGGCGAGACGCGGGTCGCGACCGCGAAGGACATCGCACAGGCCGACGTGATCTCGGCGTTCCCCGCTTCCGCGATTCCCGACGAGGTCGTGCTCGACACCGAGTCGCCGACCGGCGTCGAGATCGTCGGCGAGTGGCGGCTCACGGCCGACTACCCCAGCGGCTTCCTCGGCCGCGGCTTCCACACCACGAAGGCCGCCCCTGGTTCCGAGGCCGCCGTCGTGTTCACACCGAACCTCCCGGCCGCCGGCGAGTACGAGGTCGCCCTCCGCTGGACCCCGCAACGCAGCGGCTTCGGACTCGCGAAGAGCGTCCCCGTCACGATCGACCACGCCGACGGCACGGCCGAGACGACCGTCGATCAGTCGCAGGGAGCCGCGCGATGGAACCCCGTCGGCACGTTCCGCTTCGAGAAGGGGATCGCCAAGATCACCCTCTCCGCCAACACCCGCGGCGGCAACGTCGCTGCCGACGCCCTCCGCCTACGCCGAGTACCGAAGGGCCGCTGACGGCTAACGCAGGGGACAGGGAGCAGGAGACAGAAGCCGTCAGCGGTGGCTCGGTCGAATTCGGCATTGATCTCGCCGCGCACGTGATCCACCCTTGCCCCTCACCACCTCATCCCCTCACCACCCCACCCCACATGCCGTCCGTCTACGAACACCATCACGCCGTCCAGCCTCACGAGATCGACCGCAACGGGCACGTCAACAACGTCGCGTACGTGGCGTGGATGCAGGATGCGGCGGTCGCCCACTCAACGGCCCAGGGCTGGTCGACCGAGCAGTACGAGGAGTACGGCACGGCGTGGATCGCCCGCTCGCACAGCATCGAGTACCTCACCGAGGCGTTGGCGGGGGACACGGTCGTCGTGCGGACGTGGGTGGCCGACATGAAGAAGGTGATGTCCCGCCGCCGCTACCGCATCCTGCGAGCGTCCGACGAGGTCATCCTCGCGACCGCCGAGACCAACTGGGTCTACGTCAGCGTCGAACAGCGACAACCGACCCGCATCCCGCCGGAGATGGTCGACGCCTTCGACGTGGTCGACGACGAGGCGTGGCCGTGAGTTCGACCGTTGCGAAGACGTCGATCAGGCTGTGCCTGACGACTCTGACAAATTGCGAACGCTGGCAACTCGCCAATCGCGATTGACGCGGAGATGCGTCAGGCACAGCCTGACCTACAGGAACTCAACCCACGGGATCGTTGCTCAACATGTCGGAAGTCCCAACAGAGTGTGACATCTGTGGCAAGCCGGGGACCCTTAGGCACTATCCGGCCCCAGTGCCGTGCAGTGGGGGATTCTGCGATGACTGCTACGAATTCCTGCAGCGTGGCTACGATCCAACAGTCGCGGCGGAGTACAGATACCTCACGGGACCAACCGAACGATTCGACACGTATGCTGAAGTCGTCGCGTTCTACGAATTTCATGGTGAGTGGTGCGTCAGGCAGATCGAGCAGTTCGAGGGAAGGACTGTGCGGTCTGAACGAAACGGTGACTGGGCCAGCGTGTGCGAGTCACCGCTTAGAGACATCGACCTCAATCATGCGGACTTCCCGCTGACAGAGCTCGCGAAGGAAGACTTCGAGCGACTTTGGCGAATCGCCGAACCAGACGTTAGGGACTGATCAAGGGTGACGTTCTGGGGCACCGCTCCTACGTCGCTTCGCTCCAGCCACACTGTTGTTCACGTTGAACCGTTCCTTGGGTCTCGTCTCCCGACTCCTGCCGATGCGATCGTCCCTGCCGTGGGACGCGGTGCGTCGCGTGGGTGTCGTCGAGAAGGAACTCGCTCAGCTTTCGGACGACGAACTCGAGTCGCGGACGCGGTCGCTGCGGTACCGGGCGAAGTCGGGGGAGCCGCTTCAGCGGTTGTTGCCGGAGGCGTTCGGGCTCGTGCGGGTGGTGGCGGAGCGTACGCTCGGCATGCGGCACTACGACGTGCAGGTGCTCGGCGGGGCCGTCATCCACCGTGGGTGCGTCGCCGAGATGGAGACCGGCGAGGGGAAGACACTGACGGCCACGCTGCCGGTCTTCCTCGCCTCGCTGACCGGCGGCGGCGTGCAGGTGGCGACGTCGAACGACTACCTCGCCGCCCGCGACGCCGAACTCGTCGCCCCCGTCTACGAGAAGCTCGGCCTCTCCGTCGGCGTCGTCACGGCGGACTCGAAGCCGAGCGAACGCCGGCACGCCTACGACCGCGACATCACCTACGGCACCGCCAAGGAGTTCGGCTTCGACTTCCTCCGCGACCGCATGAAGGAACGCGAGGCAACCGGCCCGGCCGGGTTGGCGGCGTTCCTGGCCGACGACGAGAACGCGGAGGTCGAGCGGGGCGTGCACCGCGTGGCCGGCTTCCTGCTGCTGGACGAGGTCGACTCGCTGCTGATCGACGAGGCCCGCACGCCGCTCGTCATCGGCACGATGGGGGCCGACGACGGCGACGTGCAGACCACCTGCTACCAGTGGGCGGCCGACCTCGTGAAGCGGGTCGACGACGAGCACTTCGAGTACGACGAGAAGACGAAGCAGTGCGACCTAAGCGACGCCGGCCGGCGGTTCGTCCGCAGCGAGCCGAAGTGGCCGGGGACCGAACCGGTCTCGACGCGGGAGCTGTACGACTACGTCGAGCGGGCGATCCACGTGGCCCGCGAATTCCAACGGGACCGGCAGTACGTGATTCGGGACGACGAGGTGGTGATCGTCGACGAGAACACGGGCCGGCTGGCCGAGGGTCGCAAGTGGCGGGGCGGCATCCACCAGGCGGTCGAGGCGAAGGAGGGCGTGCCGATCACCTCCGGGACCGGGCACGCGGCACGGATCACGATGCAGGAACTCGTCGACCTGTACCCCCGCGTCGGCGGGATGACGGGCACGGCCCGCACGTCGGCCAGCGAGTTCCGCGGCCTGTACGGCCTCGACGTGGTGAAGATACCGACGAACCGGCCGAACCGCCGGACGATGTGGCCCGACCGCGTGTTCGCCCGCGAGGCCGAGAAGTTCGCGGCGATCGTCGAGGAGGTCGTCGACGTCCATCGCAGCGGCCGGCCGGTCTTGGTGGGGACGCGGTCGATCGACAAGTCGATGCTGTTGTCGTTCATGCTGGAGGCGGAGGAGATCCCGCACCGCGTGCTGAACGCCCTGAACGACGAGGAGGAGGCGGCCATCGTGAAGGAGGCCGGGCAGCCGGGGCGGGTGACGGTCGCGACCAACATGGCGGGCCGCGGGACCGACGTCGGCCTCGGCCCGGGCGTCGAGGTGCTCGGCGGGCTGCACGTCATCTGCTCGGAACTGCACGACTCCGCCCGCATCGACCGACAACTCGTCGGCCGTTGTGCCCGGCAGGGCGACCCCGGCACGGCCCGGCGGTTCCTGTCGTTCGAGGACCAGGTCGTCCGCGACGGCTACGACGAAGACTGGGCCGTCCACCTCGTCGACGCCGCGACACGCGGCCGGCCGGAGCGACTCCGCAAGTGGTTCGACGCCGCCCAACGACGCATCGAACGGGAGCACACTCGCCAGCGAAAGCTGCTGTTCCGGCAGGTGAAGCGGCGGACGGAACGCCAGAAGCGAATGGGCCTCGACCCGTGGCTGGACACGGTCGAGGACTGAGCCGTCGCTGCTCGACAGCGCACGAAAACGGCCCGAAGTCTCTCGACCTCGGGCCGTCGTCAGTCTTCGAGCTCGACGTTCCAGTACGCCTCGCTCAGGAACTTCTGCCAGCTGTCGATGCGGTGGCCGCGGGCGGCGAACAGGGGCGTCCACCGCGGCCGCTTCGGCGTGTTCAGCAACCGCATCCCGGCCTCACGCGGAGTCCGGTTCGCCTTGCGGTGGTTGCAGGCCACGCACGCCAGCACGCAGTTCTCCCACGTGGTGCCGCCGCCGCGGGAGCGGGGCATCACGTGGTCGATCGTCAGCTCCTCCGAACCCGGGCGGCAGCCGCAGTACTGGCACTGGTGCCCGTCCCGCTTGAACAGGTTGCGGCGGCTGAACGCGACCGTGTTGACCGGCACACGGTCGTACTCCAGCAGCGTCACCACCTCCGGCACGCGGATGCGGGAGTTCTGCGTCCGCACGAACGGCTCGTCACCCTTCGGCACGAGCTCGGCCCAGTCGGCCCAGTCGTACGTCTGGTAGTCGTGCGGATCGACGATGCGGGCCGAGTCCGCGAACACCTTCACCAGCGACCGGGCCACCGTCGAGACGGAGACCGGCTGCCAGTTCCGGTTCAGTACCAGCGTCGGACGCTCGAGCGCGGATGCAACCACGGCGTACCTCCTGTAGGGAGTCTCTTGTCTCCCCTAGGAGGATTTCAAGCCCGATCGGGTTCGCCAACATCCGACTTCACGCGTTCTTCTTCGAACGATTCGTCGACTGTGGGAAAGGCGTTCGAAACGGACGAGCGTCCTCCGTCGGCATTCTGCTTCGAATCCGAACCGGAGCGGGCTAAGATCGCCTCCACGCCGACCGCCAGGGCCACCTTTCGGCGTCCCCCCGCCCGAGGACTCCCATGACGACCCGTTCCCCCGAGTTCAACCGCAACGGCAGCGTGACCGTCGTGAAGCTCGGCGAGGGTTACGAGAACCTCGACGAGACCTCCGTCCGCGAGGTCCGCGAGTCGGTCATGGAGGCGGCGACGAACGCCGACCCGCCGCTGCTGCTGCTGAACCTCTCCGCGACGGAGTTTTTCGGCTCGTCCTTTCTCGAGGCGTTGTTCCGGGCCCACAGCCGCATGAAGGAGCGGGGGGGCCGCTTCGCCCTCTGCAGCCTCAGCGCGTACTGCAAGGAGGTCGTCGAGGTGACCCATCTCGACCGCCTCGTGGAGGTCTTCCCGGACGAGGCGACCGGGGCCGCGGCGCTGGAAGGCTCCGTCGACGGCTGACCGCCGGTCGGCCCGATTCCGCCCCGGCACTTGACGATCACGGTCCGCGCCGTGTATCGGAGTCGAATCAGGGCCGATTTCCTCGCCTCCGAGCGGTCTCCCCAGCGACGAGGGACTCCGTGGCGGCGAGACTCGAGGGCGACATGAAGCGACGCAGGAAGCGCGCCGACAAACCGACCGATTCGGGACGCAAGACCGAGTCCCGGCTGATCGTCGAACAAGCCGAGTTCGAGGCCGTCTGCGACGCCGCCCGCGAGGCCGGCATCGCCGCGTTCGACACGGAGTTCGTCTCCGACGCCTCCTACCGCCCGGAGCTCTGCCTGCTGCAGTTGGCCGTCGGGGAGGAACGTTTGGCGGTCGATCCGCTCGTCGACGGGATCGACCTCGCCCCGTGGTGGGACCTCGTGATCGACGACGAGACGACGATCGTCGCGCACGGCTCGCAGGCCGAGATTCGGTTCTGCCTGGACGCGACCGACGAGCGTCCGCGGAGGTTCGTGGACGTGCAGGTGGCCGCCGGGCTGCTGGGGCGGGGGTACCCACTGTCGTACACGAACCTCGTCTCCCGCGTCCTCAACCGGCGGACGAAGGGGAAGGCGACCCGCACCGACTGGTCCCGCCGGCCGCTCAGCGACAAGCAACTGGAGTACGCACTGGAGGACGTGGAGTACCTGCCGGACGTCTGGACGAAGCAGAGCAAGAGCCTGAGGAAACGGGGCCGGCTCGACTGGGCGTGGGCCGAGTTCGACCGGCTGATCGACGACGTCGCCGCCGACCGCGAACGGGAGCCGTGGACGCGGCTCTCCGGCATCAACAAGCTGAACCGTCGCGAACTCGGCGTGCTCCGCGAACTGGCCGAGTGGCGGGAGAGCGAGGCGGAACGGCAGGACAAACTCCCCCGCCGCGTGCTCCGGGACGACCTGCTGATCGACGTCGCCCGCCGGCACCCCTCGACGCGCGAGGAACTGCTGGAGACGCGGGACATGAACCGCGGCAACTTCCGCAAGGCGGCGGACGACATCATCGACGCCGTCCGGCGGGGACTCGAGGTGCCGGACGACGAGCTGCCGCAGAAGCGACGCAAGGGGGGCGGGGACTTCTCCGAGGAGGAGCAGGTGCTCGGCAAGCTGCTGGCGATCGCCCTCGCCAACCACTGTGCGGAACTCGACGTGGCGACGAGCCTCGTCGGCACGGCGAGCGACCTCCGCGACCTCGTCCGCTGGCACGTCCTCGACGGCGACAAGGGCGCCCCGCCCGCCCTGATGAAGGGTTGGCGGGAGGAAGTCTGCGGCGACCTCCTCGTCGACGTCCTCGACGGCAAGATCGTCATGCGCGTCGGCGACGTCCGAAGCGACCACCCCTTGGTGTTCGAACGCCGCGGCGGTTGACTCAGGTTGGGTTGGCTCCGCCTAAAACGCCAAAGATAAGACACCGAGCGTCGAGGCGCGTGTGCGAAGCCTACCCTACCTCACTGCTGACCCCGGGAACGCTCCCGAATCGCTTCCAACAGCTTGGGACGGTTCTTGCGACGGAGGTGCTTTGTGGTGAAGTCCGCGTAGAACCTGCTGGCGAGAAATCCAGGCAAGTGGCAGTCCTCGATGACTACCGGAACCACTACGAACTCTCTGTCGTTGACCTGACGGGTCATGGCTAACTCGAGCTCCTCCAAGACCCAGCGAGATCCAACCGATGCGGTTGATAAAACGGCAATCACAGCATCCACCGAGTCGATAGCCATGCGGAGACTCTCGATCATCGGATCCCCGAACGAGAGTTCCACTTCGTCGATCCAAACTTCGATGTTGTGGTCCTGTAGGTACCGTCTGAGTCGCTCAACGACGCGTTTGTCCGAGTGCGAGTAACTGATAAACACCCTCGGTGCAGGTGACTGCGTCCCATGTGTCTTGCGGGAGCACGCGTGTGATTCTGCCAATGCAGAGTCGGAAGCAGAAGTTGCGTGCAGCCGGTCGGTTCGGGGCATCTCAACGACACTGTCAGTGAAGGATGCCTCCGGGTCCTCGATGGGCACTGTGTCTGTATGATGATGCCATGGGAGCATCACCCAACGACCGACTCCAAGGGCATGGGCAGACTCACGGAACACGCAGCGAGCACTCTTGAATGTAACGGTGGAAGAGTCCACGCAAATCAATCTCGCTTCGCACTCGGAGCCTATGTAGCGGCCGGGCAAGTCACCACCGAAACCGCTTGTGGACACTTGCAGAAGGCTGTCCTCCCTGTGGGTGAAGGGGAAATGACAGTCACCCGTCAGGATGAGCGTGGGGAGGTCTGGACGAGCACGCTGGACGAGTTCAAGAAGGGGGGCTCCCGATGGAGAGAAATGACGCTCGAAGTAGTCTGTGTCATCCACTCTGAGCGGCCCTGGGAGGATCGGGTAGTGCGTCGCGATGACGAGCAGGCCCTTCCCGCAGTGCTTCTCAACGACGTAGCCAACTCTCCCAATGAAGTCCAGTGTCCATTGCCGCGGGCGGCCGCGAGAGCTGCCGAAGGTCGAGTCAATAGCAATACAGGAAAGGGTCTCGTCGGGCGTGTGGAATGCAAAGTCGTGCTGGGAGCATAGCGAGGAACGGTTGCCGTAACGCTCAGAGAACCGACCGAACGCGAAGCGTGCACGCTCCGGGTTCCATTGGTCGATCTCCCGGTCAACGTCGTGGTTGCCGGGACACACAACGACTCTGTCGAGCGGGACTCCGAGCTCATCGGCGAGGCGGTCAAGTACATTAGCCGCGTGCGTGAAAGACTCCGCTTGGCCTCGTTCAACAAAATCGCCGGTGGCTATGATCGCCTGCACGTCACCCAGAGAGGTTTGGCGGAGTGTCTCGCCGAACGAGGAGATGTACTCACGGTAGAAGGCTTGAGACAGCGGGTTGCCACGTTGTGCATCTGCCCCGATGTGGAAGTTGCTGACGTGCAGGAGTGTCCACGACATCGGGTTGGTACCCCGTAGAGTTGGTACGCGTCTGAGTGAGACTTGCTCCACGCAAGGCTCGAAGCTAACGGAGCCGGACAGGCCGGAGAACCCTGAGTCTGTGACGGACGCTGGCCCGACGATCGACGGATCGCAGGGGTCTGACAACGGAAGCCCCCGTTGGCTGACCCCATTTCCGTTGCAGCCAGTCGGTCTTGGACGACCTCGGGGCGTCCTTCGGCGAACCCTAGCCATCCCCGAGTCCACAACTGTGCGTTCTCGTGGCCGCGGCTGCAACTGTTGGCGCTAGCCTCGGTTCCGCGATTGAGGCACTACCTCAGAACTGCGGCGGTCGGCCCAGCTTCCTCCGGATCACGGCCCACTGGCCGGCGTGCATCATCCAGTGGGCGGACTGGGCGGCGAAGACGCAGCCGATGGTGGGGCCGAGGTAGGCGATCGGCTCGGGGGAGGGGGACGCGAGTTCGGCGTCGGTGAGCTTCGCGAGGACGCCGAGCGTGCCGGCGCGCTGTTCCTGCATCAGGGCGAGGTAGGTCGCCTTGTCGAGGAAGTCGGCCGGGTCGTCGGAGGTGGCCTGCGGCTTGTCGTGGGCGTCGTAGAAGCCGTCCGGCAGCGGCGGCATGCTGTCCGGGTAGACCGTCTCGACGTGGAACTTCTCGGACCCGATGAGGTGCCCCAACTGCCACGCGAGGTGGTTCATCCCCTCGAACGGCCGCACGAGCAGGTCGGCGTCCGTGAGGTCCTCCAGGTAGGCGTTCACGACGAACGCCGGCAGTTCGAGTTCCGCCTTGATCTGGGCTGCGAGTGACGGACGGGAATTCATGCTCGAATCCTGCTTGCGATTAGCGGTCACTCACGGATTGGACGTCCAGCGTCGGGCGACCGCTAATCGCAAGCAGGACTCGGAGCTGCGAGAACGCGGTGATCCCGTGCCGTTCCCCGTTCACTCTTTGACGAGACGGTCCGGGACGACCCAGACGAACTTGCCCTGCCGCTTGATCTCACGGCCCTCGACGCGGAGCGTGATGCCGTCGAAGCGGGCGTTGTAGAGATCGACGTACTTCGTCTCGGCGTGCTCGACGACGTAGACGGTACCGTCCTTCGCCTCGACGGCGAGGCCGAGTTCCCCCTCGGAGAGGAGCGGCCAGACCTTGTGGTCGCAGAAGGCACACGCGCTCTTCCCGGCCACGTCGATCGTCGCCTCGCCCATCGCCAGTTCGAGGTGTCGGCCGTCGACGGCGTACTCCTGCGGGTCGGCGAGGAACGCCTTCCGTTCGGCCGTGGTGGCGAAGTGGTACCGGAATCCGTCGTGGACGAGGGCGTGCTTCGCCTTGCCGCGAACGGTCTCGCCGTCCTTCACGAGGGCGATCGGGCTGCGCCCCTCGAACGCGAGGTCGGCCAGGCCGTACTCGTCCGCCTTCTGGCGGAAGGCGTCCTGGTCCTTCGCCGAGGCGGTCAGGAACATTCGCCCGTCGTAGAAGACGCCGTGCTCCAGCTTGCCCGGCACCCGCTTTCCCGTCCGCTTCCAGGTGACGATGCAGTCGCCGCCGAACGCCGGGGCGAACGCGACGGGGTCGTCGAGAAACGTCTCGCGGTCCTTCTCGCTGGCGAAGCGGTACTCGTGGCCGTCGAAGACGGTCGTGATCGACTCGTCGCCGGCGACCCACTGCTTCGACTGGACGATGCTGACCGGGCAGAACCCGCGGATCGCGAGCGTGGGCGCATCGGCGGCGGTGGCGGTGGCGGCTGCGAGGGCCAGTACGAGAGCGCACGCCGTGCGCAGACCGAGAACGTTGTTCTGGACCATCCGTCGGTACTCCTGGAATCCGTTCCCCAACCGCGAATGAGGGGAGCAGCCCGCGGCATCGTCGGCCGCGGTGATTCGGCTTGTTCGTTGGCCGGCGTGGGTGCCGGGGTGCGGTCACGGACCCCTCCGCGAACGCACGCTGCCGATTGGCCCGCAGGCGAGGCGGCGCGAGACGCCGTGCCTCCCCCGAACGTGAAGTGGGCTACCTTGACCGCGCGGGGCCAGGAACGCAAGCGCGACTGGGCGGTCTGGGAAGAAAATGCGGGGCCCGCGACGGCCCCCGTTCAGAGCCGTTCCACGACGTACAACGCACTGTGGGCCCGCCAGTTCGCCGCCCACGCCCGCTCGAGCGGGCGGTGGTTCACGACCGGGATCTCCTGCGTGATGCGGATGGCGAGCGTGTCCGCGAGCGCCCGGAAGTCGCGCATCGACATGAAGTGCAGGTTCGGCGTCTCGTACCACTCGTACGGCAGGTTGCGGGTCACGGGAGCCCGGCCGGTCCGCATCACCGACCAACGGACCCGCCAGTGCCCGAAGTTCGGCACCAGCACCACCGCCCGCCGTGCCACGCGGAGCATCTCCCGCAGCACGCGCTTCGGCAGGCGGACCTGCTGCAGCGTCTCGCTGAGGACGGCCACGTCGAACGCGTCGTCGGCGACGAGCGGCAACCCCTCGTCCAGGTCGCCCTGGATCACCGGGACGCCGTTGGCGATCGACCCGCGAACGCGGTCCCCCTTCAGTTCCACGCCCTGAACCGAGCACTGCTTCTCGTCCCGCAACTTGGCGAGCAACCGCCCGTCGCCGCAGCCGAGGTCGATGACGCGGCTGCCGGGCGCGATCTGTTCGACGATCAGGGCGTCGGTCAGGGACTGCGGGTCGGCGAATTCGGTGGGCATACCAAGGGGCAACGTGGTCTGGGGTGATTCGACACGTCTCCACCGGAGTGTACGGCTCGTTGGGCCAGGGACAATGGAAGCACTTCGTTAGTCGCCGCTGCCTGTGTACTGCGCGAGGAAGGAGCGTACGGCGGGATCGGTCGTTAGTCCGATGGCTCGTTGCCGTGCCCGGTAGGCATCCGCCGGGTCGACCGGCGCGAGGGCAGCCGAGCGGATCACCCAGTACGGCTGGTGGGTCGAGACTCGCTCGGTCGGAAGCGACTCGAGTGCCGCGACCGCGTCGGGCTCGCGTCCCAGGGCGACGAGCGCCGCCGCGCGGCCTACGACGACGCCGACCGTCGGCGTCGTCTGCACGGCGTGATCGTACAGTTCCAGAACCGCTTGCCAGTCTGTTCGGCCGGTGCGTCTGCGGTCGGCGTGCACGGACTGGATGGCGGCCATCGTCTGCAGCGGCCCCGGTCGTCGCAACGAGGCCGCGTGCCTCAAGTGTCCTTCGGCCTCGTCGATCTGCTCGTGGTCCCAGAGCCGGCAGTCCTGCTGTCCCAGCGGGACGAAACCACCGTCGTTGCCTCGTCGAGCGCCTCGTCTTGCGTTCGAGTGCAGCAGCAACGCGAGCAGTCCCCGCGGTTCCGGTTCGTCAGGAAGCCGTTCCACTACGGAGCGCGTCAACCAGATCGACTCTTGCACCAAGGCGACGGAGTCGGGTTCGCCGCACCCCTCCCACCCCAGAGTGAAGGCGGTGTGTACCGCGTCGAGCACGGGTTGCAGGCGCTCGGGCAGCCGCTCGACGTCTGGTATCTCGAACGGCACGGCTGCCTCACGGAGCTTCGCCTTGGCTCGGGAGAGTCGTCGGGCCAGGGTACCGGGGGCCACGAGGTAGGCAGCGGCGATGCGGTCGACGGGCAACCCCAGGGTCGCCTGCAGCATCAACGGTCCGTGCACGTCCTCGGGAGTCGTCGGATGTGCACATGCGAGAAGCAGCGAGACCCGCTCGTCGGGTGGGCTGTCGCCGGCAGTGGGCTGGCGCACGTTCGCGAACTGGTCGCAGAGTCGCCGCTCGCGCTCGTGCCGACGATGGTCGTCGGTGCTGCGTCTCCGCGCGGCCGTGGCGAGCCACGCGACGGGATCTCGCGGCACTCCGTCGCGCGGCCAAGCACGCAACGCCTGCACGAGGCCCTCGGACAACGCGTCCTCGGCGGCCGCCAGGTCTCTCGTCCGAGCGGAAAGGTACGAAACGAGGCGCCCGTACGCCGTGCGCACGGCCTCCTCGACGGCTTGCTCAGCCGCAGTGCGATGTGTCGAGCGACTCAATCGTCCATTTCCAGCACGGGACGCACCTCGACCGACCCCGTGGCAGACGCCGGGCAGCGGGCGGCCCACTCCACGGCCTCGTCGAGTGAGTCGACGTCGATCAGGTAGAAGCCGCCGAACTGCTCCTTCGAGTCCGCGAACGGCCCGTCCTGGACCTCCCTCACTCCGTCGGAGATGCGTACCGTCGTCGCGGTTTCCGGCGGTTGAAGGGCGGCGCCGCCCGTCATCACGCCAGACTCCCGAATCGCCTCGGTGTAGGCCTGCCAGCCGGCCCAGTACTCGGGGGCCTCTGGTCCCTCGCGCTTGTCGAAATCGGACTTCGGCTCGTGGATCAGAATCGCGTACTTCATCGTGATCGTCCTCGACTTGCTTGCTCACTACTGACGGTTCCCTCGAACCGTTGTTCGATCAGGGGACGACCGCCGAGCGACCGGTCGGACACTCGATTCGGATTCCCTGTCGGAATTCGCCTGTTCGATCACCGGCTCGACGGATCGCCCCCTTCAGCGGCCTCGCATGCGGTGCCGGAGTGGTTGGCCGCGGGGGGCTCGGCGGGGTGGTTGGGCGTGGCTCTTGATCACCAGCCAGAGCACGTAGAACCGGTTCGGCTCGTACGGCTGAAGCAGGCGGAACAGGTCCTCGTCCGTTCCCTCCTCGGCCCGCTCGAAGAAGAAGGCGACCTGCGACGGAAAGCTGTAGTCGCCCGGGACGAGAGCGTCGGCGTCCGCCATGCTGGACCCGCGGAGGTAGCCCAGCGTCCAGGGACCGATGCCGCGGAGGCGGCCGAGGAAGTCGCACGTTCGTCGGACCGCGTCGTCGTCGAGTCCGGCGTTCCAGGCCTTCTCGATGCGACGGGCCTCCCGCGCGAGCGAGACGATCCTACGGCCGTGCTGCGGGAGGATGCCGCACTCGACGAACGCGTGCGACGGCATGCGGGCGAGCACGTCGGCCGCCGGCGGGGCGATCAGGTCGTCGTAACCGTCTGCCGGTCGACCGTGCCGGCGGACGAGCTGCCGCCACCCGTGGGCGGCGTCGCGCCAGCTGATCAGCTGCTGCAGCACGATCGGCACGAGGCGTGGGAAGAGCAGCGGGGCCCGGGGCAGCCGCATTCCGCGGTACCGGTGGGCGACCTCGCGAAGCCGGCGTGGCCGGTCGAGTGTCGGGACCTCGAAGTCGAGCCCGAGCAGTGCCGGCAGCAGCGGCTGCAGCCAGTCGGCGTCCGCTCCGACGACCCGGACGTCGAGTCGGTCCGACGTGCTCTCGACGGTCAGGACGAGGTCGTCGGTCGGTCCGTTCAAGGCGAGCCGGACGCGGTTGGGGCCGTCGACTCGCAGGCACGGGTCCCCGGGACCGATGGACAGGAGCGAGAGCGTGGCGGCCGGGTCGTAGGGTCGGCCGACGACGTAGGACTCAACGATCTCCGGCACCGGCCCGGTCCTGCTCAACCCGCGGACTTCGACTGCCGGATTGTAGGAGTCGGCGCACGAAAAAAACGCCGCACCCCGGTGGGAGTGCGGCGTTCAGTGCGATGGTCTCTCGTCAGGGGACGAAAGTCACGAGGAGACGGTGCTGGCGTTCTTGACCGTCTGGATGATGACGGCGGCGATCTTGTATGGATCGCCGTTGGAGGCCGGGCGACGGTCCTCCAACCAGCCCTTCCAACCGGAGGTGACGGTCGCGACCGGGATGCGGATCGAGGCTCCGCGGTCGGAGACGCCGTAGCTGAACTGGTCGATCCGCTGCGTCTCGTGGAGACCGGTCAGTCGTTGGTCGTTGTCGGCGCCGTAGACGTCGATGTGCTCCTTGACTCGCGGCTCGAAGGCTCGACAGATCGTGTCGTAGGTCTCCTTGTTGCCGGCCTCTCGCAACGCCGTGTTGGAGAAGTTGGCGTGCATGCCACTGCCGTTCCAGTCGCCTTTGATGGGCTTGCAGTGCCAGTTGATGGCGACGCCGTACTGCTCGCCGATTCGCTCGAGCAGGTAACGGGCGATCCAGATCTGGTCGCCGGCCTCGGCGGCTCCCTTGGAGAAGACCTGGAACTCCCACTGTCCGGCGGCGACTTCGCCGTTGATGCCCTCGACGTTGATGCCCGCCTCGAGGCACATTTCGAGGTGCTCCTCGACGATCTCACGCCCGTAGGCGTTGGCGGCTCCGACCGAGCAGTAGTACGGACCCTGCGGACCGGGGTAGCCGTCCTTGGGGAAGCCGAGCGGCTTGTTGGTCTCGGTGTTCCAGAGGAAGTACTCCTGCTCGAACCCGAACCAGAAGTCGTGGTCGTCGTCCTCGATGAGGGCCCGACCGTTCGACTCGTGGGGCGTGCCGTCGGCGTTGAGCACCTCGCACATGACCAGCCAGCCGTTCTTGCGGCCGGGGTCCGGGTAGAGTGCCACCGGCTTCAGCAGGCAGTCGGAGGAACCGCCCTCGGCCTGCTCGGTCGACGATCCGTCGAAGGACCACATCGGGCAGTCCTCGAGGGTGCCGCCGAAGTCCTTCTCGATCCGCGTCTTGCCGCGGAGGCTCTGCGTCGGCGTGTAGCCGTCGAGCCAGATGTACTCCAGTTTCGCCTTGCTCATCTACTCTCGTCCCTTCCAGAAGTGTCCTCGAGCGCCAAGGGCGTCCAGCGGGTCACACGCCCGCACGGTGGGCAGGACCGCGCGCGTTCTGTGCAACGCGCCGCCTTCCCTGCGACCGGTTCCTGCGGGATTCCGCTCCGTGGACCCCTGCGGAGAACTTCGGTTGCAAAGTGTGTACCATCATGCGTCACCCATTTCATCCGATCAAGCCCCTCGGGCGGTCCGAAGACGTGCAAGGCAACCCCGAGACCAACATCATCCTCGGCGGGACCGACCCCGACCTTCCCCCCGGCAAGGTCGGCGAGTTCGAGAAGTACACCGTCGTCCGTGAGATGGCCCGCGGCGGGAAGGCCGTGCTCCACGAGTGCTACGACCAGATCATCGGTCGCATCGTCTGCATGAAGCGGTTGCTGCCCGAGTTCCGCGACGACGAGGCGGAGAAGCGTCGCTTCCTCCGTGAGGCCCGGGTGACCGCCCAGCTCGCCCACCCGAACACGGTTCCCGTCTACGAGATCGGTCGCGACGACGAGGGTTGCACCTACTTCACCATGAAGCGGGTCTTCGGCGACAACCTCTTCGAGATCCTGAAGAAGATCGCGACGGGCGACGAACCGACGATTCGCGCCTTCCCGATCGCCCGGCGGATCGAGATCGTCTCCGACGCCTGCCTCGCACTCGCCTACGCCCACTCGCACGGCGTCGTGCACCGCGACGTGAAGCCGGAGAACATCTGGGTCGGCAAGTACAACCAGGTCGTGCTGCTCGACTGGGGAGTGGCGAAGGTGTGGGGCGTGGCGGACGACTTCGGCTACGACCCGCTGGACCCGAACCACGTGTTGGCCCAGGCCGACCTGTCCGTCGACCAGCAACTCCGGACGTTGACGCGAACGGGGCAGCTGCTGGGCACGCCGCTCTACATGTCGCCCGAGCAGGTGCTCGGGCACCGCTACCTGGACGAGCGGTCGGACGTCTTCGGCGCCGGCGTCGTGCTGTACGAGGCGCTCGCGGTCCGGGAGCCGTTCCGCGGCCGCGACGTGCGGGCGACGTTCGACAACATCATCCACGAGACGCCGCCCCCGCCGCACGAGCGGTCGCCCGACGCCGGCATCCCGCCCGAGGCGTCGGCCGTCACCATGAAGGCGATCGCCAAGAAGCCCGAGGACCGGTACCAGTCCATGCTCGAGTTCATCGAGGCGCTGCACGACCTCGCCCGCGCGAACTGACGACGCGGACCTGACGACGCCGGGCGCCGACGACGCGGATCAGTCGAAGGCGGAGTCGATCTCGCGGCCGCCCCGGGTCCCCAGGGACTCCCAGACGTCACGGTCGACCGACTCGCTGATGAAGTGGACGGCCCCGTCGCAGGCGACGAACTGGGCTCCGCCGGTGTGGTAGCTGCTGAACCGTCGCGGGTTCGCGTTGATCAGCCAGTCGGCGTGCCGCCGCACCCCGAGGATCGGGTCCTGCACGCCGCCGTCGTGAATGCCGCCGCCGTTGAAGTCGCCCCAGCCGAACCACGGGTCCTTCACCTCGCCCAGCATGATCGTGTTGCTGAGTCCGTCGGTGACGTCGCGGAAGCGGATGCCCCGCTCCTCGAAGCTGCCGTGGTGGACGTTGTGGTGGGCGAAGACGCCGCCGTTGCCGCCGCCGCGGCCACAGGTTTCCGGCAGGATCGTGCCCTGCGACCCGGCGTAGGAGAGGTAGTCCGTGAAGTCGACGTCGCTGCCGTCCGGGTCCTTCTCGATGTTCGAGGGGCAGAGGTAGGCGGGCAACGGCCCTTTGTCCCGGTGGTCCTGCATGTTGTTCGACCGCGGGTCGATCAGTTCGTAGAGCGCGTTCTGCTCGATGTACGGCAGCAGGAACGCGGACCAGTTCGACCGGTTGCCCGTGTGGTTGGAACTGCCGCAGTTCGTCAGGTCGGCGACGGCGGTCTGCGTCCCGGTCTGCCCCATCGGGAGGGCGTTGTAGACGTCGTGGTGGTTGTGCATCGCGACGCCGAGCTGCTTGAGCTTGCTCTTGCAGTCGGACCGGCGGGCCGCCTCCCGGGCCTGTTGGACGGCCGGCAGCAGCAGGGCGATGAGAATGGCGATGATCGCGATCACCACCAACAACTCGATGAGCGTGAAGCCGGACCGGCGGCTGCGGAACATGGAGAACCTCGTCGAACGACTGAAGGGAAGGGGTCTCCAGAAAGGAGAACACCCGAGCACGAACCAGAACGGTATCGCATCCGCCGGTGGCCGTCTACGATCTTCCCGTCCGCCCGTCCGTCCCCGAGAGAGCCAAGTCGAACGTGAATCGCATCCTCTTCCTCTGCACGGGCAACTCGTGTCGCAGTCACATGGGCGAGGGGCTGCTGCGGCACCTCGCCGGGGACCGGTACGTGGCGTTGTCCGCCGGTTCGAAGCCGTCGGGCTACGTGCACCCGTTGGCGATCCGCGTGATGGACGAGATCGGGATCGACGTCTCGGGCCACGAGAGCAAGTCGATCCAGTCGTTCCTGCCGCCGGAGGGGACGCCGCCGGACGTGGTCGTCAGCGTCTGCGACTCGGCGGCGAGCGAGTGCCCGACGTTCCCCGGCAAGGACGTCGAACGGATTCACGTTCCGTTCTTCGACCCGGCCCACGCCGAGGGGACCGAGGAGGAGAAGCTCGCCGTCTTCCGCCGCGTGCGGGACGAGATCCGCGCGATGATCGAGGAGCGGTTCGTCGCCGCGGAGGCGTGACGATCAGCCTGCCTTGATCGTCTCGATCTGTTCCTCGACCGCCTTGATCTCGGCCTTCAGCCGTTCGACTTCGGCGGGATCGTCCATCTGCTGCTTGGCTCCGGAGAGCCGTTTCTGCAGCCCCGCGATCTTCGTGCGGGCGGCGTCGATCTGCTTTTTCTGCTTCTTGTTCAGTTTGGCGGCCATCCGGCGACTTCCGGTCGAGGGGCTTCGATCTCCGAGCAGTCTACCGCGCGGGAGGCGTCACGTCGTCGGGCGGAACAGTTGGAAGGCCACGAGGCCGGCGGCGGCGAGCAGTAGGATACCGAATCGCAGCCGCAGGCCGGTTCCGCCGAGTCGCGACCCGACGGCCGACCCGAGCCGGGCCCCGACCGTTCCGCCCAGCATGAGCGCCGAGACGAGCCAGAGGTCGACGTTGCCGTTCCAGGCGTGGACGGCGGTCGCCTGCACCGAGACGAGCCAGACGACCACCAGCGAGCAGCGGACCGAGTCCTGGGCCGGCACGCCGAACAGGTAGACCATCGCCGGCAGCAGGACCAGGCCGCCGCTGATGCCGAGCAGCCCGGACAGGTAGCCCACGCCCAACCCGAACCAGACGAGGACCGGCAGCGACAGCCGCGGCTGGGCGATGTCGGGAAAGCGACCGTAGGGCGGAATCGGCACGAACCGCAGCCAGCCCCGCGGGAGCGGCCGGCCACGGGACGACAGCCACGACTCGAGGATCACGAACACCGCCAGCACGAGCAGCAGCACGAGGTAGACGACGAGGACGACGTGCTCGGCCGACTCCGTGCCCGCGTGGGCCGCCCCGCCGAACAGCACGCCGACGAACAACCCGCCGAACAGGACGAACGGCAGCCGCAGCGTCTCGCGGTCCGGCCGGCGGTAGAGCAGGGCGGTCGTCGACGGTCCGAGCGCCTGGCAGGTGCCGGCCCCCACGGCCGTCGAGACCGGCACGCCCAGCAGCACGTGCAGCACGGGGACCAGCAGGAAGCCGCCCCCCACGCCGAACACGCCGGCCACGAGACCCACCGCGCCACCGGTCAGCGTCGTCACGAGGAATTCGACGACGGTCGTCTCCGGCATCGGCTCTCGGGCGAACGGGTCAGATCTGGAAGTCGGAGAGAACCGAGTCCTCGTCGTCACGTGGTCGCGAACGGAGCCGCTCGAAGACCGCGTGCACGATCACGCCCCACACCACCGGCACGGTGATGCAGACGACGATCCACAGCAGTTTCCACAGCACGTCCACGTCCGACCTCGACCGACGGGGGACTCGTTGGTCTGGCCGATGTAGGGGCTGCCGGGGGGAGGTGTCAAGGACGGTCGGCCGGTGACCGTCACCGCTCGACGACCGCCTTCTCGTCGCCGGCGATCTCGAGCTTCCAGTCCTCGACGGGGGTCCCCTTCAGCTGCATCCGGCTCACCAGGTAGTGCAGCCGCCGAGTCGCCTCGCCGTCGGGTGCCGTCTCGAACCGCTGCTTCAGGTAGTACGGCGGCTGGGCCTGGTAGAACAGCGTCGCCCGCACGGCGAGTCGGCTCGGATCGACGCCCTCGGGCAGCACGACCTTGTAGGTGACGAGGTCGGAGCCGCTGCCGTCGGTGTAGCGCGGGTCCTTCTCCGCGTCGTGGCCGGGGTGCGTCGCCTTCAGGAACCGGCCGGTCAGCAGGCCGTTCCCCTCGGGCTTCCAGCCCCGTGGCAGCAGCCGGTTGTCCTTCAGGTGGTGGGTCGTGTGCAGGAAGCTGGTCGTCAACCGGCCGGTCGCGTCGGTCATCAGCTCCTCGTAGACCTGGACCTGTTGGTCGCTGGTGATCACCTCGTGGTGCGGCTGGTAGTTCGGCTTCCTGGCCGGGTCGGTCTCGAAGAACTCCGTGTGCAGCGGGTTGCCCTCGGTGTCGACGATCACGCCGACCGAGTTCGTTCGCCCCGACGCCCAGACCGTGCGTTCGTCGCCGGTCGCCGACTTCTGGACGACGGCGAACTCCAGGAACGCCCGGCGGAAGCCGACGCCGCTGGGGAAGCGGTGCCCGGCCTGGTTTCGCACGTCGACGGTCGCCGTCAGCGTGCGGGTCGCCGGGTCGAAGGACTTCACGTCCACGGCGACCGAGGCGGTCCGCTGCCGGGCCTGTTCGACGACGTTGTGGATCGTGTTGTCGAGGTCCTTCTCGCCGCCCGTCATGTAGTCGGTCTTGCGGACGCCGAGGACCGGGTCGAACTGGCGGAACATCTCCAGCAGGAAAGCGTTCAGCCCCAGCAACTCGTGCCGGGACTTGCTCTCGCGGACCCGGACGCGGATCTCGTCCCACTCGGCGAGGTGGTCGGCGTGCGGGTAGGTCTCGTCCTGGATGGTGGCGATGCGGGTGTCGAACCCGGCGATGTGCAGGCCGCGGTGCGTGTGCTTGTACTCCCGCGGCATGTGGCAGTCCTGGCAGCTCTTCGCCTTGGGGTTGTCCGGGTCGGCCTCGTTCTCGTACTCGCTGTTCAGCCACTCGAGGTACGTCGCCTGCTCGATGTTGTGGTTGAAGCCGCGAAGCTCGGGGTTGTTCTCGGCGAGGACGAGTTCGTCCGGCTCCTCGCCCGGTTCGAGCGGGTCGTCGAGGACCGGGACGTTCACGGTGTGACAACTCGCACACGCCCGGGACGACTTGAGGAAGTCGCTGTGCTTGGGGGTGATGCCGATGCCGTGCTTCATGCCGTAAGGCGAGATCTCCTTGTCCTCGTAGGGCCCGAACAGCACGCCGGGCGGGGCGAGCTTCAGGTGGCCGGTGTTGGTCGTGGCGACGAAGAACTCCGTGTAGCTGCGTTCGTCGCCGGCCGGCTTCTCGGGGGCCTCTTGTCGGTGGCAGACCATGCAGCTGATCCCCTCGCGGGCGAGCGCCCCGTACTCGAACTCGTCGTGCCCGGGGTCCTCCGAGTTGATGGCCGTGTTGTAGAAGTGCTCCGTCGTGAACTCGGGCTTGGCGTGCGGGTCGGCGGCGAGGGCGTCCGACTCGTGGGCCCGCTGCCCCATCGCCCCGTGGCAGCGGAGGCACGTGTTCTGCACGTTCCGCCGAATGGTGTCCCGCGTCGCCGGGTCGTCGGCGAACTCGCGGTCGATGATGGCGAGCTCCCCCTCCAGCTGGGCGTGGAAGACCGGATCCCGTCCTGCGAGCCCCATCGGCGACCACCGCCACTCCCCGTACGGCGAGACGTGTACGCCGTTCGCCCCGTAGGTCTTCTTCTCCTCGAGCGGGACGAACATCGTCGGCCCGAACGGGGCGGCGAGGCCAGCGTGGCAGTTCATGCACTGGTTCGACGTCAGGAACCCGTCCTTCCCCTCTGCGCTCGAGACGACCCAGTCGTACGTCACCGGCGGGAAGTGGCGGACCTCCTTCGACTCGAGGGCCGGGATCTCGGGGAAGGTCTCGAGGAACGCGGCCCGCAGGGCCGGCTCGGCTCCCGGTGCCGTCTTCACGCCTTTCGTCGCGGTGGCCGGAAGGTGGCCCCCGGCGTCCTTCTCCGCGTCGGCCCCTGCCTTGCGAATCCAGCCGTCCGCCCGTAGCACCGAGGCGTGCGGGTTGGCGGCGATCCTCTGCGGCTCCCGCCAAGAGTCGTCCACCCGGTAGACGAGCGGGTTCCCGGGGAAGCCGGCGATGTTGTTCAGCGTGGAGAACGTGTACTCGGGGTTCTCGCCGGGCGACTTGGCGGACGTGTGGCAGCGAATGCAGTAGATGCCGAACCCGCTGCCCGGGTACGAGAACGGGTGCTCCTTGTTGTCCGCGGGCTCGTGGTTCGGGCTGAGCTCGCTCCAGTACCAGCCGTCGTAGCTGCCGGCCTTGTCCTTCACCATGATCGTCCAGCTCTTCACGTTTGCGACGATCTCCTCCTCGGAGAGGTGCTCGTAACGCGCGGCCGGCGGGGCGAACTGTTCTTTCACCATCATGGCGTTGTCGGGGATCGGACCCTTCCGGCCGCCGACGAGCCACTCGATCATCTCCGGCGAGTAGAAGATGCGGACGGCCGGGTGCGTGCCGTAGTACACGCCGTCGATGAAGGGCCCGGTGTCCCGAATCCGCTTGTCCTCGGCCCAGCCGAGCGTCTCAAACTCGCGGTTCGTCAGGAACGCGTGAAGTCGTTTCTCGTACGCGAGGTTCGAGAGCGTGTGCGGCAGCGGCAGGTCGTGCGGCTCGCCGGGGATCTCCACGCCGGCCGGGGCGGCGTGTTCGCCGTGCGACTCCTCCGCGGCCGCCGCCGCGGGGCCGTTCGGGGCGTCGTTCCGGCTCGTCGACCAGACGAGCATCGAGACGGTCGTCCCGACGACGAACAACGCGGCGACCGCCACCACGACCCGCACCTGACCCGCACGCCGAACAACGTTCCCCACGACTTCCCCCCCGTCCTTGACTGGTCCGCCGAAATCGAGCGGCGGGATCATCCCTCGCAGGCGGGGAACGCGTCAAGAAGGGTTCGCGGTTCGCTCACGGAGCGGCGGTCGGAGACGTCGACCGGATTCGGACGTTTCGGTACTCGACCGGGACGTCGTAGGTGCGGAAGCCGACGCGGCCGCGGTTCTCGCCGCCGTACGAGTGCTCACCCGCCGGCTGGCCGTCGACCGTGACCGAGAGTCGATTCCGGCGTTCGACGACCCGCACGCGCCGCCACGTCCCGTCCGCCGGAATCGGAGCGGTGGTGCCGACGTTGACCTGGGAGCCGTCCTGGTGCTTGTCGACGACGGCGTGCACGTCACCACCGTCGTCCGTCACCCGGATCTCGAATTCGAGTTCGTAGTCCGTGAACTCGGCCTTCGTGACCAGCGCCCCGCCGCCGGTCTGCCGTGACTGCGGACCGGAGCTCAGCACACCCTCCTCGAGCGGCCACTCGATCTCGCCGAGACGCTCCCACGCGTCGAGCGTCCCGCCCGAGAGGAGGTTCGTCCATCCCGGTGCGTCGGACCGCATCCCGCCGACGGGCGACCCTCTCTTGCCGCCCTCGCCGACCCGCACCCACTTCGCCCCGACGATCTTCCCGTGGTGCCCGTTGCCGCTGCTGTCCTTCAGGACGTCCCCGCCGCCCTCGTCGAGGTGGTACAGGACGACGGTGTTCGCGTCCTTGGTGAACCGGTCTGGCGGGTCGAAGTCGCGGTCGTACCGCGCCGACCAGGACACGCGGACCTCGTCGACCATTCCGTCGAAGACGGTCCGCCCGGACGCCCCGCCCACCAGCAGCGACTTCGAGTCGAACAGTCGCTTCAGTTCGAGCCGGGGTTCCTCGTCGGCGTCGAACCGGTTCGTCTTCCCGTCGTCGTACTCGGAGAGCGGCGTCTCCTGCAGCACGCCGTCGACGAACAGGCGGAGCCGACCGTTCGCGAGGACGGTCGCGAGATGGACCCGCCGCCCCGGGACCGGCAGCTCGTTCGACTCCCGCGTGAAGGCGGCCGGGTCGTCCGCGTCGCCGACGTACGCCTTCGACCGCCACCGTCGCTGCTGGACCAGCGAGAGCGACCCGCCGAGCGAGACGACGACCGCCCCCTTGTCGTCGGGCGTGTCGCTCCGCGGGGTGGTCCATGCCTCCAGCGTCCACGCGTCGAGGTCGTCCGGCACCACGTCCGGCACCTCCACGTAGTCGTCCTCGCCGTCGAACCGGAGTCCCGTCGTCGTGGACGAAGGTCCGCGCTCGCCCACCCGCACCCACTTCGCCCCGACGATCTTCCCGTGGTGGCCGTTGCCGCTGGCGTCCGGCAGAACGTCGCCCTGGCCCTCGTCCACGTGGTAGAGAGCGAGTGTCTGGGCGTCCGGTTCGTGCCGTTTCGGCGGGGTGAAGTCGTTGGCATAGCGGGCGGTCGAGGAGATGCGGACCTCGTCGATCGTGCCGCGGCAGAACCACTTCGGCCTCTCCCGACCACCTTCGACGAGGATCGCCGCCCCGAGGACGGACTTCGAAGCGTGCCGGTGCTTGGTCGGGAACGTTCCCTTCGTGCCCCGCGAGACGAGCTTGCCTTCGAAGTACAGCGCGAGTTCCTTCCCGTCCCACACGCCGGCCACGTGGGTGGGGCCGTCCGCCGTCCCGTCGACCGTGTCGACGTCGAACGTCGACTGGAGCTTCCCCTTCTCGAGCCGGCCGAAGGAGAACCCGCCGCCGTCGTCCGGGCCCATCGAGAAGTGCTGGTCGTCGTTGCCGAACGCGACGAGGTGGGCGTACGGATCCGTTTGCCGACCCGCGTGCACGAGCATCTCGACCGTGCAGGGCCCTTGGCCGACCGGGATCGGGGGGATCTCGACGTAGTCGTCGACGCCGTCGAACGCGAGGGCCGATCCGGACGCTCCAACACCGGGAGGATCCAGGAGCATCACCTCGACGTCCTTGAAGGACGCTCGCCCTCGGAACGCACTCAGGTCGAGGCCCCCGGAACCCGGCTCCCGAGCCACCGCCTGAAGCACTCGGCGACCGCCGGCGTACATCTCGACTCGGTCGCCGATCGTCGCCAGGACCACCTCGACGAACCCGTCCTCGTCCGTCGGAACGGAGCCGTCGGGCAGGGTCGTCTGCGTCAGGTTCTCATAGTCTTCGTCCGTCACACGCCGGCCGAGTCCCAGTTTCGTCGTCGTGTGCAGCCAGCCGGCGACGTACTCCGTACTCGACCGGTAACGCAGCTTCAGCGACGCGTTCTGCCCTTCGTCTTTGCGAACCTTGGCACGGAGGAGCATGTCGCGGCCCGAGAACCGGGACGCCGTCCACGCGGCACGGTCCAGTTCGAGAACCCCGTCCTCGAACCGGATGCCGTCCTCGTCTCGGGGAGGCGGATCGACGTCGAAGACCCGAACCCATTCGCCCGTGGCCAAGGGGGCGTAGTCCGGCAGGGGCGTCGCGGAGGCCGCGTCCGCCCGGACCCACTTCGCCCCGAAGATCTTCCCGTGGTGCCCGTTGCCGCTGGCGTCCGTCAGGACGTCGCCCTGCCCCTCGTCGAAGTGGTATAGGGCGAGGGTCTCGGCGTCGGCCGTCAGTCGTTCCGACGGCTCGTACGGGGCGTCGTAACGGGCGATGCGTGAGACGCGCACTTCGTCCACGCGGCCGGCGAAACCGACGACCTTCTCGTGGGCGGGCGTGAGGTTGTTGAGTGCGCCGATCACGAGCGGGAGTCGCTTCCCCGCCACCCCTTGAAACCGCACGCCTTGCTCGGCAGTTGGCTTGCCGTCGACGAACAAGCGAATCTCCTCCGAGCCGACGACCGCAGCGACTCGAACCCTCTTGCCGATGGCGACGGGCTCCGAACTCGTACTGTGATTGGTCCCGTCGCCGGCGTTCAGTCCCAGAGCGTAGTAGGTGTTGCCGTCGCGGCTCGTTCCCACGACGAGGCCGAACCCCTCCTTCACCGTCGAGGTCGTCCCGATGACCGCCGCGATCCCCTTCAACTTCGTCTCGTCGGGGATGGTCACCGTCGCCTCGAGCGTCACGGGGTGGGACCCGTCGAGCGAGAGACTCGGAACCTCGACGTAGTCGTCAACGCCGTCGAACTCGAGGGCGTAGTCCTTGGTCGGCGGAGGAGAGGCCGAGGGCACGTGTGGCTTGCCGGCCTTCACCCACTCGGCCCCGGTGATCTTGCCGTCGTGCCCGTTTCCACTCGCGTCGGCGACGACGTCTCCCGCGCCCTCGTCGAAGTGGTAGAGGGCGAGCGTGTCGGCGTCCTTGGTGTGTCTTGTTGGCGGGGTGAAGTCGGCGTCGTACCGATGTACTGTCGTAATGCGGACCTCGTGGACGATTCCGCGAAGGTAGTATCCGATGTCGAACGCCTTGCCGCCCGCCAGTTCACCGTCGAACGCGGCCGAACCCACCTGCTTGCCGTCCACGTAGAGCCGGAATTGATCGCCGTGCCGCACGGCGGCGACGTGAGTCTTCCGGCCGACCTCCGCTTCGACCTTGCTCTTGATCTTCGGCGTGCCAAACAGGAGGAACCCGTCGCCCTCGTGGTGGGCCACGCTGAAGCCGTACGGGAACCCGAACAGGGACTGCCGCCCGACCGGCTCGTGCATCGTGACGTAGCCCTCGATGCAGAGGTCGCCGTCTCCAGGGGGGATCGTCAGGCCGGGCACGCTCACGCGGTCCGGCTTACCGCGAAACACCAGCCCGCCCTCGACGACGGGCCCGCCCGGTTCGTCGGGGGGCGACTCGCCACCTCCTCCACCTCCGCCGCCGGTCGAAAGGGCGATGAGCAGGACCACCGCCAGCAGCCCGCCGCCCGCTCCGGCGAGCACCCGCCAGTCGCGGAGCCAACTCGGCAGGCGTTCGGGCAGGGACGGTCCGCCGGCGACGTTCCGGTCGGTCTTCACCGTCTCCGAGATACCCGTGGAGATGACGGTCCCCTCGCCGATGGTCACCTCGCTCTCCGGGTCCGTCCCGGCGGCCGTCGCGGTGGCGACGTAGGCGTCCGTGGCGTCGGAGAACTCGTCGGCGTCGATCTGCTTCAGGAACTGCGAGAGTTCCTTGTCCGACCGGCCCGAACCGGACTCGGCCGCGGCGGCCGTGGTGGCGGACTCGCCGGAACGCGCCTCCACCAGGGACGCGACGACCTCGGTCATCGTCTGGTAACGGTCCTCGGGCTTCTTGGCGACCATCTTCGCGAAGACGGCCTGCACGGCCTCGGGGACGTCGGGCCGTTCCTTCCGGAGGTCGGGGATCGGGTGGTTCGCGTGGGCCATCATGCGGGCCATCAGCGACTCGCCCCGGTAGGCCGGTCGGGCGGTGAGCAGGTAGTACAGGGTGATGCCCAGGCTGTAGACGTCGCTCCGCTCGTCGGCGTCGCGGGTGCTCATCGCCTGCTCGGGGGACATGTAGTCCACGGTCCCCATGATCGTCCCGGTGCCGGTCAGCTCGGCCTGCGTGCCGACGTCCGCCGCGTCCGAGAAACGGGCGAGCCCCATGTCGAGGATCTTGACCGTCCCGTCGGCGTCGAGCAGCAGGTTGGCGGGCTTGATGTCCCGGTGGACGACCCCCCGCCCGTGGGCGTACTCCAGCCCCCGGGCCGCCTGCACGACGCAGTCGACCGCCTGCTCCGTCGGCAGCCGACCGGTCTTCTTGACGACGGACGACAGGTCGCGGCCGTCGACGTACTCCATCACGAGCACGTGCCGGCCGTCGAACTCGTCGGCGTCGTACGCCCCCACGATGTTCGGGTGGCTCAGCTGCGCGGCGGCGACGACCTCCCGCTCGAACCGGGCGATCGCGTCGGCGTCCTTCAGCATTTCGGCCGGCAGCACCTTGATGGCGACCAGCCGCTGCATCCGCTTGTGCCGCGCCTTCAGCACCACGCCCATGCCGCCCCGGCCCAGCTCGTTCTCGACGACGTAGTTGCCGAAGGCGAGTTGGCTGCCGCGGTTCTTCCACAGCAGCTTGGCCTGGTGGGCCGTCAGCCGGCCGCTCTTGTGCAGCGACTTGACGAACTTCTCGGCGTTCCCGTCCGACGCGTCCGCCTCGACGCGGATCTCGGCCATCGTCGCGTCGTCGACGATGCCGGTCTGCTCGAGACGGTCGAGAAACTCGTTGATGCTGACGGCCATGCCCGTTCCCGTGGTTCGCACAATCTACCCGGTCACGCTGGACGGCGTCACCCCGTGGAACCCCGAGGTGGGCGAACGTTGACGACGGCTCGGCGACCGGCGAAAACCGACTCTCGTCAAACGAGTTGAGCAACGCATGCAGTCGATCACCGAGACACTGGACGTACCGGACGAGGACCGCTTCACCGCGAGTGCGCTCCGCGTGCTGGAACGGGCGGGTGCGCTCGCCGTCGAACGCGGGCACGCGATCGTCGGCCCGGCGCACCTGTTGATCGCGTTGCTCGACGACGAGTCCTGGGCGGCGGAGATGCTCGTGCGGCGTGGGATCGATCTCGCCGAGGCCGAGGAACTGCTGGTCGGACTGCCGGAGGCGACGGCGGCCGACGGCGACTTGGAACCCGTTCAGCCGCCGCGGGGACCGGAGACGCAGATGGCCGTGCTGCACGGTCTCCGACTCGCCCAGCGGGACCGCGAAGGCTCGCGGCAGGCCGGCAGCGTCCACTTGCTGTACGGGCTCGCGGCCGGTGACTCCCACGTGGCCGTGCGACTGGAGACGGCCGGGCTCGACGAGTCCGTGCTTCAGGAGGCCGTGCTCGGCCCGCAGGACGCAACGGCGGAGCCGCTCCCGATCGACTTCTCGCTGCAACTCGACGAACGACCGGAGCCAACCCGGCTCGTCGAGCGACCCGCGGAGCCACCCCGAGCCGGCGGCCCCGTGGACGGGGACCTCGCCGTCTACCGGGTGATCGACGCGTCCGCGAATCGTGCCCGCGAGGGGCTCCGAGTCGTGGAGGACTTCACCCGGTTCGTCCTCGACGACGCCCACCTCGTCACGCTGCTCAAGGAACTGCGACACGAGCTGGCCGCAGCGCTCGCCCCGTTCGACGACCACCGGCTGCTCCGCGCACGGGACACCACGGCGGACGTCGGGACCGGCGTCTCGACAGACTCCGAGTCACGTCGCGCGGACGTCGCCGACGTGGTCCGGGCGTCGTTGAAGCGGGGCGAGGAGGCGCTCCGGTCGCTCGAGGAGTTCGGCAAGGTGCTCGACCCGGCGGCCGGCCGTCGGTTCGAGACGCTGCGGTACCGCCTCTACACGGTGGAGAAGGCCGTGCTCGGCACGCTGGCCGGCCGGGCGTCGCTCGCCGGCCGTCACCTCTACCTGCTCCTCACCCGCGACCTCTGCCGTCACGACCCCGAGCACGTGCTCCGCGAGGCGATCGCCGGGGGCGTCTCCGTCGTGCAGGTTCGCGAGAAGTCGGCGTCAGACCGTGAACTGCTCGACTGGCTGGGCCGCGTCCGCGAGATCACGCACGCTTCGGACACCCTTCTGGTCGTGAACGACCGCCCGGACCTCGCCGTGCTCTGCGACGCCGACGGCGTGCACGTCGGCCAGGACGAGGCGACCGTTCGCGACGCCCGCCGGGTGGTCGGACCGAACCGTCTGGTCGGCGTCTCGACCCACGATCTCGAACAGGCGCGGGCGGCGGTTCTGGAGGGGGCGGACTACGTCGGCGTGGGGCCGACGTTTCCCTCGCGGACGAAGTCGTTCGACGAGTTCGCCGGCATCGAGTTCGTGCGCGCCGTCTCGACGGAGGTCACACTGCCGACCTACGTGCTGGGCGGCGTGAACGAGACGAACGTTTCCGAGGTCGTGGAGGCCGGGGGGACACGCGTCGCCGTGACGGCGGCGATCAGCTCCGCCGACGACCCCCGCGCGGCCGCGGCCGCGTTGAGGTCCTGGCTTCCGAGGTGAGCCGGTTCAGCGGCGTTCGACGTGCTGCGGGTCCCAGCCGGCGACGACGGCGTCCGGGGCGAGCACATAGATCTCGACGCGACGGTTGCGCTGGCGCCCGGCCTCGTCGTCGTTGGTGGAGACCGGCTGGAACATGCTGTAGCCGGCCGCTCCCATGCGGGTCTCGTTCAGACCGAACTGGTTCAGCAGCAGCACGACCGAGTCGGCCCGGTTCGTCGAGAGGTGCCAGTTCGTCGGGTGCTTCGCCTTCACCACCGGCTTCAGGATGTCCTCGTCGTCGGTGTGGCCGACCACGAGGATCTTCAGGTCGCGCGCCTTCCCGTCGTTCATGATCTCCGCGAACTCCTTCAGCACGGGGTGGGCGTGCTTGCGGACGACCGCGGAGCCGGAGCGGAAGAGGACGTCGGCGTGGAACTTGCTGACGCCGGTGGACGGGTCGAACTCGAACTCGGGGTACCGTCGGGCGAGGTCCTCGAAGCGGCGGGTCGCGTCGCCCGGCAGCGGGTTCCCCTTCTCGTTGACCCGCTTCAGCAGGCCGACGTAGCGGTCGTGCAGCTTCGACCGCTCGCTCGCCAGGTTGTTCAGCCGGCGGTGGGCGACGTCGACGTCCGACTCGAGCTTGGCGGCCCGGTGCTCGAGCTCGGCGTTCCGCGAGGCGAGCTGGGCGTTCTGCTCGGACATCGTCGCGAGTTGCGTCGCGGCCGCGTCCCGTTCCCGGGCGATGACCGTGTTCTGCTGGTGCAGTCGCATCGCCTGCCACTGGGCGTTCCGCAGGTTCGGCGGCGGGGCGTGACAGCCGATCGGGGCAGCGGCGACGAGCACGGCGAGGGCGAGCAGGGTCGGGGACTTGGCGGTCATCGACGGGTACCTCGGTCGAACCGGACGAACGGATGCCGCACGACCACACCGGCAGGTGCGCACGCGGACCGGTCGCAGAGAACGGAGGGGAGTGGACTGTGGAGGGAGTGCAGAGTCGACGAGAGGGTGTGAGAGCACCGCGACTCTTGGAGGAGCGGATTTCTAACAGCGAGCGAGAATCGCTGCAAGAGGTCTTTCGCGCGCCACTCGTCGGCGCGCCGTGGTTCCGCGCGCGACGCAGCCCGGGCGAGTCGGCGGGGATCAGCTGAAGAGCTTGGCCGCGAACCAGTCGAGCATGTCGGTGCCGGTCGCGGTCGGGCCGCCGGCGGCCCACATGTTGCGGACCAGGTCGTACATCATCATCCCGCCGACGGTCAGCGAGAAGAACGAGAGGAGCAGGATGGTGAACGGCAGCGGGCCCCACTCGGGCTCGGCCGGTCCGGCCGCCACGCCGCCCGCCGGGGCGACCGTTCCGCCCACCTCGAAGTCCTCGGCGAAGTCGTCCGCCTCGTCGAACACGTCGAGGTCGTCCAGCTCGTCGTCCTCGCCCTCGATGTCGGCGGCGACCTCGAGCTCGTCGTCCTCGAAATCGTCGTACTCGTCCTCGAACTCGTCGTCGTCCTCGAAGTCGTCCGCGGCGAGGTCGAACGAGTCGTCGTCCTCGAGGTCGGATCCCTTCCGGACGACGGTGGCCGCGTGGTCGTCCGCCTCCTCGTCGTCGAAGGCGATGACGTTCGAGTCGTCGTCCCCGTCCATCGCGAGCTCGAAGGTGTCGCCGCCGTCGGCGTCGAGGGCCGGGAGGTCGTGGGCCGTCTTGTCCTCGTTCTCCGCCTCGAGGTCGATCGCGTCGATCTCGGACATCGTGGCGTCGAGGTGGCCGGAGTCGGCGTCGAGGGCGACGTCGTCGCCGTCGAGGGCGATCGAACTCGGCTCGTCGTCGAGGGTGATCTCGCTGGCGTCGTCGCCGAGGAACAGCTCGTCCCCGTCCTCGAACATCTCGGTCGCGGCGCCGACGCCGGTACCGACCTCGCTGTCGTCGTCGTCCAGCAGGACGCCGCTGCCGCCGCCGATCTCCAGGTTGATGCCGCTGTCGTCGGGCGCGAGGATGCCGCTCCCCTCGGAGCGGATCATGGTGGCCCCGTGCCCCTCGTCCGGTTCGTCGTCGGCGAAGATCGCGTTGTCGTCGTCGTCACCCAGGAACAGGCCGCTCCCCTCGGTCCCGACGAGGGCGACGTCGCTGTCGCTGCCCGCGGCCGGCGAGTCGGAGCCGATCAGCTTCACGTCGCTGTCGCTGCCGCCCAGGCCGGAGTCGCCGACCAGCTTCACGTCGCTGTCGCTGCCAGTCAGGAC
>JANQQW010000269.1 GCA_028284885.1 Planctomycetaceae bacterium
CTGTGGGCGTGAAACGTGCTGATCACGAGGTGCCCGGTGAGTGCCGCCTCGACGACCGTTCTCGCGACCGTCGCGTCGCGAATCTCGCCGACCAGGATCACCTGCGGGTCCTGCCGGAGCAACGCCTTCAGCGCGACGGCGTAGTCGAAGCCGGCCGCCTCGTTCAACTGCGACTGGGCGACGCCGGGGAGCACCGACTCGACGGGGTCCTCGACCGTCACGATGCTCCGTGCCGGCGTCGCCGCGGCGATCTCGCGAAGACAGGCGTAGGCCGTGGTCGTCTTGCCGCTTCCAGAGGGACCGGTAATGAGGACGGCACCGCTCGTCAGCTCGCTCGCCGTCTGCAGTTCGGTCCGGGTCGCGTCGTCGAAGCCGAGGTCGCCGAGCCGGAGCAGCGACGTGGTGACGTCGAAGAGTCGGAGCGCGACCCGTTCACCGAACACGGTGGGGAACGTGCTGACGCGGACTTCGCCGGCCGAGTCGCCGCGGATGCGACCTTCCTGCGGTCGGTCGTTCTGGTAGGTCAGCAGTTCGGCCAGCACCTTCAGCCGGGTCGTCATCCGCACGCCGAGGTCGCCGGGAACGACGGCGAGTTCGTCGAGCAACCCGTCGATGCGCCACAGCACGCGGAGGCCGTCGGCCGTCGGCTGCAGGTGGACGTCGGTCGCACGGACCTCCCTAGCCGCGTGCAGGAGCCGGTCGACCAACGTCGGCGCGTCGGTCGCTGCGTCGTAGACCCACATGAGCGTCTCGCTCCTCGCGCGGTCTCCCACGGAACGAACTTGGCCAGAACCACGAAGGTCCCGGCCGGTTCGTCGTCCGAGTTGGCAGCGGAGAGGACGAGATTCGAACTCGCGGTACCTGTTGCCAGGCACACCGGATTAGCAATCCAAAGGTGTCGTCCGTTCACCGTCCGTTGACCGTCTTGGTACTGTGTGGACGGCTCCGCTGGGACCGCAGTTTAGCCGGCAGATGCCGTGAAGTGGTAGCCGGTGGTCCCCAGTGGGAACCACATTTCGACAGGGTTTGAGCAAGGAGGGCGGCGATGAGGCCAATCGAGCTGAGTGAGGACGAGTCGGCACTCCTGAAGGCGTGTCGAATCCATGATTCCGAGTACGACGACTCCGTTGCTGAAGCAATGGAATCGCTTGCGAGGTCGCTCCACGGCCGGGGAGCGATTCCAACCCCGCGGTTGGCTTGGTTCACCGACCCGGCCTGTAACACGTCGAGACGAAAGGGCTCCTGGAGGCAGCTTCTCGAAGAGGGAGGATCGGAACTCCCGTACTTTCGGAAGCCGCACTTCAAGCGGTACCTCCGGTACTTCGTCTTCGGCCCCGATCTCGACCCGTCCATCGTCGCCGGTTTTCGACAGTCCCTCGCCGATGAAGGGCCGGCCACGTCCGGCACAGTCGACGTACTCGTTGGGTTCGCGAGGGGCGAGGTAACGCGAAGACGTCTCGACCGAAGCAGCGCAGCAGAAGAGTTCTTCAAATTGGCCCTGGAGTGTGGGCTCGACATCTCGATGTCGCACGCAGTTCGCAATGGAGTCATGCGATGAGCGACCCTGTTGTGTCGAGAGTGCTCGCCGAGACTCTTCGCCTCCAGAGGTGGGCGGGCGGTGACTCGGTGGATGCCGCCCGAGTGTTCGGACTCACGCATGGTGTCGAGTCCGTGATCCGTCAGGAGCGGGAATCGCCGGGAATCTCGGAGGAGACCCAGGAGAAGGTTGAGGACATCCTTGAAGACATCGAAGCAGGTCAGCAGTCGGTCGTCGGACGCGAGTTGAAGCACCGACTGCTTCGGGACAAACTTGACGAGCCAACTGTCGCGACGGTGGTTCATCTCTGCCAGTTGCAGAGCAGGTTCCTCGACGCGGCGAAGCGGCTCGCAGAGCGGGGCTCGCATCTGTTCGGAGTGATCGGGCAGCAACAACTGCCGGAGCGGGAGTGGCTAGGAGCGCAGTACTACGTCGAACTCGTCGACTGCTCCGAAGGGGACGAAACGCCAATGCACGCCGTGATGGTGCCTGCACTGCCAAGGGTGGGCGAGAGAGTGGTCCCGCAAGCTGGGACCGTCATGGAAGTGGTCGGTGTGGAGCATCGAGCAGCCTCACAAGAACACCTTACCCCGCGTCTTGTGCCTCATGTACTGCTTGTACCTGCGGAAGGCTTGGCGGACGACTGAACACAGCCGGGCGGGGCTTGTTCACCCCACGGCCGGCGGCGGCGGGACCAACCCCTCGTCGTCGTCGGCCAACCCGGCCGGAGGGACGAGACGTTGACAAGGGGAATCCTGATAGAGACTGCGGAGCGAACGATCGACGAACTCCTCGACGACGTGATGCTGCACCATGAGATCCTGTCGTTCAACGTGCTGAGCGCAACTCTCGAGTTGGACGGAGTGCCGGATTTCACCATGAAGGAGCAGCTCGCCGCATCGTTCCCGGATGCGATGGTGGTGCACCTGCAGTGTCTCCGTGAGAATCCACAACCTGAGGACATGCCAGGTCCAGCGCTGTACGTCGCGGTATTGAATGGAATGCAGGCCCGTTGCGAGCGAGCGCTAGCGGCTTCCGCCGATGCTCTCGGCGAGATCGACGACGAATTGCGTGAAGTCGCGCTTGGCCATGCTTTCGAGAACGGATTGGAGCACAGTTTCGCGGCCGCGGCACACAACCGGGCGGCGGAGTTCTTGGATCGAGTGGCGATCGAAGGGGCGGCAAGATACGCCGCAGAGGCCGCCGAATCCGGTGTCGTCTTCTGGATGGAGGACCAGGAACCGCAGAGGCACCAGTACCTAGAAGTCTGCGATGCCGTGCTCGGCTGCTTCGAGACGCTGTCATTCGGTGACCTCATGCCGGGAGTTCGCGTTGAGATGATGGTGCTACGTCGTATGCGAGAAAGGGGGGACACGCCGGGGGCACAGTCCTCAAGACTGGCAAAGACTCCGACTCGACGACCTGATGAGTACGCGGGCAAGGCGATCCGTGCCTATCGGTCGCACTCGCAGAGGTCCGCAACCCCGGAACCCTTGAAGACTTGGCTGCGATCGTGGCACGAGCAGAACGCGGCCTTGAACGGCATCCGCTACGGCTTCGACAACCTGTACAGCAAGGTTCGTCCCGTGGTGAGCGGGGACAAATGGAGAACAGTCCTCATCGTGTCCTCCGCCGTTGCCGCTCTACTCCCGTCATCGCTGGTCGCCATGTAGGCGGCCGTTCACACGACGGTCGAGGAGCACGGACGATGGCAGCAGTTGTCGAAGCGGCGATTGGGAGCGGCGTGGACTACGGACTCGCGGAGCTCCAGAAACGGACGGGGCTCGGCAAGGCGGCCATGCGGACCGCTCGCCGGAAAGGGCTCCAGGTCCGCTACGTCGCTGGCCGAGCGTTCGTACGCGGCGAGGACTGGCTGTCCTACGTCGAGCAGCACGGCGAACTCGAGTACCACTGACGCGACCCGCCCGACCCAGGTAGCCGCTCAAGAAAGCCCGGCCTGAGAAGAGGACCGGGCTCATCTGTTCCGAGGCCGGTTTGCACGCGCGAACGTCCACGACCGTCCAGCACTCGACCCCTGAAGCATGGGAACGGCGTCCCGTGGCGTCAACCACCATTCCGGCGACCAACGGCGTTCCGCCAAACGACAGAGATGCCGAGGCGTCGGTGCTCTGTGCGTTGATGCACGACCCGGACCAGCTCGAATCGATCGCATCGCTGATTGGCCCGGACGACTTCTACTTCGAGGACCACGGCGAGACGTTCCGGGCGATCTCCGACGTCGTCGAGGTCGGGGACGCGCCGAACCCCGTCCGAGTCCAACAGCAGCTTGCCAGCCGACGCTCGACGATCATCGGCCGCGACCCGCTGTTTCTCGTCGGGCTGTACGACCGGGCTCCGACCGGCTTCGTCGACGATGCCGAGCAGCACGCCAGGGCGGTGTTGGAACAGGCTCAACGTCGGCGAATCATCGACCGGAGTCGGCGGGCCGAGCGGATCGCACGAGACCCGGCACACACCGTCGAGGACGCGGCCGCACTCGTCGGTTTCGAGGCCACGACTTCCCGGTTCAAGATCCGCGACTTCGGCATGGCGGAACTTGAGGACGCCGATCTCGCCGTCGAATGGCTCGTCAGGCACGTCGTGACCCGCGGAGAGCCGATGATCGTGGGCGGCCCGCGGAAGGCCCTGAAGACGAGCACACTGTGCGACCTCGCCGTCTCGCTCGCCACCGGCTCGGACTTCCTCGGTCGCTTCAAGGTCGAGCAGCCGGTGCGGGTTGGGATGATCTCCGCGGAGTCCGGTCAGCGCACGATCCGAGAGACGCTCCGTCGGGTGGCGGTCGCGAAGGGGTGGGGGCTGCGTTTCGTCGAGCGGCTTCGCGTGGCGTTCGACCTGCCCAAGCTGAACGATCCAACGCACCTCGCGGCCGTGCGGGCGTGGATTCGACGCGAGCGACTCGACGTCGCGATTCTCGACCCTGCGTATCTCATGCTCGGGGGCGGCGAGGCAGACGAGCGGAGCGTGTTCTCGATGGGAGCCGCACTTCGCCGCCTCGTCGAGGCCGTCCAGGGACTCGACTGTTCGCCGGTCATCGCCCACCACACGACAAAACCCACGAGCCGAACGTGGGACCCGCTGGAGTTGGATGACCTCGCCTTCGCCGGCTTCGCGGAGTTCGCCCGACAGTGGTTCCTCGTGAACCGCCGCGAGAAGTACACCGGCGAGCACCGGGGGCAACACCGGCTCTGGTTCACGTTCGGCGGATCGGCCGGTCACAGCGGCACGTTCGGACTCGACGTCGACGAGGGCGTCATCGAAGACGGCCGGCACTGGTCGGTCGAGGTCCGGGACGTGGCCGACGTTCGCCGCGAGGCCCGCAGCGGATCGGAGCGAGCTGCCGAGGTGAAACGGGACCAGCGACGGGGTGAGTACTGCCGCGCCCTTCGCGAGCATCCCGGTGGCGAAACACGCAGGCGGCTGCGGGAGGTGGCTGGTCTGAGCGGAACGGCGGCCGGTCCGATCGAAGCGGAGTTGCTGCGCGAGAATCTCGTCGAGGCCGTCGACGTTCAGCGGGGCAACGGACGGTCGTACGACGGGCTCCGACCGACCGCCAAACTCCTCGACAACGGGCATCACCGGGACGACTGGGACGCAGTGGGACGGACTGGGACAGTCCCAGTCGGACACTGCAGTGGGACGGGACCCCTAGATGGGGTCCCGGTCCCGGTGTGTCCATCCGGCGAGAACTCACTGGGACTGGGACACGATGAAGGTGGCGAGGCGTGATCGCATTTTCCCAGCGACAACGGTCGAACGAGCAGCGGCGAGCCGCGCTGGCGTGGGAGCAGCAAGCCAAGCGATGGGCCGCCGTCGAGGCGGAGTTCGGGCCGGCCCTCGATGCGATGACGTTCGACGAGGTCCGTCAACTCGCCGGCCGGGCGGGGAGATTCACCTCACGCGCACTGCAGGCCGGGCTCGACGTCCGTGGAGCTCTCCTCTCGCGGCTGCGAACGGAGTCCAGAACGGAGTCCAGAACGGAGCAATGAGTCATGGCCGATAAACGACGACGACGAACCCGGGCAGAGATGGAACGTCTCCGCGAGGTGATCTACGAGACCGCCCGCGACAACGCCCCGCTGACCGTTCGGCAGCTGTTCTACCGGCTGACCGTGGCCGGCCACATCGAGAAGACGCAGGCCGAGTACAAGAACGTGGTCGTCCGGCTGTCGGGAGAGCTGCGGGACGCCGGCGAGCTGCCGTTCGACTGGATCGTGGACTCGACCAGGTGGATGCGGAAGCCGCGGACTTACTCGTCCCTCTCGTCGATGCTGGAGCAGTCGAGTCAGCTGTACCGCCGCGACCTGTGGGCCGACTGCGGCACCTACGTCGAGGTCTGGTGCGAGTCGGACTCGGTCGCCGGTCTGCTCTACCCGGTGACGCACGAGTGGGACGTGCCGTTGATGGTGTCCCGCGGCTTCTCGTCGAAGACCTACCTGCACGACGCCGCGATGGACGTGCTGGACGAGCACCGTGACGTCCGGCTGTTCTACTTCCGGGACGCCGACCCGTCGGGCGAGTGCATCGACCGCAAGATCGTCGAGGGGCTCCGACGCTACGCCCCAGAAGCCGAGTTCGAGTTCGAGCGGGTCGCGGTCACCCCGGAGCAGATCGAGGCGTTCGACCTGCCGAGCACGCCCCCGAAGCGGACGGACTCGCGGGCGAAGTCGTTCGACGGTCGGTGCGTCGAACTCGAGGCGCTGACGACCGGGCAGCTGCAGTGCATCTGCGAGGACTGCATCACGCAGTTCGTCGACGCCGACCGGTTGGAGCAGACACGACGAATCGAGCAGCTCGAACGGCAGACGCTCGACGACTTCGCACAGGGGCTGGCATCGTGACGAATTGGGTTCGCGAAGGGGAGACTGTGGGGTCCTCGCTCCAGCCCCTACCCAGGGTGGGGGTCCCCACTTGCGAAGAATCTGTCGATACCGAGAATCTTCGATCGTGGGATACTACTACCGCCGAGAGTGGGCGGGGGTTCGGGGGAGGGCTGCGTAGATGAAGTCCCTCACCCGCAGCGACCTCGAACGGCTCGGCCGATGGGGTCTCCCCGACGACGGCCGCGACGAGTTGGTCGGCATCGTGTTGAGCATGGCTCGTGGCCGTCACCCGCAGACCGGCCGGCGGATCAGCTGCCGCGAGCAGATTCGGGCTTGCGAGACGCTGTTTCGCCTGCGACCGCCCGAGGCACTCGAATTGCTCCCGAGGGCCGTCCTCGAGCTCGTCGAGGGACACGATCTCGACTCAGGTCAGGCGTTCGCCGTTCAAGACCGAACGCGGCTCAGGGCGGTCCGACTATTGGAGAGGATGCGGGCGGAGAACGACGACGCCGACGAGCGGCTCGACGATTTGCGGGCCCGCGTCGTCGCTGTCGTACAGCGACGAGAGGCGGCAGGTGAGGGGGGCGTCGTGACCGAACTCACACCGGAAGCCCAAACCGAAGCGACTGCTGAGGGAGTGCGACGGGCTCACCGCAAGTGGCTCGACCAGCGATACACCGCGCCAATGACGATCGCCCAGTTCGCGATTGGTTCGGGGTGGGCAATGCACCTTCCTCCAATCCCTTGGCAGACATCGATGGCGTCGTCGAGCTCTCACGGCAGTCGTTCCGCGTGTCAGCAGGCGAGCCGCTGGACACGTATGTGCTCGACCGTGGACTGCTCCCGCTTGTGAGGCGTGAGCCCCGACGGTTTTGCCGGGGGAGTTTTTGCCGGTTTCACCAACGGCTTGCGATCAAGCGACTCGCGCGAACTCCGCTATTGAAGTGCGGCTCTCGGACCCCTCGCCGTTGGCGGTCATGCGACCGCTCCGGCCGCTGTGACCTCGCGGGGGCCGTGTGATGGCCAGGAAGACCGTACGACGCAACGCTGGCGGTTCATGCTTCGCCGGGCTGTCTCGTGGGCTCCGTCGCGAACGCGGGAAGATGAAACGCACCGAGACGAAGTACGCCAACGAGCTGAAGTCGCCAGCATGAGCCGGAGCGCGAGGCCTCCGAACCGGCCTCATCCCGAAGGAGTCTGCCGGATGCAAAAGGACAGTCCGCAACGCGATACGCAGTAGTACTGTCCGGCGCTCTTCCCCGCCATTTGGCGGAGGCTGACGACGACCTTCACTCGGCAGTGCCTCGCAAAAACTCCTGTAGGGAAAACCAGTGATCTGTTGGCATTCGATGAACGTGGGTCCTTCTCGCTTGCGTGGTGGCGCAGTCGTGTGCATTCTCCGGGTGCGTCGCTTGGCAACAACGGCGTCATACCTACCCCGCTGCGATTTCCCGCCTCGACGACTGTTGCGACAGATCCTGCAGAAGTCGCTCCAGTTG
>JANQQW010000310.1 GCA_028284885.1 Planctomycetaceae bacterium
CACGTCGGCTACATGGGCTGCCACGGAGCGGTCAACGGTCTTCGCACGGCCCGCGGACTCGTCGCCGCCGACCCGTCGAGTCGCGTGCTGCTGTGTGCCGTCGAGCTCTGCACGCTGCACTTCCAGAACACCTGGCACGACGAGCGGATCATCGGGGACGCCTTGTTCGCCGACGGTGCCGCCGCCGCCGTGCTCGGGAGTCCGAGCTCCGACTCCGACCTGCCCGCGGTCACCTCGACGGCTTCTCGACTGCTTCCCGAGTCGACCGACGCCATGTCGTGGCGGATCGGTGGTCAGGGGTTCGAGATGACGCTGACGACGGAGGTCGCCAGCCACGTCGAGGCCCACGTCGCCGGTTGGCTCGACGACTGGTTGGGGCAGAACGGCCTGTCGCGTGACGACGTGACGAACTGGATCGTCCACCCCGGCGGTCCGAGGATCGTCGACGCGGTCCAGTCGGCGCTGTCGCTGCCGGACGAGGCGTGCGACTCGTCTCGGAGCGTGCTGGCCGACTGCGGGAACATGTCGTCGCCGACCGTGCTGTTCGTGCTCGACCGCGAACGCCGGTCGTCGGGCCCGTTCGTGCTGCTCGCGTTCGGGCCGGGCCTCGTGGCGGAGGCCGCGCTGCTCAGGTGACGCCGACCCGTCGGGCGATCGGGCTTAGCAGCCACGGGGCATGACGCCCGGCGAACACGACCGAGGAGACGAGCCACGGCCGCCGCAGGCCGCTCGCGATCCACCGGCACGTGCGTTGCTTGCGGGCGACGCGGTCGCGGTAGAGCCGTCCCCACTCGTCCTCCAGGTTCTCCGACCAGTCCGCGACTCCGCGGGCGGCGAGCGAGGCGGCGAGCCGACCGCTGACGAGGGCCCACGCCATTCCCTCGCCGGTGAACGGCTCGACGTACCCGGCCGAGTCACCGACGCACAGCAGTCGCGTGCTCGCCGGGACGACCGCGCGGCGGGTCAGGGTCGTCGTCCCGGCCCACGAGCCGTTCAGTTCGTCCAGCGAGATCGGCACCCCGTTCTCGTCGAGGACGCCCTGACAGACCTCCCGGGCACCGCGCCCACGGACGGCCGCCGGATCGACGGCGGCCGCGACGCTCAGCCGACCGAACTCGGCGCGGGCGAGACCGACGTACCCCTCGCGTCCCACCACCATGTGAATCGCACCCGGTTCGACCCACTCCGGCGACGTGTCAGCGACGGTCCCGAATCCGATCCGCGACGACGGGTTCTCGCGGACTTCGAGAGCCTTCTTCCCGAGCCCCTGCCCACTCAGGCCGGCCGCGAGAACGACGGCCCCGGCCCGCACGACGGCGGACTGGCCGCCGCGCGACAGGGTGACCGATCGCGTCGTGTCGTCGACCTCTCCGAGCTCGGCGGTCACCGCGGACAGGTAGCGGCATCCGGCCTCGACGGCCCGTTCGACGAGCAGCGTGTCCATGGTCGAACGGGTGACCGACGTTCCCGCGGGGACGCGAAGCCGTGCTTCTCGCCCGCCGGAGAAGAGCCGGAGGCGGTCGAGAGAAACGCTTCCCGCTTCTTCGAGGCGTGCCGCGACGCCCAACTCGACCAGCTGCCGCCGGGCGACTCCGTTCAAGCATCCGCCGCAGACCTTCGGACGCGGCACCGTCTTCCGGTCGACGAGCAACGTGCGGACGCCCTGCCGAGCGAGTTCGATTCCGGCCGCCGTTCCGGCCGGCCCGGCCCCGACGACGACGACCGGCCACTGCTCTTCGAGTTCCGTGAGTGGTTGCGGCTCGGTCACGCGTTCTTGTCCCCTTCCCGCGACCACGACAGCAGGAACCGTTGCGGCCAGTGCGTGGTGATGCGACAGCCCTCGAGCCCGGCCTCGTCGGCGAGCGTGCGAATCTCGTCGACGGTCAACGCGGCTCGAACGGAGAGCGGACCGTCGACGTGGACGATCGGCGACCGCGTGAGCAACCGCGTTCCCAGCCAGCAGAGCGTGTAGCCGAGCCGGCTGCGGAGCAGGTCGCTGACGAGGATGCGGCCGGCCCCGGACTCGCGCATCGCCCGCAGCAGCCGCACGATGTTCTCCGAGTCGAGGTGATGCAGGAACAGCGAGCAGATCACGACGTCGAACCCGGTCGGCAGCGGCTCCGCCAGCACGTCCCGTACCACGAACTCCGCCGCGAGTTCCTCCCGTGCGGCCCACTCGCCCGCGACGCGCACGGCGAGTTCGCTGACGTCACACCCGACCAACTCCGCGGGACGACCGTGCTGCTTCGCGAGACGCAGGACGCCGAGCCCGACGTCGCCACTGCCACACGCCACGTCGAGCAAACGAAGCGGACGGTCTGCGGCGAGGCCGCCCTGCGAGAGGCGTCGCCACAGCGTCCGGCTCGTGCCGCTCACGACGTTCACGCGCCGCAGCCCCTGCAGCGCGTGGCGGTGCAGCGACTCGTCGAGCCCGGGTTGGTCCATCAACTCCGGCTGTCGATCGCGCTCCGCGAGCCCGTTGAACCGTCTTGTCATCCTCAACCCTTCCATGGCAAATCGTTGCGGCTCGACGGCAGGATGACAATCGACGCGGCCGTCTTTGGGCTCATCCGCAGCCTAGTGGTGAATCGGGAGCCGTCCCTCTGGCCCCCTCTCCCCGTCCCTCTCCCCCGCGATCTCGTCGTTTCGAGGACGCACGCCGCCAGCGGGGGAGAGGGGGCTTGGACGTCGCGTTGCCCGTGCGTGGGGTCCACACCAGAGCTCCCGTGCCCCTCAGTCGTTCGACTGACCGTAGCGGAGGCGGACGAGCCGCAACCCGATCTGAAACGGGGCGGTGAGCAGGCTGGTGGCACGGCCGAGCACCGTGCCGTTGGCGTCGTGCAGCACGGCGAAGGCCAGCACGACGGCGACGGCCGCGGCCACGAGCAGCCGACGCCGCAGTCCGGCGTCTCGGGCGAGCACCTCGGCGAGCGGCGTGTACCACGGCAGCGACGGAGGAGCGACGGCCGCGGCCTCTCCTTGCACGGCGAGGTGGAACCGCGGATCGACGGCGATCCGCTCCTCGCCCGGCCGGGCAGCGTCGAAGTCGATCCGCAACAACTGCGTCGCGAAGTCCGGGTCCCCTTCGAGGGCGTCGGCGACGCGGGTCAGGTGGTCGTTCCGTCGCTCCAGCTCGACGAGTCGGATCTGGTTCTCGACGTAGTGCTGCTCGAGCGCCGTGTAGGCGAGCAGACGCGGGGCAAGGGCGACGGCCGCGTAGACGGCCGCCGCCGTGAAGAGCACGAGCCAGAACGCGAGCGAGACGACCCAACTCCCGGAGTCGAGCGTGTCGGCGTCGTTGGTCGTTCGACTGGCGTCGTTCATGCGATCGGGGCGAGCGGGAGGTGCCAGCCTCCCGGTTACGCGTTCTTCACGAGCTGGACGGACAAGCACGGATCACCCGTAACCGGCGGGTTGACACCCGCCGCTCGCCCGGCGCGGCGCACGAAAAAAGGGGGCCTGTTCGGGCCCCCTCGTGGAGTCGATGGAACACGGCTGGGTCGTGCATCCGTGCACGCCGCGTCGGTGAACTAGATCGTCCCGCCGTAGGTCGCCGCCGCACCCAGAATCTCCTCGATGCGGAGGAGTTGGTTGTACTTGGCGATACGATCGGTACGACTGGCCGAGCCGGTCTTGATCTGCCCGGTCCCGAGGGCGACGGCGAGGTCGGCGATGGTCGTGTCCTCGCTCTCACCGCTGCGGTGGCTCATGACGGCCGTGTAGCCGTTGTCGGCCGCCAGTCGGACGGCCGCGATGGTCTCGGTGAGCGTGCCGATCTGGTTGACCTTGATGAGGATGCTGTTCCCAACGCCCTCGTCGATGCCCCGCTGCAGCCGCTTGACGTTCGTGACGAACAGGTCGTCGCCGACGAGCTGGCAGCGGTCGCCGACCGCCTCGGTCAGCTTCTTCCAGCCGTCCCAGTCGTCCTCGTCCAGGCCGTCCTCGATGGAGCAGATGGGGTAGCTGTCGACCCAGCCGGTCAGCAGTTCGCAGATCCCGTCGGAGTCGTAGGTCTCGCCTTCGACCTTGTAGGTCTTGGACTCCTTGTCGAAGCACTCGCTGCTGGCGCAGTCGAGGGCGATCTGGACCTGCTCGCCGGGCGTGTAGCCGGCCTTCTCGATCGCCTTCATGATGACGTCGAGCGCCTCGGCCCCGTTCGCGAGGTCCGGGGCGAAGCCCCCTTCGTCGCCGACGGCGGTCGAGTGCCCCATGTCGCTGAGCACCTTCTTCAGGTTGTGGAACACCTCCACGCCGCAGCGGAGAGCGTCGCCGAAGACGTCGAACCCGAGTGGCATCACCATGAACTCCTGGAAGTCGATGCCGTTCGACGCGTGGGCCCCGCCGTTGATGATGTTCATCATGGGAGCCGGCAGCCGGTTGGCGCCGACGCCGCCGAGGTACCGGAACAGGGGCAGGCCGGCCGCGTCGGCCCCGGCGTGGGCACAGGCGAGCGAGCAGGCGAGGATCGCGTTCGCGCCGAGGTTCGACTTGTCGTCGGTCCCGTCGAGGTCGAGCATCGTCTGGTCGATGATGCCCTGGTCGTCGATCGGCAGGTCGATCAGGACGTCGGCGATTCGCTCGTTGACGTTGGTGACGGCCTTGGAGACCCCCTTGCCCATCCACTCACTGCCGCCGTCGCGGAGTTCGAGCGCCTCGTGGACGCCCGTGCTCGCACCGCTGGGGACGATGGCACGGCCGACGGTCCCGTCGTCGAGGAGCACGTCGGCCTCGACGGTGGGGTTGCCGCGGCTGTCGAGAACTTGGCGGGCCTGCACGGCTGCAATGGGAACGGTCATCGGTCGGTTCCGTCGGGTAACGGGGTTTCGGCGAATGTTCGTGGTGGGCGGCGGGTTCGCAGGTGTGGGATCCGGACGGCTCGTGCGTCGGATCCGGCGAACGCGAGTTGAGACCCGCCGCGCGAAGTTGTAACGGAGGCGGTGCCCACAATCCATCAACGGGCCGGTTGAGAGTGGAACCACCAGGCTCAGGGGCCGGAACGGAGGCTCCTCGACCCTGCCGGAACCGGCTCCTGCCGTCGTTGAATCCCCGATTTGCCGGACGTATCGTGAATCGGCGAAGTTCGATCCCACCCCTTCGGAGCTTGCCACCATGCGACTTCCCGTAGCCCTCACCGTCCTGTTCGCCGCCGCCGTCGCCCAACCTGCCCTCGCCGAGGAGAAGGTCGAGTTGAAGGTGGGGGACAAGGCTCCCTCGTTCGCCGCTCTCGACGACACCGGCGAGGAGTGGAAGTCGTCCGAAGTCGTCGGCAAGAAGGTGGTCGTCGTCTACTTCTACCCGGCCGACATGACGGGCGGCTGCACCAAGCAGGCCTGCGGGTTCCGCGACGACCTCGGCAAGCTCGCCTCGAAGGACGTGGTCGTCGTCGGCGTCAGCGGCGACAGCGTCCGCAACCACCAGCTCTTCAAGAAGGTGCACACGCTCAACTTCCCGCTCCTCGCCGACACGAAGGGGACCGTCGCCAAGGCCTTCGGCGTGCCCATGCGGAAGGGCGGCACCATCGAGCGCGAGATCGACGGCAAGCTCGAGAAGCTGACCCGCACCTACTCGGCTTCCCGGTGGACGTTCGTCATCGGGCTCGACGGCACCATCAAGCACGTGAACACCAAGGTCAACGCGGCCAAGGACAGCGCCGCCGTCCTCGAACTCCTGAGCGCAAGCTGAACGACGACGAATTCCGACCGGCAACGCCCTCGCCGAAGGCTTCGGCGAGGGCGTTCGTCACGGATTCGGAGTGCATCCGCTCGCAACTTCTCCTACCATCTGCTGTTGCGGTTCGACCACGCTCGGCGAGGACCGCTTCGTCGTCCACGAGACCGACTCGGAGGTCCGGCATGACCCGTGACCGCATGACGCTCGCCCCCATCCTGCTGGCGACGCTGCTGGTTCCCGCCACCACGTTCGGCCAGGTCCAGATCCAGATCCGCGGCAACGTCATCGTCCAGCCGAACGGTGTCGTCCGGACCGACGACGATTCCGAGGGGTACGGGGACGGGCAGCTCTTCTCGGAGAACCGCGACGTCTCCAACGCGCTCCGCCGGATCGCCGCCGACCTCAAAGCGATCGACGGAGCGAACGAGGCCGAGCGGGACAAGCGGCTCGGGCGGACGATCCGGGACCTGCAGACGATTCTCGAACTCGACGAGGACTTCTGGTTCCCCACGAACGAGAAGCGGTCCCACTTCCGCAGTGCGAAGTCGCAGGCCGAGGAGATCATCGAGAGCCTGCCCGACGACGGGAAGGCGGCCTACCTGGCCGAGTACGGGCCGGAGGCGAAGGCGGCTCTCGAACGGGCGGTCGGCCGCAACGACGTCGCCGCGATCGAGGAGGTGACCCGCCGCTACTTCCACACGCCCGCCGGCATCGCCGCCACGTACCGGCTCGGCTGCCTGCAGCTCGACCGGGCCGAGGCGCTCGCCGCCGCCCTGCTGTTCGACCGCGTCCGCCGTTCGGGAGACCGCACCTTCGAGCCGCGGCTCTCGTTGCTGACCGCGGTCGCCTGGGGCCGGGCCGGGCTCCCGGAAAAGAGCGTCGACACGCTCGAGGACTTCCGGAGCGGCACCAAGGGCAACCGCATTCAGGTCGGCGGCCGGTCGGTCGCCCTGTACGAAGGCCGCGCGAACGCCCTGCCCTGGCTCGTGGACGTGCTCGGCGTGCAGCCCGGCTTCCGGCAGCTCGGCCGCGAGGAGTGGACCATGTTCCGCGGCGACCCGTCCCGCACGGCGTCGTCCCGGCCGGCGAGCCCGCTGTGGCGCGAGAAGTGGCGGTACGCCACCATCGAGGACCCCGGCAGCGAGGACGAGAAGCGTCTCGTCGAGATCGTGGCCGAACTCCGCAAGCTCGAGAAGCAGTACCGCGACCGCGGCCGCCTCGTCACCCCGGCGATGCACCCGATCGTCGTCGGCGACTCGGTCGTGCTCCGCACCCTGCACAACGTCCGCGCCCTGCGGCTCGACAGCGGCAAGCTCCACTGGCGGTCCGAGGCGTGGGACAAGGCGTTCGACGGCTTCCTCGAGAACGGCCTGATGGTCGCCAAGAAGCCGACCAACCAGGACCGCCGCGTCGCCATCATGATCCAGCAGCAGCAGAACAACGGACGACTGGCCGTCACGCCGGCCCAGAAGTTCATCACGCAGCGGGCCTGGCGCGACCTGACCGCCGGCACGGTCTCCAGCGACGGACGACTCGTCTACTCGGTCGAGGACCTCGACTTCCTCGGCGGGTACAACAACCTGCCCCGCGGAATCATCCTGCCGGGGACCGGCAGCAGCAACGCCGACAACAAGCTGATGGCGGTCGAGCTGAAGACCGGCATGCTGAAGTGGGAGATCGGCGGGCCCTCCGCGGCGAACGGCCTCGAGCTCGACGGCTCCTTCTTCCTCGGCCCGCCACTCCCGCTCAGCGGCCGACTCTACACGTTGCTCGAACGGAAGGGCGAGATTCAGCTCGTCATGTTCGAGGTGACCGAGACACCCGGCGAGAACGGCCTCTCGCGGTACGAACCGCAGATTCGCTGGTCGCAACCGCTCGTCGCCCCGCGGTACGAACTCAGCCTCTCGCCGCTGCGGCAGATGGCTGGCATCTCCCCTTCCTACGCGGACGGCATGCTCGTCTGCTCGACCGCCGCCGGGGCCGTCGTCGCCGTCGATCTCTCCCGCCGCCAACTCGCCTGGGGCTACCCGTACCGGCTCGCGAACGGCACCGCCGCCGACAACGCCCCGTTCGGCCGCCGCATCATCGCCATGCCGACCGGCGACGACGACGAGGACCGCTGGCTCGACTCCGCCCCCACGATCGCCGACGGGTTCGTGGTCGTCACGCCCCGCGACTCGTCGGAACTGCACTGCATCGACCTCGTGACCGGCAAGGCGGCCTGGCCACCCAAGCCGCGGGCCGACGGCCTGTACGTCGCCGGCGTCCACGAGGGGAACGTCGTCGTGGTGGGCCGCAGCCAGGTGCAGGCGTGGAGGCTCTCCGACGGCACGCCCGCGTGGGCCGACCCCGTCCCGGTCGGCATGCCCTCCGGCCGCGGCGTCCAGGTCGGCTCGCTGTACCACCTGCCACTGCAGGAGGGGGCGATCGTCACGATCGACCTGAAGACCGGGCGGATGCTCGCCAAGTCCAAGTCGAAGTCCGGCCGCATCCCGGGCAACCTCGTCGCGGCGAACGGGACGCTCGTCTCGCTCGCCCCCGACCAGGTGATCGCGTTCGAGCCGCTCGCCGAGGTCCGAAGCCGCATCGACTCGCGGCTCGACGCGAACGCCGACGACCCCGCCGCCCTCGCCGAACGGGGCGAACTCCGACTGCACCGCGGAGAGACCACCCCCGCGATGGACGACCTCCGCCGCGCCATCGACAACGGAGCCCCGATCGAGACGAAGGCTCTCTACGTCGACGTGCTGCTCGAAGGCCTGCGGCTCGATTTCGAGACGTATCGGGAACTCGCCGAGTCCACGTTGCCCCTCGTCGAGGAGGTCGACCGGCGGCGAGCCTACATGCGACTGCACGCCAGCGGGCTCGAACGGGCCGGAGAGTTCCAGAAGGCGTTCGAGGAGTACGCACGGCTCGCCGGACTCGAGTCCGGACAACTGCAACTCGAACAGACGAGCGGACGACTCCGCGTCCGGACGGACCGCTGGATTCGACCGCGGCTCGCCCGGCTGCTGGCTGACGCCCCAGAGGCGAAGCGGACGGCCATGGAACAGGCTCTGCGAGCCGAACTCGACGAGGCCCAGACCAGCGGCAGCACGACGCGGCTCGGTCGTCTGGCCGACGCCTACACCCGGCTGCTGATCGCCGACGAGACCCGGAAGGCCTACCTCGACGCCCTCGACCCGGAGGAGCAGGCACTCGAGCGGTCGGTCGTGCTCGAACGGCTCCGTCGGTCGGACTCGCCGGAGACGAGCGGCTTCGCGACCGCCGAACTCGCGCGGTCGGCACTCGAGGCGACGCCGCCACGCGTGGAGGACGCCGTCGTCTGGTTCGACGACCTCGCGAACCGCTTCGCCGACGTGATCTGCCTCGAAGGGCGAACCGGGGCCCAACTCGTCGCCGAGTGGTCCGGGCGGGAGGACGTCGAGCAGGCAGTCGCCAACCCGAGCCCGTGGATCCAGACGAAGATGAAGGCGACGTCGAAGTCGCAGAACACCGTGGTCGCCCAGAGCTTCCCGCTCCCGGTCGAGGGCTCGCCCGGGCCGTACCTCGACGGCTGGACCTTCGAGCTGGACAACACGCAGCAGAACGTCGTCGCCAGGGACGAGTACGGCCGTGTGCGTTGGAAGGTGAACGTGGTGATGCCGAACCAACGGCCGCGGAACGCCCTCGGCTCGTTCGTCCGCGTCCAGGGCCACGTCGCCGTCTGCTGCCTGGGCACGTACTTCTGCGCCGTCGATGCGCTCGCCCCGAAGGGTCGAGTCCTTTGGAAGGCCGGGCTGCTCGAACCGGGCGACCCGGTCGTCCAGGAGAAGCTGACCCGCGTGCAGGCCGGCATCGTCCGCGTCCTCAGCGACCGCTACCACCGACCGCTCGGGCGTGTCGGCGCCGTCACCAGCGAGGCCGTCTACTACACGTCCGGCACACGGGTCTACGCGGCCGACCTGCTGACGGGCGACGTCCTCTGGGAGCGCCGCGGCGTGCCGCGGGGGGCGACGGTCACGGCCGACGACGACTTCGTGCTCGTCTACGAAGAGGATGCCGACCGGGCTCAGGTCCTGCGAGCGGACGACGGCGAGAAGCTCGGCGACCGCCCGGCCCTCGACTCGGACGACCGGCTGCTCACCGAGGGACGCCACGTCCTCGGCTGGGCGACGATCGACGGCAAACGCGTGCTCGCACTGCTCGACGTCGTCGGGGACAGGGTCGTCTGGTCGACCGACTGCCACGAGCGGGCCAAGTTCTCGGTCGTCGCGGGCGAGTCGCTCGCCGTCTACGAGCCGTCCGGTCGGTTCCGCGTCCTCGACGTGGCCGCCGGACGCCCGCTGGTGACCGCACAGCTCGCGAAGACGGACAACCTCGTCGACCTGACCGTCCTGCGCGGTCCCGACCGGTACCTGGTCTTCCCGAACGACACCGGCGGCCCGGGACTCCAGCGCGTGGCGGTCGGCACCGTCGGCGTCCAGTCACGCATCGTCCACGGGACGATCGTCGCGTTCGACCGCCGGACCGGCGAGCAGCAGTGGACGCGGAAGATCGAAGAGCAGGGCCTGCCGCTGGACCAGGCGCTCGGCGCGCCGACGCTCGTCCTCACCGCACAACGCATGATCCAGCGCGTGCCCGGCCAGCGGATCAACACGAACCGCTTCAAGCTCGCGCTCCTCGACACGCGAACCGGCGAACTCGTCCTCGACGAGAACGTGCAAAGAGCGGGGATTCCGTTCTCGCTGCAGGCGAGTCCCGCCGAGTCGAAGCTCGACTACTCGTTCTACCGCATGTCGGTGAACGTCGAGTTCGTCGAAACAGACGAGTCCGACGCGTCTGACCAGCCTGACGCGTCCGACGAATCGCCGAAGGAGTAGTCGCCCCACCCCGTCGAACTCGACCCCCGCCCGTCGAGCAGTTCGATTCCTCCACGTCGAACGAATCCGGCCGATGCCCTCTGAACCAACCGCCGACGGCCCCGCCCGCCCCTCGAAGAAGCCCGTCATCCCGGGCTGGAACGAAGAGGGGGGCGGCGATGCGCCGGCCCCGCGGAAGCGCCCCGCCCGCCGGACGAACGTCGACGCCGGCCGTTCGCGGAACCGACGACGACCGGCTCCGCCGCCGACGACCGACGCCGTCACCGAGTCCCCGACCGACGTTCCGTTCGTCGCCGACGACGAACCGGTCTCGAAGGCGGCATCGACTGCGAGCGAACCGACCGCGTCGTCTGGCGGGGGCTTCTCCGAGCGAGTTCGGTCCGCCTGGTCCGGCCTGCTCGCGCGACCGATGCTGCTGACCGGGATCGTCGTCGCCGTCCCTCTGCTCGCCCTGCTCGGCGACTACTTCCTCCGCCAACGCGGGAACGCCGCGGCGGTCGCGGACGGCGAGCAGATCGACCGTCCGGACGCCGACTCGGTCGAGCGACCGAGCAAGAGGACGGGGCTCGTCCGGGTCTACGTGAAGGACGGAGCCGGGTTCGCGGTCCTCGTGAACGGCAACTCCGTGAAGGACGCCGCGGGCAGGCCGCTGCTGGCTCCCTGCGAACTGGAGGTCGATGCCCGCGAGCTGCACCGGGTCACGGTCGCGAAGGAGGGTTTTCGTGACGCGACGAAGACGGTCTCGGCGTCGTCCGGCCAGGCGGCCGAGCTCGTCTTCGAGCCGATTCCGGACCCGGAGAACCAGTTCCCCAGCCTGACGGACGCCCCGTGGTTCGACCTCGAGGTCGGTCAGCCGGTCGCGCTCGAGCCGGTCAACACACCCGGGCCCGAAGGCGACCCGTTCTTCACCCGCGACGGGCTCGGTCTGTACTACACGTCGGACGGAGCCCTCTCGGGCGGGGTGCTGTACGCCACGCGGAGTTCACCGTTCGAGCCGTTCGACGAACCGACCTCGATCCCGCTGACGAACGACGCGATGTCTCCGTCCGTCCTCACGCTGGAGAACCCGGAGACCGGCCAGATCGTCACGCACCTCGCGTTCGCGGCGAAGTCGAGCGTCCGTTCCGCCGTGCGTGAGAACGTGCTCGACGACTTTACCGGCCGCGACGTGCTGCGGGCCGACCCGGACCGGATTCACGAGTGGACCACCGCGCGACTTCTCGAAGGGGGCTTCGCCCTCTACTGGACCGAGATCGAGAACGGCGAGCCGGTCACGTACTTCTCGGCCCGCGAACGGCTGACGCTTCCCTTCCAGTCGAAGATCCGCGTCGAGGTGCCGGGCGGCGTCCCGCGGCTCTCGAACGACGCCCTCCGCCAGTACGCCTACGACGGCAAGCGGCTGCAACGGGCCGTCCGCGAGAAGGTGTTCGAGTGGCGGCCCGGCAAGGACCAGTACGGCCGCGACGCGATGAAGCCGTACCACCTCCCCTTCTCCGACCTGGAGACGGTCGTCGAGATCGAGATCCCCGGACTCGACCTCAGCGACACGCGGCGGCAGTTCTGTGTCAGCGAGGACGAGCAGTGGCTCGTCTTCTCGGACAAGGGGGCCGGAGGCGACCTGTACGTCGTCCGCCTGCAGGTCGGGCCGGGCTGGGGGGTGGTGCCGAAGGGCCGCAGCATCCCGGACAAGGACTTCTCGCCGGAGATCGTCGCCGCCCGAGAGCCCGAAGAGGGCATGCGACCGTTCGAGGGCGTGGGCAAGCCGGGCGAGGACCCGCGTGAGAAGCCCCTGCCCTACACGGAGCACCGCCGCGAGTTCACCGAGTTGATGGCCGCGAGGGAGTACGCGAAGGCGGTCGAGGCGACCCGCGGGCGGATCGGCGAGCCGGGCTTCGAGGGGGCCACCGAGATGCTCGAGTGGGATCTCGACGACGTCGAACGCGTCCGTCGCTTCTGGCGGAACGCCGAGCAGGGTGCCCGGTCGATGACGCCGGGCGACGAGTTCTCCAACGGCAGCGTCGACCTCGAGTTCGTCGAGTTCAACGGCGGCCTGGTCGTCGGCAAGCTCGGCGACAAGCTCTACCCGCTGCAACTCGACGCGATGCGGTACGGTGACGTCGTCGCCCTCGCGGACCTCGCGATCGAGAAGGACGACACGTCCGCGCAGATCGACGTGGCGACGTTCCTCGAGTACGAGCCGAGCGGCGTCGAGCGCGCGGTCGATGCCCGGCTGAAGCTGGCCGGACGCCAGGGCGGCGACTTCGTCGAACGGATCGCGGGCCGGTACCTCGGACAGGCGAAGCTGGAGTTCGACCGGGACAACTACCTCCCCGGCCTCGACTGGATCGCCAAGCTGCGGAAGTTCGCCCCGGCGTCCGACGCGGCCTACGACGCCGACGAGGTCGAGGCGGGGCTGTACCTCAAGATGCAGTGGGAGAACGTCGGCAAACGACAGTGGGCCGGCACGTTGTCCGGAGAGTACGCCGCCGGGCCGGACCGCGAGCCCAACTCCTACCTGCTCTCGCCCAAGCCGTACTCGAACTTCGAGCTGTCGATGGAGTTCAAGGTCACGGCGGAGAACGGCTCCGGCGGGGTCTACTTCCGGTACGGCGACCCCGCGCGGTTGCGGCCGTACGAGTTCAACGCCGCCTACAAGATTCAGGTCGCGAACGACTTCGGCGTCGAGCCGGACCCGTTCTGTACCGGGGCGTTGTTCTCCGAGCAGGCGCCGAAGAAGAACCTCGCGAAGCCGCTCAACCAGTGGAACACGCTTCGGATGAAGGTCGTCGGGCAGAAACTCTCCGTGTGGGTGAACGAGGAGCTCGTCCTCGAGTCGAACCTCGACAACACCCGCATCGCCTCGGAGGGCCGCATCGCCCTCGACGGCATCACGGGCGGCGTCACCTACCGCAAGGTGCTCGTCATCGAACTCCCGCGAACGTTCTGAGGACCTGCGTTGTCACGGGCGACGGTCGAGCTCTTCGCCGGCATCGGCGGGTTTCGCATGGCCGCGGACCGACTGGGGCTGCGGACGGTCTGGGCGAACGACTGCTGCCCGAAGGCGTGCGACGTCTACGCGGACCGGTTCGACGGCGAGACGCTGGTCCGCGGTGACGTTCGCGACCACGTCGGCTCGGTCCCCGACCACGACCTGCTGACCGCCGGGTTCCCCTGCCAGCCGTTCTCGAGCGCCGGGAAGAAGCGCGGGCTGCGGGACTC
>JANQQW010000314.1 GCA_028284885.1 Planctomycetaceae bacterium
CTGTGGATGCTCGCGCTCTGCGCGGCCACGGCCTTCGCGGCGGCCAGTTGGGGCACGCTCGTCGCGTTCTGGCGCGAGAAGACGTTCCAGACGCTCGCGATCAGCCTGCTCGGCGTGTTCGTGCTGATCGGCCTCGCCGAGACGGTGACGGGCGTCGTCGGCGCGGAGACGCCCGTCGGAGTCTGGGTCGGGGCTCTGAACCCGTTCCGGACGCTGACCGTGTTGCTCAACCCGCTCGCACAGAGCGTGTCGAACGAGGCGGTCCACGTGTCGGCGTTGCCTTCGGTCGTGATGCTGTCCGGGCTCGGACTCCTGTTGAACGGTGTGACGGTCGCCCGGCTGCGGGTCTGGTATCCGCCCCGGACGATCCACCAACGGACGGAGTCGGACGACGCGGCCGAGTCGGCGATGCGCACGGTCGAGCCGCGGAACGTCTGGGCGGCTCCGGTGCTGTGGCGGGAGATGATGACGCGGGCCTACGGGCGGAAGGTCGTCTTCATCAAGCTCGCGTACGTCGCCCTCGCGGCAGCCGTCTTCTACTACCTCGTCCAGCGGGGCGGGGACGCGTTGCTGCTGGGCATGTTGCCCGTCCAGGGGATGGCGTTCGTCGGGCTGGCGCTGCTGTCGCTGGTTCTCGTGAACACGCAGGCCGTCACGTCGATCACCTCCGAGCGCGACGGCAACACGCTCGAGCTGCTGCTCGTCACCGACGTCACGCCGCGCGAGTTCGTCGTCGGCAAGTTGCTGGGCATCCTCTACAACGCGAAGGAGCTGATCGCCGTGCCGATCGCCTTCGCGGTCTACTTCGTCTTCGCCCGCCTCGCGGATCCGTCGGACACGGTGTTCCTCGTGCTGGGCTTCCTGGTGCTGACGGCGTTCTCGGCCATGCTGGGCGTGCACGCGGGGCTCACCTACGACCGCTCGCGGTCCGCCATCGGCAACAGTCTCGGCACCATGTTCTTCCTGTTCGTCGGCATCTTCGTGTTCATGATGCTGCTCGTCGAAACCCGCGGGACGCCGCTCGTCCAGATTCAGAGCTTCCTGCTCTTCATCGGCTGCGGGAGCATCGCGCTCTACGCGTCGCTGACGGCGAAGAACCCTTCCAACGCGTTGATGCTGGCCGCCGGCGGGCTGCCGTTCCTGACGTTCTACGCGATCGTCTCCTTCCTGCTGGGGAGCGCATTCGAGGCGTTCTTCGCGATCGCCCTGGCGTACGGGTTCACGACGGTGGCGATGCTCGTCCCGGCCGTTCACGACTTCGACGTGGCCCTCGGACGGACCGGCGACCGAGGCTGAGCCGGCGTCGCGAGAACGCCTCGGACCGGGCCCGTCAACGTCGCGTTTCGAGCTTTTCTCGAAGCTCCCGGAACGCTTGGAAGGGCCTTTCACCGCTTCGCGAAATCTGCTTACAATCGACTTCGTCGTTCGTCGAACACGATGGTTCGGCGACTCCCCACACGGTGGTTCGGCTGGGCGAATTCGTCCACGGACCACGTCCGAGGCAGTTCGGGACGATCCACTCCATGCTGCACTTCTCCTGCGACATGTGCGGCCGACCGCTCGGCAAGGAACGCTACGTCGCGCGGATCGAGGTCTACCCGGCGCACGACCCGGACGAGATCGAGGAGTCCGATCTCGACGCGGACCACCTCGAGGAACTCGCCGAGCTGCTCGACCACGGGGCGGACCTCGAGATCGACGACGCCGAGCCGAAGCAGTTCCGGTTCGACCTCTGCCCCGAGTGCCATGCACGGTACGTGGCCGATCCGCTCGCCCGTGAGCGGCTGCAGCGGATGAAGTACAGCGACAACTGACGTCGCCATGGTTCCCCGACCGCGGGCGACCGACCTCGTTCGCCTGGCTCATCGGGTCCTCCCGTTGCTGGCCGGGGGGCTTCTCGTCGGGGCCTTGGTGCGAGCCTACCGCGACGTCCCGCCGGTGCGGAACTTCGAGTTCGTCGACGGCACGGTCGTCCGCGTGGAGTCGATTCGCCCGACGGGCGACCTCGTTCTCGACGACGGACTCGTCGTGCGGCTGCTCGGCGTCGAGTTCGCGGAAGACGACCCGGGGGAAGCCGTGGACTGGCTCGGGGAACGGGCTCGCGGGCGGGACGTGGTTCTCCGATTCGACCGCGAGCGTGTCGATGACGACGAGCGAATCCTCGCCTACGTCGACGTCGAGTCCGAGAACCTGAACCTCGCCGTCGTCGCCGCCGGGCTCGCCCGTGTCGACCGACGGGCCGCGTTCTCGGCCTCCGTGAAGCGGGCCATGCAGAAGGCGGAGGCAGCCGCGGAGTCGGCCGGGCTCGGGCTCTGGGCGTCCGACTGACTTCGGGACGCTACTTCACGCGGAGCACGAGCAGCGTCCGGTCGTCGGCGACGCCGCCCCCACCGAAGCGGTCGACGTCTTCCCAGATCCCGGTGAGGACGTCGTCGACCGGCAGGTGCCGTCGTTCGCGGACGGCCTCGGCGAGTCCGTCACGACGGAACATCTGCCGCCCCCCCTTCCGCATCACCTCGGTCACACCGTCGGAGTAGGCCACGAGCAGTTCGCCCGAGTGCAGCCGGACGGTCTCGTGTCCGTACTCGGTGTCGGGCAGGATTCCGAGCAACAGACCGTGCGAGCCGCACTCCTCGAAGCTCTCGCCACGAAAGCGGAGCGGTCCCGGGTGCCCGGCGTTCGTGTAGGTCAGCATCATGTTCTCGGTGTCGACCAGTCCGAAGAACAGACTCATGAACTGGTGCGGCGGCGAGACCTCGCAGAGCACCCGGTTGACGAGTGCGACCGCCTCGGGTGGGCACAGGGGCTCCGAGCCGGCGAGCCCGTGAATGCCACGAATCGTCCCGCGGACCGCGGCCATCACCAGTGCCGCCGGCACGCTGTTCCCGCAGGCGTCTCCGACGGCGACGATCGCCCGGTGGTCGTCGAGCGGGAGAACCTCGCACAGGTCGCCGCCGACCTCGTGCTGGCTCGTACAGGCGGCGGCGATCTCGTAGCCGGCCGACTGGGGTGCGAGACGCGGGAAGTCGAACACCTGCGAGCCGCGGACGCTCTCGAGCTCTCGCTGCAGCCGTGACTGGTCCATGTTCTCCTGGCGGAGGACGGCCCGCTCGAGCACGCTGGTGAACTGGGCCACGATCGACCGCAGCACGTGCCACTCCCGTCGACTCGGTTGCCGGGCCCGGCGGTCGAACAGCCAGAGCGTGCCGACCGGTCCGTCCTCGGTGTGGACCGCGAAGGCGACCGCCGTCCGGGCGTTCGTCGGAAGCCAACGGTCGACTTCCTCGTCCGTCCCCCGTTCGAGGAGCAGTTCCCCGTCCTCGATGGCAGCGAGGTCGAGCCGGGCCTGTTCGAGCGACCGCCGCGGGAACGGGACGTCGAACTCGGCGTCGCTCTCCTCGACCCGCAGCTGCAGCGAGCGGGTCGAGGGATCGACGAGGAAGAACGCGGCTCCGCGAAACGGCGTGAGGTCGAGCGCCGCCCGCAGCAGACTGCGGATCGCGAGCCCGAGGTCGCCTTGCTGCGGGAGGTCGCGACCGATCTCGACCAACGTCGACAGGTCGCGCGTGCGGGACTCGAGCGCCGTCGACGCGGTGACGACGCGCCCGACGAGACCGGAGACGAGTTGGGCCATCTCGGCGACCTTCGCGATCTCCGAACCCTCGGCGGCACCGCTGCCCTCGAGGTCGCCGTACATCAGGCCGACGACCTCGCCGTCCGCCGCGATCCGTTCGTGCCAGCGGCGCGGGTACGTCGTCTCCCACGACCTCTGGAGCAGCTCGGCCTCGCTGGCGACGCACGGGACGAACTCGAGCGGCGTTCCCGTCGCCGTGGCGAATCGGCGGCACGCCTCCTCGATCCAGTCGCCCGCTCGCTCGCCGAGTGTCGCCATGTCGACTTCCGTTGCCCGAGTCCGCGACGTCGCATGGGAGGGCCCGTGACCCCGCCGGTTCCACGATGCGTCCCTCTACGAGATCGGGTTGCGGGGACGGGGCGGTTCAGGCAACGGAGCGAAGACGCGATCCGCCGGACTGACACGGTCGTACCGGTTGGGCAAGCTCAAGTCGTCGCCGGGGCGGTCGCCGCTCCCGGCGGCGGGGCGTCGTCCGGCAACGTGTTCTCGATCACCGCCGCTCCCGTCGCGTCACCCAGCACGTTGATCGCCGTCCGGAACCGGTCGAGCAGCCAGTCGACCGGGATGATGACCGCTTGGTACTTCAGCGGCAGGCCGACGGCGTTCAGAACGATCAGCATGGTGACGAGTCCGGCTTCCGGAATGCCGGCCGCGCCGATCGCCGCCAGCGTCGCGGTGAGGGCGACGGTCAACTGCGTGAGCAGGCCGGTCTGGAAGTCGGGCGGGGCCTCCCCGCTGGCGACCCACAACTGGGCGATGAAGATCGCGGCGACGGCTTCGTACAGCGCGGTCCCGTCCATGTTGATCGTCGCGCCGAGCGGCGTGACGAACTCGACTGCCTTCTCCTTAACGTTCGCCTTCGTTGTCGCGCACTCCATCGTCACGGGCAACGTCGCCGAGGAGCTCGCGGTCGAGAACGCCGTCAGCAGCGCCTGAGACATCTGGTACATGAAGACGTACGGGTTTCGCTTCGTGAAGAACCACAGCAGCGCGGGCAGTGTGATCAGCGCGTGCACGGCCAGGCCGATGAGGACGGTGACGCTGTACCAGCCGACGAGCTGCATCGTCTCGACGAACCGCTCCTTCACCATCTCCGACGCGAACCGTCCGGCCACGAGACAGAAGATGCCCAGCGGGGCGACTCGCATCAGCAGCAGCACGAAGTGCAGGATGGCGTGGTTCCCCTGCTCGATCAGCCTCAGCAACGAGTCGACGCGTTCCCCCAGCGTGGTCAGCATGGCGGCGAACACGATCGCGAAGACGATCAACGGCAGCAGCTCGGTCTCGGCCGCGGACTTCACGAGGTTGTCCGTGAACAGCATGAGGGCGAGGTTCCGGACGATCATGCCGATCGTCTTCCCCTCGCCCTTCTCCTCGACCGCCTCACCGCGTTCGTCGGCCACCTTCTGGACGTCGGCGACGTTGTCGATCTTCCCCGGCCGAATCACGTTCACGACGCAGAGCCCGACGACCACGGCGAGAATCGTCGTCGAGACGTAGAACGTGATCGTCAACAGTCCTGGCCGTCCGAGCTTGCGGACGTCCCCCATGCCGAGGATGCCCGACATCACCGACAGCAGCACGAGCGGGACGACCATCATCTTCAGCAGGTTGAGGAAGATCTCGCCGCCGAGCTCGAGCGGCCCGACGACCGGTGCGGCTCGGGCGACGTTCGTCGCCACCCGCAGCTCCTGTGGCGAGACCGCCGCGTCGGCGTCCTCGTCGATCTCGCCGAACTTTCGCTCCGCGGCTTCGACCGCCTTCTTCACGGCCGCCTCGTCGGCTCCCTCGGGAATCTCGCTCGCGGTGAACTCCTCGAGCGTGATGTTGCCGTCCGCGTCGGTGTCGATCGCCGCGTACGCCTCGGCCGCCGCCTCGCTCCCGATCCCGACGAACCGCGGCAGCAGCACGGAGAACAGGATCGCCGCGACGATCGCGATCACGATCTGCAGCGTCAGGTGGTCGCCGCCCCCCTCCTGCCCGGCGGGGTTGGCTTCCTGGGACTCCTTCGCGGGCTCGGCGGCCATGCAGTGCCTCGTCGGTTGAACGGTTCGGACGGCGGCCAATGATAGCGGGACGGGGCCGGAACGGCGTCGCCGACACGGGGTTTCCGCCGTTCGGCGAGTTGCACTACGCTACCGACTGCGTCCTGAGAACGGGCCCGAACACGCCTCCGAGCCGGCCGCGATGTCCGCCGTGGAACCCGACGACCAGAGTCTGCCCCCCCTGTCCAAGGACCGGGCGTTCCTGGGCATGACGGCAACGCAGCTGCTCGGCGCCTTCAACGACAACGTCTACCAGTACCTGCTGGTGCTGTTCTACATGGCGAGCGCCGAGCACGATCCGGCCCTCGCAAACCGGTACCAGTCGGCTGCCGCGATGATCTTCGCGGTGCCGTTCGTGCTGTTCTCCGGCGTCGCCGGCTGGTGGTCCGACCGTGTGGTGAAGCGGAACGTCGTGATCGGCTCGAAGCTGGCCGAGATCGTCGTGATGGGGCTCGGGCTGTTCGCGTTCCTGTCGGGCTACTTCTACGCGCCGTTCGTGGTGCTGTTCCTGATGGCCATGCAGAGCACGTTCTTCGGACCCTCGAAGTACGGCATCCTGCCGGAGATGCTCCGGGAACGGGATCTCCCTGCCGCCAACGGCTACGTCCAGATGACGACCTTCCTGGCCATCATCTTCGGAACGGTCGTCGCCGGAGCCGGGGCCCAGCTCGTGGGGAACGACCGCATCTGGCTCGTCAGTCTGTTCTGCATCGGGGTCGCCTTCGTTGGTACGACGACCTCGCTGCTTCTCCGGCCGACGCCGATCGCGCACCCCAACCTGAAGTTCACCACCGACGTGGTGTTCCTGTCCCGAGAGACGTTGGCCGGCCTGCGACGGGACTCCAGGCTTCGAAACGCGTTGGTCGTCGTCTCCGTGTTCTGGTTCGTCGCCGGTGTCGTCCGACTGACGTCCACGCAGTACACGTTGCTGCAACTGGGCGTCGACAAGTTCTGGACCAGCGTCGTCCAGGGCGTGATCGCGATCGGCATCGCGGTCGGCTGCGTCGTCTGCGGTCAGATGTCACGGCAGCGTGTCCGGCCCGAGTTCGTGCAACGCGGTGCCATCGGACTCGCGCTGACGCTGTTCGCGGTGGCGGTCGTCGGACTGCTGCAGTCCCGAGGAGCCGACTCCGACGTCGCCTACGTCGCGTCGGCGACGTTGCTGTTCGGCCTGGGGATCTCGACCGGCTTCTTCGTGGTGCCGTTGCAGGTCGTGCTGCAGACGCGGTCGCCGCGCGAGTTGAAGGGCCGGGTCATTGCCGCGCAGAATCTGTTCAACTTCGTCGGCCTGTTCCTTGCCGGAGCGGTCTACGGGGGGCTGGGTCAAATGCTCGAGGCGGTCGAGCTCCCGGTCAGCATGATCTTCGGGGCGATGGGGCTGTTGATGGTCGCGATCGCGGCGGGCTACCGACCCTCCATGGACCACCCTGCCGACGAACTGCTTGGCGACGAAATGTCTTCGGACGGCGTCGAACCGACGGCGGCCAACGAGCCGACGTACGTCGCCTAGTCCACCGGTTCGAGTTCGTAGCTGCCGTCTCGAAACTGCAGGCGACGTGTAAGTTCTCCGATCTGGATCGTCACGACCCGGCCGTCCTCTGACGCTTCCAAGGTGACTCGACCGTCCAACCGACGGCCGTCGTTGCGCATGAGTGCAATGCGACCTGTGCTGCCGGCAGGGTCGTCGATCTCGACCGAGTGTTGGCCGTGCCGCTTCACGACTCGGACGACGTAAGCCCTTCCTTCGACGCGGGTTTCGACTTCGCTCAACGTCGTCATCTGCCAGGCGGCGAGCGGCAGGGCCACGACGATGACGAACGTCGATGCGAGCAGCATCAGGGTTCGCGCGACTCGGGCGACGATCCCGAGCGGGGCGACTTCGACTTCCTGCGACTCGTCGGCTGCTGCAACTCGTTCGTTCGCATTGGCTTCCGGCGAGTTCGCTGACTCATCACTCATCCCGTACTCCTCGCCACAGCCCGTGACAGCTCGCCCCAACGGCCGCCCGACTGTTCGGTGTCAGCGGATTCGTGCGGCCCGATCGGGGGAAAATGCCCAGAGACAGAGATTCGTGGCATACTTGTAACGCCCCTGCGTCATTAGGAGTACGGAGAAGCGTTCAACCCCTCGTTGCACACCTTCCTCAGTATCATTCCCGGGAGATGGATGTGAACGCCAGCGACAACCCCCTCCAGGTGTACGAAGCCGGCAAGCTCACGGTGTTGGGCTTCGGCGGTCGCGAAGTGCTGGACGACGTGAATCTCTCGCTGCTTCGCGACGCCGTGTTCCAACTGCTCGACGAGCACGACACGGAGACGCTGGCCTTCGACCTGACGGGCGTTCGCATTCTACCCAGCGGACTGCTCGGACTGCTTGCCACGCTGAAGGCCCGTGGGTTGGACATCCATCTGTACAACCCGTGCGACGACGTCGTCGAGACGCTCGAGATCACGAAGCTGAACCAGATGCTCGCCGTGCACTTCGTCGAGTTCCAGTCGGAGTCGTGAGCGACGGTTGGGAGCAGGTCCGCCGTCTCGCGGACTCCTGGGTGGCCGACGGGAGGACGTCGGCCGTCGCCGTCGAGGCCGGGCGGGTGAGCGGAGCGGTCTTCCGACACCGCACCGGCTCGCAACGCCTCGACGGATCCCCGCTGCGCGACGACGCTCTCTTCGTCGTCGCGTCGATCACGAAACCGGTCGTGGCCATGTCGGTCCTCACGCTCGTCGAGGACGGCGAGATCGTGTTGTGCGACCGCGTCTCGCGGTTCGTCGAGGGCTTCGGCCAGAACGGCAAGCAGGCGATCACGGTCCGGCACCTGCTGACGCACACGTCCGGTCTGCCGGACATGCTCCCGAACAACCGAGCGCTGCGGCAGCGGAACGCTCCGATCGAGGAGTTCGTCGCCGGCACCGTCGCGCTCGCCCCGGACTTCCAGCCAGGGCACGGGGTGCAGTACCAGAGCACGGGCTTCGCCGTGCTCGGCGAGATCGTCCGCGTCGTGACGGGACGGACGCTACGCGAGTTCGTGTCCGACCGCCTCACAGGACCGCTTGAACTCGCCGACACGAGCTTGGGACGGGAGGCCGACGCGGACTTCGATCGTGTCGTGGAACTTCGGGTCCCGGTCGAGCAGGAGGAGGCCGACGGCTGGGGTTGGAACAGTCGCTACTGGCAGCGGCTGGGGGCCCCGTGGGGCGGACTGCTCTCCACGGCCGACGACCTCGGCACGTTCGCCCGCGCGATGCTGGCACGCGGCCACGGCTTCTGCCGACCGGCCACCGTCGGCGCGGCCACGCGGAACGCGCTACACGACTTCCCCGACGTGTCCGAAGCCGAGCGGAGGACGCGAGGCTGGGGGCTCGGCTGGCGTCGCAACTGGTCCACGCACACCGCCACCTTCGGCGACCTTCTCGGTCCGGACGCCTACGGCCACTTCGGTGCGACGGGAACGATGCTGTGGATCGATCCGGACGCCGACGCCTACGCTGTCGCGCTGACGAACACGCCGTTCGACGCACGCGTCGTTCCTCTCGCGGCCCTGTCGAACGTCGTGGCCGCAACGCTCTCCGCGGAACGCGCTACAGACGCTTGAACGGCAGCGCGCCGAGCACTCCTCCGAGCACCAGCCCGCCGGTGTGCGCCCAGTTCGCGATCGGCCCGAGCAGGTCCGCCCAGCAGAGCAGGAACCAGACCATCATCACGACCACGAGCGGCTGCGGGGCCGCTAGGCCGTCGCGTGGTCGGAAGTGCCCCCGCATCCAGATGAATCCGAACAGTCCGTAGTTCACGCCGGAGAAGCCGAGGAAGTTCGGTTGCCCGCCCAGTTGGTACTGCGTCACGTTCGAGCCGACCGCCAACAGCAGGATGAGCGTGAGCAGGAACCACGGTCCCTTGCGAAACTCCAGCGCTGTCCCGAACTGCCGCAGCATGTAGACGTTGAAGAAGAGGTGCAGCAGGCCGCCGTGCAGCAGGGCCGGCGTGACGAGCCGCCACACCTGCCCGCTCGTGATGCTCGAGTAGCCGGGCCACCACTCGATCATGTTCCCCCGCACCCGGTACTCCTGGATGCTCAGCCAGCGGACGACGGAGTTCCGGTTCGAGAGGTCGAACACGCCTTGGCTGAAGTCCGTGGCGACGATGGTGGTGGCCACGCACAGCACCATGAACGTCATCGTGACGTAGACGTTCTCGCCCCGCTGCCAGCGTCGGCCGAGGTCGCGGTGCTGCTTACGGAACTGGCGGTCGCGACGCTCGCCCTCCTTGCGGACGTCGCGTGCAGCCGTTGCCGCCTCGACGTACTTCGCCTCGTCCGGCGAGCGGAGGAACGCCTCGAGTTCCTCGCGGGCCGCATCGACCTGGTCCTCGTCGACGACCCACAGCGACCACTCTGCCCCCTCCTCGTCGATCTTGGTCGCCACTCCGCGCACGAGCATGTAGTCGTGAAAGCGATACGCGAGTTGCCGATCCTCGATACTGCCGAGATGCCGCACGGGTGACCTCTTCGAACGGTCGCGAGCGGGCCGCCGCGACGGGGGTGAAAGCAGACTGTAGAACCTGGCTGCCAAGGTGTCCAAGGGGACTCCGGAACGTCGCCTCTCCCGAGCACACTGCAGGACGCAATCGCAGACCATGCCGACGCTTCCGTCAACACGGGCGGGCTGCTGGGTTTTCACTGGCTGAGCCGAAGCTTTTGTGCCGATGAAACCGGTTGTACGGTCTCGTCCGTTCGTCGGACCCTCGTTTCAGGACGACTCAAGTGATTCGCGGACGCCGAACCGCCCAGCGGGCACTTTCGAGCGGTTCAAGAGCCAGCGCGGCCGGATGGGCCGTGCTGCTGTTCGGGCTGTTGACCACGTTGTCGCCGGAGGCCCGGGCCCAGTCACCGCTTCTGGCCCCGCGGCACCGGGTGATTCGTTCGGCTCCGACGGCTCCCATCACGCCGAACGTCGGCTGAGCCGTC
>JANQQW010000023.1 GCA_028284885.1 Planctomycetaceae bacterium
CCCAACGAGCCCTCGCGGATCGACGTCGACCTGCCGCTCGGCCCGCACGAGGCCGGGGCGAACGCGGTCGCGTGGCGGCTCGGCGGGAAGTCGAACGCCGTCCTCGTGCACTTCGCCTCGAACGCGGTGACCGTCGAGGCCGAGCCGAACGACGAACCCAAGACGGCCCAGAAGATCACGGTCCCCGCCGAGGTGGCAGGCCGCTTCCAAGCCCGCGGCGACCTCGACCACTTCGACTTCGACGCGAAGGCGGGCGAGGTCTACTTCGTCGAGGTGGTCGCCCATCGTCAGGGTGGCCTGGCCGACCCCTACTTCGTGCTCGAACAGGTCACCAAGAGCGACGGTGGCGAGGAGCAGGTCAAGCGGATCACCGCCCAGGACGACTTCACGCCCCCCGTCGACAACAACCGGCTCAAGCCGACGAACGGGCAGTTCTCGATGACCACGGCCGACCCGGTCTACAAGTTCACCGTCCCGGCGGACGGCACCTACCGCGTCCAGGTCCGTGACCGCTACTTCGAGAACCGCGGCGACGCCTCGCTCGTCTACCGCCTCTGCATTCGTGCCGAGACGCCCGACTTCCAGGTCGTCTCCATTCCTCTCGCCAAGGACCAAAGGAACCAGGCCTCGACCGCCGCGGTCACACTCCGCAAGGGGGAGAACGTCGCCGTTCCCGTCATGATCACCCGACAGGACGGCTTCGACGGCATCGTCGACTTGACCGTCGAGGGTCTTCCGGCGGGTGTCACCGCGGCCCCGGCCGTCATCGGCCCCGGCGAGATCGGCACCAACCTAGTGTTCTCCGCGGCCGAGAACGCCGCCCCGAACTTCGGGCGCGTCCGCGTCACCGGCAAGGCCCGCGTCCCGGACCCGGCCAAGGTGCGAGCCGTCGCGAACGCGAAGAAGCAACTGGTCGACGAACGGAAGAAGCTCGGTCAGGTCGAGAAGGGGAAGGACGACGCGGCCAAGGAGGCCCAGCGTAAGGTCGTCGCCGACCTCGAGAGCCGAATCGCCCAACTCGAGAAGGAACGGGACGCCTCGTACCGCGACGTCACCCGTGTCGGCCGCTCGGCCACGCTCGTCTGGCCCGGCCAGCAGAACGTCAGCAACTCGGTCATACGCCTCACGCGGTCGCTCGGCGTCTCCGTGATCGAAGAGACCTCGCCCTATCAAGTCGTCTCGGACGTCGGTCGCGTCGAGGTCAACCAAGGCCGGCAGGTGCTGATGCCGGTCAAGCTGCTCAAGCGGGACGGCTTCGACGAGCAGGTCAAACTGACGTTCGTCGGACTCCCGAAGAACGCGAACGTGCAGGTCGCCAACGCGAACATCGACAAGGGCAAGGACGAGCAACTGCTGCGGCTGTTCGTCAACAACAACGCCCTCGTCGGCGGCTACACGGTCTACCTGAGTGCCCAGTCGTCGGTGAACTACGTCCGCAACCCGAAGCGGGTCGAGCGTCTGAAGGAGCGGCAGAAGAAGTTCGACGAGATGCTCAAGGCCGCCACGGAAGCCAAGAAGAAGGCGGACACGGAGAAGTCGGCGGCCGACAAGGCCGCCCAGGACGCCGCCAACACGCTGAAGACCGCCCAACAGAAGGTTCAGCAAGCCGAACAGCAGGCGAAGGTGAAACCGGACGACGCGGCCGCCCAGCAGGCCGTCGCCGACGCCAGGAAGGCACTGACCGAGGCGGAGCCCGCCAACACCGCAGCCGCGGAGGCGAAGAAGGCTGCCGAGGAGGCCGCCAAGGCCGCCGCCGACGCGGAGAAGCAGGCGTCGGACGCGAAGAAGAAGCTCGACGCCGACGTGAAGACGGCCGAGAACGCCGCCAAGCCGAAGAAGACCAACGTCACGCCCCCCTCGCAGTCGCTGGTGCTCGTCGTGAAGCCACGACCGGCCGAGCTCTCCGCGAAGGTGGCCGGCGGCGGCAACCTGAAGCGGGGCCAGAAGCTCGAGATCGACGTGACGGTCAAGCGGGTCAACGGCTTCGAGGGCCCTGTCACACTCACGCTCCCCGACCTGCCGAACGTCGAGGGGCTCTCCGCCTCGCCCGTCACCGTGCCCGCCGACCAGACCGCTGGAAAGCTGATCGTGCAGGCGGACGGCTCGGCGACCGAAGGGCAGATCCCCAACGCCGTCGTCCGGGCGACGATGGACTTCGACGGCAAGGCCGCGGTCGACGTCCCCGTCACGATCAAGGTCGCCAAGTAGACACTCCACCGAGCCCACGGCTCGTCTCGCCGGCCTGGTGCCGGCCCCACGAACAGACTCCTCCCGAGGGACATCCGTGACAACTCGCCACGTTCTCGCCGTCGCCGCCCTGCTCTGCTCTCCGTTCGCCGCCGACGTCGCCCGCGCTCAGAATCCGATCAAGCCCGAGGCCGTGAACCTCGGCGGCCCGGTCGACTTCGAGAAGCACGTCCTGCCGATCCTCGAGCAGAACTGCATCGCCTGCCACAACCTCGCAATCGACGAGGGCAAGCTCTCGCTCGAGGACGTCGAGAGCATCCTCAAGGGGGGCAAGCGAGGACCGTCGGTCAAGGCCGGCAAGCCGGACGAGAGCTGGCTGTACGTCTTCGCCTCCCACACGAAGAACCCGGTGATGCCGCCGGTGAACAACAAGGTCGAGGCGACCAACCTCACGCCGCGAGAACTGGGCATCGTCCGGAAGTGGATCGAAGAGGGGGCGAAGGCCGGCGGCGGCGGAGGCGACTCCGCCCTCGTCTGGTCCCCGCTCCCCGAACGCCTGCGACCGATCTACAGCCTCGGGCTCTCGCCGTGGGCGGACACGCTCGCGGTCGGCCGGGCGAACCGGGTCGTCCTGTACGACACGGCCACCGGCACCGAGATCGCACGCCTGACCGACCCCGCGCTCGCCAAGCTGGTGGCAGACGGGAACCCGGTCTACGGCGACGGCATCGCCCACCGCGACTTCGTCCACGACGTCGCCTTCGACCCGACCGGTGGCAAGCTCGCCACTGCCGGCTACCGAGTCGTCAAGCTGTGGGAACGGACCAACCCGACCCGCGGAAACGCCCAGTCCGCCGGGGCCGCGGTCACCGCCGTCGCCACCAGCGCCGACGGCAAGTGGGCCGCCTTCGGGTCCGAGGACAAGTCGATCCGCGTCTGGAACCTCGCCGAGAACAGGATCGCTGCCACGCTCTCCGGCCACGAGGCGGCCGTGACCGGCCTCGCCTTCACGCCGGACAACGCCAAGGTCGTCTCCGGCTCGCTCGACAAGTCGATCCGCGTCTGGGACATGGCGGGCAAGGAACTCGCGAAACTCGTGATTCCGGTCGAGTCGCACGACCTCTGCCTCAACGGCGACGGGACGCAGGTCGTCTCCGCCGACCAGGACAACAAGCTCCGCGTCTGGGCGTTCCCCACGGCCCCGGAGAAGCCGGCCGACCCGCCCGCCGAAGGCGAGGCTGCTCCGGAACCGCCCAAGCCGGTTCGTGAACTCGCTGGCCACGGCGGTCCGGTCACGTCGGTCAAGTTGATCGGGAACGGCCCGCAGATCGTCTCCGGCGGTCGCGGCGGCCAGGTTCGCACCTGGGACCTCAACAACGGCAACGGCGTTCGCTCGTTCAACCACGGCTCCCCGGTGCTCGACGTCGCCACCACGATCGACGGCCAGAGGATCGCGTCCGCCTCGGAAGGCGGGACGACGAAGGTCTGGAACGCCGCGAACGGCCAGCAGATCGCGGAGACGGCTCGTCACGGCGAGGCAACGCTCCGAGTCGCCGAGTTGACCGAGGACCAGACGGTCGCCAAGCAGAAGGTCGCCCTCGCCGACGCGGCCTCCAAGGCCGCCGAGAAGAACCGCGACGACCGCAAGAAGGCACTCGAGACCGCGGAGAAGGCGAAGCCGGAGGCCGACAAGGTGCTCGAGGAGGCCAAGAAGAAGGTGGCCGATGCCGACAAGAAGGTCGTGGAGGCCGAGAAGAAGCTGGCCGAGAAGCCGGACGACAACAACCTCAAGAAGGCGGTGACGACCGCCCAGACCGAGGCCCAAAAGCAGAAAGACGAACAGACGAAGGCCCAGACCGCCGTCGATGCGGCGAACCGGGCCGTCGAACTCGCCAAGAAGTCGGTCGAGACGGCCGAACAGAAGCTGAAGGAGCGGCAGGACGAGAAGACCCGGGCCGACGAACGGCAGAAGCAGGTCGACGGGGCGCTGGAAACGGCGAAGAAGGAGGCCGCCGCCGAGGCGAAGCCCGTGCGGAGCGTCGTCTTCACGAAGACCGGTCGCGTCCTCACCGGCGGCGACGACAACCGCCTGAGTCTCTGGAACGCCGGCAACGGCAAGCTCGTCACGGCGACCGAGCCGGCCGCCGGAGCCGCCTCGACGATCGCCCTCCTCTCCGACGGCCGGTTGCTCGTCGGCTCGACCGACAAGTCGGCCTCCGTCTGGACGGCGGGCGACGAGTGGAAGCTCGCCGCCGTTCTCGGGCCGGAGGGCGGCGACCCGATGCAGGTCGGCACGTCGCGGTTCGCGGACCGTGTGCTCGCCCTCGCCTTCAGCCCGGACGGCAAACTGCTCGCGACCGGCGGCGGCGACCCCTCGCGGAGCGGCGAGTTGCTTCTCTGGGACGTTGAGAAGAAGGCCGTCGCCAAGGAGATTCCCGAACCCCACAGCGACACGGTTCTCGACGTGGAGTTCTCCCGCGACGGTCGGTTCCTCGTCAGCGGTGCGGCCGACAAGTTCGTCAAGCTGTTCGACGTCGCCGAGGGGAAGTTCCTCCGCAGCTACGAGGGGCACACGCACCACGTGCTCGGTGTCGCCTTCAAGGCGGACAACTCCACCCTCGTCAGTGCCGGTGCGGACAACCAGATCAAGGTCTGGAACCGCGAGACCGGCGAACAGAAGCGGACCATCAGCAACTACGGCAAGGAGGTCACGTCGATCGACTTCATCGGCGTCGGCGAGAACACCCTGAGCTGCGGCGGCGACAAGACCGTCCGGCTGCACCGCGTGTCGAACGGCCAGAACTACCGTTCGCTCAGCGGCAACGGCGACTACGTCTACGCGGTCGCCGCCGCGCGTGACGAGTCGGTTCTCGTCGCCGGCGGGGCGGACGGCGTCGTCCGCATCTGGGCGAACAACGGCCAGCTGGTCCGCAGCATCGAGCCTCCGAAGGTTCCCACCGGCGAGCAACAGGCCGCTCGCTGACGGCTCGGAGACGGTTTCAATCGCGCTCCGATTGCCCTAGTCTGCACCGACAGAACGACCGCGGGGACCGATCCTCGCGGTCGTTTTTCTCGCTCCCGCCCCCCTGCCGAAGCACAGCCATGTCCGCGGAACTCCAGGCGCGTCTGCTGGGCGAGCTGGAATCGCTCGTCCTCGTCGATCCCCACACGCACATCGACCCGCACGCCGCCGCGTCCGAGACGCTGGCCGACGTGATGGGCTACCACTACTACACGGAGCTGGCACACTCCGCCGGGCTGCCCAAGGACCGCATCGAGGAACCGGGACTGGACCCGAAGGAGAAGGTGGGACGGCTGGTCGAACAGCTGGGCGACATCGACAACACGGTCCAGTTCAGCTGGCTGCTGGAGATGTCCCGCGAGCTGTTCGGCTTCGACGACGACCGCATCACCACCGACAACTGGGAGACGCTGTACGACGCGGCCGCCGCGAAGATGGCCCAGCCGGACTGGGAGCAGCAGGTCCTAGAACAGACCGGGCTGGAGCAGGTCTACCTGACGAACGACTTCGACGACCCGCTGGAGGGCTTCGACACGAACCGGTACGTGCCCTGCCTGCGGACGGACGACCTCGTGTTCCACCTCGGCAAGGCGGAGACGCGAGAACGCTTGGCGAAGGCGACCGGAGTCTCCCCCGACTCGGCGACCGACCTGCGGGACGCGATCGGCAAGCTGTTCTCGCACTTCAAGGGGAAGGGGGCCCGGGCCTGCGCGATCTCGCTGCCGCCCGACTTCGAGCCGGCCCCGGTCACGAACACGGCCGCGAACGCTGCTCTTCACGACGTCCTCGAAGGGGACCCGTCGGACGAGTCGAGCCGCACGGTCTCCCGGTTCGTCTTCTGGACACTCGCCGAGTACTGCGTGGAGCACGCCCTGCCGTTCGACCTGATGATCGGCGTGAACCGCCGCGTCTACGAGGACGGCGTCTTCCAAGGGCAGGACCTGTACGACAAGCGGACGTCGCTGATCCAGTACCGCCGACTGTTCAACGCGTTCCCGACGGTCACGTTCCCCGTCTCCGTCCTCGCGGAGACGAGCAACCAGGAACTCGTCTCCTACGCCTGGATCTTCCCGAACGTCGTCTGCAACGGGCACTGGTGGTACTCGAACGTGCCGGTCTACATCGAGCGGGATCTTCGCGGCCGACTGCAGGCGGTGCCGCGGACGAAGGTCGTCGGGTACTACAGCGACATGTACAAGCTGGAGTTCGCCCTGCCGAAGTTCGCCATGTTCCGCCGGATTCTGGCGCGGGTGCTGGCGACCGACTTCGTCCGCGACCAGGGTTGGAGCGAGGAGCGGGCCGTCGCGTTGGGCAAGCAGGTGCTGCGTGGCAACGTCGAGTCGATCTTCGGCCCACCCGCCTGAGTTCGCCGGACCGTTGCCGCACGTTGAACGCTCCGTTCTCCGGCGCTAGAATGCGCGAATCGGCCGAGGGGGAGCCGGCCGAGACGGGCCAACGCGAACGGGACGGGGAACATGCCCAGACTGGTGCTGTTGCAGGGTGGAGAGGTGACGCCGTACTCGATCGGCACGGGCGAGACCGTCGTCGGTCGGCATCCGGAGTGTTCGGTGCAGCTCCCCTCCAACATGGTCTCGCGGCGGCACGCTCGCATCGTGCTGAACGGCGACTCGGCGACGATCGAGGACCTCGGCAGCGGCAACGGCACCTTCGTCAACGGCAAGCGGATCCTCTCCCCCACGTCGCTGGCCGACCAGGACCGCGTGAAGCTCGGTCCGATGCTGCTCCGCTACGAGTCGGGCGGCGCGCCTGGCGTCTCGCAGAAGGCGACGCTCGACGGCAACCTGGGAACGGTCGTCACGGACTCCCATTTCGACGTCGACATCGAGGAGGAGGAGGACGAGGAGGCCGCCGGCTCCGCCATGCTGGACACGCTGCAGAACTCGTCCGGCTTCGGCATGCTCGACGTCCAGCCGGCCGAGAAGCTGAAGGCGATCATCGAGATCAGCCGGGCACTCGCCGGCACGCTCGACCTGAAGAAGCTGCTGCCGAAGATTCTCGACACCCTGTTCGACATCTTCCCGCACGCCGACCGCGGCTGCATCCTGCTCAAGGACGAGAACGGACGCATGTTCCCGGCCGCTCAGAAGCACCGCCGGGACGACGAGGACGCGACCGTCCGGCTCAGCAAGACGATCGTCAACAAGGTGCTCGAGGAGAAGACCGGCATCCTCTCCGAGGACGCGGCGAGCGACAACCGTTTCGACGCGAGCGAGTCGATCGCCAACCTGACGATCCGCTCGATGATGTGCGTCCCGCTGCTCGCCATCGACGGCGAGCCGATGGGCCTCGTCAACATCGACACGCAGAACCCGTTGAACCGGTTCCGCAAGGACGACCTGGACCTCCTGCTCGCGGTCGCCGGCCAGGCCGCCATCAGCTACGAGTCCGCCCGGCTGCTCGAGAGCTTCGTCGCGAAGCAGAAGCAGGACAACGAGCTGGAGATCGCCCGGCAGGTCCAGGAGGCTCTGCTGCCCAGCGAACTCCCCAAGGCCGAGGGCTACGAGTTCTACGCCAGCTACGACTCCGCCCAGGCGGTCGGCGGGGACTACTACGACTGCATCGACCTCGGCGAGGGCAGGATCTGCGTCTCCTTCGGCGACGTGGCCGGCAAGGGCGTGCCCGGGGCGCTCATCATGTCCCGCATGTCGAGCTGCGTGCAGAACACGATGTCGTTCTGCCAAGACGTCTCGCAGGCGGTCGAGGCGATCAACGACCACATGTGCTCGAACGCCGTGGAGGGGCGGTTCGTCACCTACATCCTCGCGATCGTCGACGTGGCGACCGGCGACATGACGCTCGTGAACGCCGGCCACATGTCCCCCATGATCCGCCGGCCGGACGGCGCGGTCGAGGAGTTCGACGAGGAGACCGTCGGGCTGCCGATCGGCGTCGTCGAGGGCTACCCGTTCGAGGTCGTCAGCCGCCGCATCGAACCGGGCGAGATGGTCGTCCTGTTCACCGACGGCGTCGACGAGGCGATGAACCCGCAGGGCGACCTCTACGGCCTCGAACGGCTGCGGGAGTTCGTCAAGAACGGCCCCGCGAAGGCGGAGGAGATGGGCCAGACCCTGCTCGCCGACGTCCGCAAGCACGCCAACGGCCGTCCGCAGAACGACGACATCACCATCATGACCTTCGGCCGCAACCCGGTGTGACCGGGACGCCGAGCACGAATACGAAGAATGGCCCGCCGACGCGTGTCGGCGGGCCTTTCTCTTCCCCGGACGTCTTCGTCGTTCACACGCCGTTCGGCAGGATCTCGGTCGGCTCGGCGACCTGGCGGTAGCCGAGGCACTCGATCACCTCGAGCACCTCGCTCCACGTCGGGAACTGGCGGCCGCTCTTCCGCTTGTACTCGTCCATCGCCGTCATGAAGGCGATCTCGGCGTCCGTGTAGTCCCGCTCGCAGGTGGTCGGGTCGATCTGGCGTCGGCGCTCCACCTTGCGGCGGGCGCCGCTCTGGCTCTCGTCGTTCTCCGGGGTCGTGTTCTCGGCGTCGACGTGTCGCTCGACTCGGCGGCGTCGCGTTCTCCGGCGGTCGATCGTGGCGGTCGTGTCGAGGGTGGTCTCGGTCGGCATCGGGCAGCGCCTTTCGGGTGTGGAGAGAGGCCTCGGCCGTCTCGGCCGGCGTTCTCGAGTCCCGTCCCACGCTCCGTCGCTCGCTGGGCACCTCCTGCGAGGGAACTCATTCTACTGTCGAACCATCGTCCCGAGCCCTCGTGGGACTCCACCGATTCGAGAAGGTGGGCGAGCAGGACGAACCTCGCGGATCGGGGAGTCTCCCCGGTCGTCCGGTTCACGAGGACTGTGCCGGTTGGAGGCCCGCGGGCGGCGCGACGCGGTCGTCAGTCGCGCGGCCGAGCCGCTCCACCGACCACGATCCGCACGTGGTCCTTCTCCACCTGTCCGGCGACGAAGGCCGTCTCGAACACGCCGAGGAACTCCTCGAGCCGCTGCATGCCCGCCTCGACGCGTTCCCGGTCCGTCTTCCGGGCGCGGGCGACCTCGTCCGTCAGCGGCTCGCGGTTCGACTCCACGAAGTCCAGCAGCCCGGCGAGGTTCCACAGCACGAGGTGGTCCGGCGAGGGGAAGTGGGCGTCCCGCAGCGAGGTGAACCAGGACTGGTCCAGCAGCCGCTCTGGACTGCGCGGCTCCACGAACTCCGGCACCAGCGACGGGTGGGAGGCGAACAGCAGGAACTCCGGCGTGGCCGCGTAGGTCGGCTGGTGGGACCCCACCCCGTCGATCCAACGGGTCCGAACGTCGTCGTCGTCGCGGGAACGGAGGGTGGCGGTCGATCCGTCCGTGCTCGCGTTGTGCGAGGCGATCCAGAAGTCGAGCGACGCGACGATCAGGTCGTCCAACTCGCGCTGCGTGCGGGTCGTCGTCTCGCCCGTCTCGCCTTCGGCCGCGGGTCGCAGTTGGACCGCGACCAGCCCGTCGAACGGCAGCCGGCCCGGCTCCACGCTCTCCCGCGGCACGAGGTAGACGCCGCACTCCGGCCCGAGCGCCGGGAGCACGTCGTCGAGCACGTCGAGCCCGCCGAGCAGCCGCTTCGCGGCGAACCGCCGCCACGGCTCGATCCGCTTCCGCTCCTTCTCGGAGAGCGCCTCGTAAGTTCCGTTGCCGAGACCGGCGAGATCCAGCCGGCCCCACGCGACGAACAGCGAGCGGCTCGGCACGCGGTCGAGGAAGCGGGAGTGCCCCGGCCGGTCCGCGTCGGTCGTGCCGACGGACTCGGGAGCGTACCGGATCGAGACGTCGAGCACCGACTCGTCGCCCGCACGCAAGGTGGCGACGACCGACTCCGAACGACGCCACGCCGAGTCGACCAGCCGGGCCACCGGCTCGCTCTCGTTCGCGGGAAGCACCTTCGTCCAAGCCTCGGTCGCGACGTAGACCACCGCCTGGGCGTCGTCCGGCAGACTCGCGACGGCACGACGGTGGGCCGCCGTCGCGACCAGGCCGGGCTTCTCGTCGTCTCCGACCCGCTCGACGAACGCCTGCACCAGCGACTCTTGTTCGGAGAGGGCGAGGAGGGAACCGGAGAAGGCGTAGAAGACGACCTGCTCCTCCGTCTCGCGACGGAAGTACGCACCGCCGGCGTGCTCGACCTTCTTGGTGATCTGCAGTGGGTCGAGGCGGTTCCACGTCGTGATCGCGTTGCCGAGCGCCTTCTCGCTGGCGGCCCGGGTCAGCACGATCGCCTCCGGCTCGCCGACGGGTCGCGGCCGCACGGCGAGCAGGACCTCCGTGCCGAGAAGGTCGGCTGCGAAGTCGACGACGGGACGGCCGAGAGCCTTCGACAGGGCCTTCTGCCCTTCCTGCAGCTTCCGGTGATCCTCACTGGCGAGCCAGCGACGGTACACGGAGAGTCGTCGCACACGTTCCGCCAGTCGGCCCTTCCAGACGCCGCGAACGGACGACTCGAGATTCGGGACGTGGACGTAGGCGCCCACGTCCGCTCCGAGGTAGGTGCGGAGATCGTCCTCGGCACGAACCCCCGACGCGGCCACGGCGGCCACGAGCAGAGTGAGCAGCACGGACTTGGTTCGATTCGGCATCTCAGGACCTGACGGTTCGGCTCTCGGTCACTCAGGTACGCGTTGCGTCGTCGAGCGGCGGCTCGAAGAGGAAGTCCAACGTGCGGTCCACGCCGTCCCGGACGGACGACGGCACCCAGTCCCCGGACTCGTCGACCAGCGGGGCGGGAACGGACGCGTCGATCTCCGGGACGAGGGCGGCCACCTCGGCGAAGGCGGTTCGAGTCTCGCGGGCGAGTCCGACGTAGGCACTGGTCGCGTCGGCGAGCAACGTCTCGAGCTTCGGATCCGCCACGGCTTCCTGCGGATCGACCGCCGGTTCCTCGCCCTGACCCTTGCCGGCGAGACGGTTGGTGGAGTTGGTGGACGGGTCGGGCGTCCGCTCCGGCGAGAAGGCGAGGACCGTGAGCAACAGAACGGCGGCCGCGGCGGCCACGACCGCGAACCGGGCTCCGCCGACCGGTCTGCCTGCCTGTCGGCCCGCCACGGACGTCGCCGTCTGCCCCAGTGGCGAACGCCCCTCGGGGACGCGCAGTTCCGCGAGCACCGCGAGGCGGAGGTCGGCCTGCGGCGACCGCTCGCGGGCCACCTCGACGGCGGACTCCAGGAGCGCGTACCGCCGCCACAGCCGCTCGTTCGTCGGACCGGCAGCGGCTTCGGCGCGGAGTTCCCGCGCATCGGCCGGCTCGCGGTCCAACGCAGCGTCACGAAGACGACGCGCGTACTGCTTCGAGTTGGAATCGGGCATGGGGTACGACTCCGCGACGTTCGAGGAAACGGGCCAACTCTCGGCGGGCCCGGTGCAGCCAGGTCTTCACGGTGCCGGGCGGGCAACCGAGCATCTGGCCGATCTCCTCACAACCGCAGTCCTGAAAGTGGAACAGTTCGAAACAGAGACGGTAGTCCTCGCGAAGTTCGTCGAGGGCGAGTTGCAGTTCCTCCGCGAGGTCGTCGCGGTTTCCGCGGGACTCCTCGACGGCTGGGGGGACGACGAACTCGGTGGGAGTGGGTCGCTTGGCCCGTTTGCCGAGGGCCGTTCGACAACGGTTGGCGGCGATGGCCAGCAACCACGGTTTCAACGGACGCTCTCCGTCCCAGGTGTGCAGGCTCCGCAGGGCGCGGACGAAGACCTCCTGAGCCGTGTCCTCTGCGTCCTGCCGGTGACCCAGCATCCGGTAGCAGAGGCCGAAGACTATGCCCTGAAACCGCTCCACGAAGTGGAGCAGCGCCGATTCGTCGCCGTCCCGGCAGCGACGGGCCAGTTGCACGTCTTCCTCGACGCTCACGAATTCGGTCTCGTCTTCCGTCCCCACGAAACGAGCGACTCGACGACTCCGGAGCGACGGTCGCCCCGACGTGAAGAGAGACCCCCGCCCCCGCCACGCGGTTTCGAAATTCCGGGGCGCGGGCGGTCGCCGGTCGGCCGAACGTCCCGGGCGATCAGGACTTGATGCTCTCGCGGACGACCTGGCGGGCCACCTTGTAGGCGGCCTTCAGCGACAGGGCCCGCGCCTCGATCTGGTCCGACGTGTAGTACTTCCCGTGTTCGCTCTTCGGGAGCCCGGCCAGTTCGAGCATGAGCGGCATCAGGTCGAGGAACTCACGGTACCGCTGCTTGACGTCGTTCTGGTCGCTCACGACGTGACCCTCGAATGGGGAAGGACTTTCGACGGCCCCAGTCTACGGACGCGATCCCGGGCTCGCCACCGTCGACGGCGGTCACTCCTCGTCCGGCGCGTTTCGCCGCATGTACTGCCGGATGATGTCCTCGGCCCGGTTGGAGGGGGTCGATCCGGGGGGGGCGGGCTCGCCGGTCGCCTGCGGCTGCGTCTCTTCAGGAGGCTGCTTCGCCCCGGTGGTCGACGGGTCGGGCAGCCGGACCTGCGGCAGTTCCTCCGCCAGCGGAGGCTCCTGCGGTTCCGCCGGCGGTGCCTGAAGCGGTTGCTGCGGCATGGGATACGGCTGCGGCGGCATCGCGTAGCCCGGCGGCGGGTAGCCCTGCGGTGGCGGGTAGCCTTGTTGCGGGTAGCCTTGCGGCGGATAAGCGTACCCCGGCGGCGGATAGCCTGGCGGCGGGTAGCCTTGGGGCATTTGCTGGCCGGGCGGCGGGGTCGGCATGGGGTACGGCTGTTGGGCGTACTCCGGTGCGGGGGCGTAGGGCGGCTGGCCGGGGAACTGCGGAACCGGCTGTCCGGGCTGCTCGGCCAACTCGGTCGGACCGGCCGAGAAGCTCTCCTGCAGTTCCGGCGGGACCGGCATGTCGACGATCGTCTCCGACGACGCCTCGACCGTGGTGTCGTGCAGATCGACGGCCTCCTCGACGTCCGGTTCCGGCTCGATGTCGGCCAGCTGGACCAAGAACTCGAGGTTTCCGACCTTCACCTGGCTGCCGTGCTCGAGCACGACCTGCCCCTGAATCCGCTCGCCGTCCACGAGCGTGCCGTTCGTGCTGCCGAGATCCCGCAGTCGCGCGGCGTACTCGTCGGTCGTGAAAACGCAGTGGTGGCGACTGACGAGGTCGCTCTTCGGCCGTAACTGGCAGTCCGCCTCGCGGCCGATGAGGAACTTGCCCACCGGCAACGTGATCGACTTGCCGTCCAGCCTTCCGCCGACGATCTTGAGCCGTGCTTGAATCATTCAAGGCACTCCGTGATTTGTCTCGGTCCAGCGAACCTGAGATGGGGTCGCATACTGCGCCCCGGCGTGGAGAGCCGTGCGATGCACATGCGGCTCTCCGGGAAATGCGTTCCTCTGCGAGATGTGGGTAGGGGGAATAACGCGAATGAGATTGGTGAATTCACCTAGACTGCAAGGCTAGTCGTGCCCTGAGGGGAAGTCAACCGGCCTAAGTCACCTAGAGCATGGAGCTTCTAGGCTTTCGGGACGTGTCGGCGAGAAGTCTTGCACGCTCGTCCACGGCAGCACTCGAACCGGCGACGAAGCGACCGGGGAGTGCGCCGGCAATCGCCGAGACCAGTTCCTCGTCCAGGCGATCGTCGTCGAAGCCGGGGACGAGGTCGCAGACTCCCGGAAGGTGAGGGGCATGCCGGCTTCGCCGCATCAGCAGACTGCCGTGCTGGAGGACGGCCCCTTTCCGACGGCGTTGGGCACTCCCGAGGATCTTGTGTTCGTCGAGGACGAGGTCTCGTTCGTCGCCGCGGCTGAAGCAGAGGAAGTGCCCGTCCGCCCCCCGGTCGGCTTCACCGCGAAACCGAACGGCCGCCCCCCGCCCGGCGAGGACGGCGACCACGGCCTCGTGCACGACGTGGTACAGCACGACCGGGTCGCGGGCGTGCTCGTGGCCGCTCGGGATCACGCAGGAGTATGTCCACTCGTCGTCGTGGACGATGGCCCCGCCGCCGGAGAGCCTTCGCACCGTCGGGAGGTGGGCGAGACGCGGATCGTCCGAGAGGTCGTCGGGCTTCTGGAAGTACCCCAGCGACAGCGTCGGCCGGGACCACCGGTACAGTCTCAGCCACGTCCGTCCGGACTCGATCGCGTCGAGCAGAATCGCCTCGTC
>JANQQW010000344.1 GCA_028284885.1 Planctomycetaceae bacterium
ATCTTCGGTGCTGGCACCGTCCCTCCAGCGACCGCGACGGCCTGCCCGAGTCGATCGACTGGATCGAGGGAACGCTTGGAACGCGGGACGCGTGCGATCGACTCGTGTCTGGCTGCGATGCCGTCGTGCACTCGGCCCTGGCCCGGTCGGGGGCTGGCTTCATGGGGGCCGAGGGGGACCTGCTCGACTTCGTGCAGACGAACGTCTTGGGGACGCTGCAGTTGATCGAAGCCGCCCAGGCCGCGGGGGTCTCGCGATTCGTGTTCGTCGCCACTTGCGCCGTGCACGACGTGATCCTCGACGACCGACCGCTCGACGAGGCCCACCCGCTCTGGCCGAAGTCCCACTACGGAGCCCACAAGGCGGCCCTCGAGAAATTCGTCCACAGCTACGGCCTCGGCGACGGATACCCCATCTGCTCCGTACGCCCGACCGGCATCTACGGGCTCGCCCACCGCCCGGAGCGGAGCAAGTGGTTCGATCTCGTTCGCCGAATCGTCCGCGGCGAGGGCTTCGAGTGCACCCGCGGCGGCAAGGAGGTGCACGCCGCCGACGTGGCCGTCGCCATCGAACTGCTGCTGCGGGCCGACGCGGCCGACATCACCGGTCAGGCCTTCTCCTGCTACGACCGCTACGTCTCCCAGTGGGACGTCGCCCACCTCGCCAGGGAGATCAGCGGCAGCGACGCCGAGATCACCGGCGGCCAAACACGACCGAAGAACCAGATCGAAACGCCCAAGATCCGCGGCCTCGGCATGCAGTTCGGTGGCGACGTATTGCTGCGCGAGACAGTCGAACAACTCGTTGCCGCGGCCGATCACTTCACGGCAGAGTCGTAGGACGGGAACCTTCCCGTCCGAACGACGATTCCAGTCAAGTCACGATGGACGGGACGGTTCCCGCCCGACACAGATCGCTCGATCCCACATGCTCCACATCGACCACGATCTCCAACCCGCCGACCTGCTGCCGGCCGTCGACCGGATGTGGGAGGCGTCCGCGGCGAAGCTGCTCGCCATCGAGAAGGCCTTTCCTCCCGGCAGCGGCACTCCTGTCATCACGAAGGCCGGCCGGTACGTGCCGCAAGGATGGACCGAGTGGACGCAGGGGTTCCAGTTCGGCTCCTCGCTGATCCAGTTCGAGGCGACCGGCGACGAACGGTTCCTCGAAGTCGGCCGCGAGAACACCCGCACCCGCATGGCCCCGCACGTCTCGCACGTCGGCGTGCACGACCACGGGTTCAACAACGTCAGCACCTACGGCCGACTGCGGAACCTGATGCTCACCGGCCGCGTTCCACATGACCAGGCCGAACTCGACTTCTACGAACTCGCCCTGAAGACGAGCGGGGCCGTGCAGGCGTCGCGGTGGTCGCCCACGCACGGTGGCGGCGGGTTCGTTCACTCCTTCAACGGCCCCCATTCGCTTTTCAGCGACACCATCCGCTCCATGCGGTCGTTGTGCCTCGCCCACGCGCTCGGCCACCGGCTGATGGGGGAGAACGACGAACCGGTCTCGCTGCTCGGCCGCGCCGTCGAGCACGCCCGGGCGACGGCCGAGTTCAACGTCTACTACGGCAAGGACCGCGACTCGTACGACCTCCGCGGCCGGGTCGTCCACGAGTCGATTTTCAACCCGACTGACGGATACTTCCGCTGCCCCAGCACCCAGCAGGGCTACTCGCCGTTCACCACGTGGACCCGCGGACTCGCGTGGGTGATGCTCGGGTTCCCCGAGATGCTCGAGTTCGTCGCGACCGTCGACGACGGCGAACTCGAGCCGCACGGCGGCCGGGAGGAGATCGAGGGTTGGATGCTGGAGGCCGCCCGTGCGTCGTGCGACTTCTACGTCGAGAACTCCCCGACGGACGGCATCCCGTACTGGGACACCGGTGCCCCCGGTCTCGCACGGATGGGCGACTACCTCGGCCGGCCGTCGGACCCGTTCAACGACCACGAACCGGTCGACTCGTCGGCCGCGGCGATCGGGGCACAGGGGCTGCTGCGACTGGCGGGTGTGCTGAGAAGCCGCGAGGCGGACGCGGCCGAGGTGTCGCGATACGAGCAGGCCGGGTTGACGGTCCTTCGATCGCTTCTCGGAGAGCAGTACACGAGCGGCGACTCCGAGCACCACGGCCTGCTGCTGCACACGATCTACCACCGGCCGCGCGGTTGGGACCACGTGCCGGCGAACTCCAGGATCCCCTGCGGCGAGGCGGCGATGTGGGGCGACTACCACCTGCGGGAGGTCGCCCTCCTCGTCCAGCAGGTCGCCGACGGAGCGGGGCTGCCGAATTGGTTCGGCCAGTGAGTCCGACGATGCGCACCGTCCCGCTGCTGCTGCTCCTCCTCGTGATCGTGGCAGCCTGCGTCGGACTCGTCGTCTCGACAGTGCGACCGACACGGCCACGCGAGTCGTTCCAACTCGACTTCGAGGGGGGCGAACGGTCGTACCACGTCTGGGGGCCGCTCGACCGCTCGCGGCCCCGGCCGGTCGTCTTCGCCTTCCACGGCACGTTCGGCGACCCGATCCGATTCGTCACTCGGGCGAAGCTCACCCGCTGGGCTCGAGAGCACGACGCGTACGTCGTCGCCCCGGCCGCCCAGCGAGGGATGTGGCGTGTCGATCCGTCGAACGGCGAGACCGAGAGTCCGGACGTGCGGTTCTTCGACTTGCTGCTCGCCGACGTCGCCTCACGATGGCGGATCGACGAAGGCCGCGTCTACGTCGTCGGCATGTCGAACGGCGGAGCCTTCGCCCACAGGCTCGCCGTCGCCCGGCCGCGGTCCGTGGCCGCCGCGGTCGCGTATGCGGGGACCCTCGGCCGATCCTCCGAGACGAGCGATCCGACGAGCCCGATTCTGTTCGTGGTGGGGACGGAGGACCGCCAGGCCAGCGTGGAAGTGGCCGAGGACTGGGCCGCACGAACCCGCGCGGTCGGCGGCGTGGCCGCGGTTCGCGTGCTGCCGGGGGTTGGGCACGCGTGGGAGCCCGGCGTGAACGAGTCGCTGTGGCAGTTCCTCCGTCGGCCGTCCGTGGAGTAGTGTGGCGTCGCCTCCAACGAAGGAACGACATGTCCGAACGCGTGGCTCTCATCACCGGCGGCAGCCGTGGCATCGGCCTCGGCATCGCGACGGCCCTCGCCCACGACGGCTGGTCGCTCGCCGTCAACGGCGTTCGCGACGCGTCCGACGTGACCGAGCCGCTGGAGTCCCTGCGCGCCCTCGGTGCCGAGACCGTCTACGTGCAGGGGGACGTCAGCGACGCACGCGACCGGGAGCGGATGGTCGCCGGGACGCTCGACGCCTTCGGGCGGATCGACGCCCTCGTCAACAACGCCGGCATCACGTCGGTCGGTCGGAGGGATCTCCTGGAGGCGACGGAGGAGAGTTGGGACCGGGTGTTCGGCGTGAACCTCAAGGGGCCGTTCTTCCTCACGCAACTCGTCGCCCGGCAGATGGTCCGTCAGCGGGAGGCCGGGGACCCGTTCCGCGGACGAGTCGTCAACGTGTCGTCGGTCTCGGCGGAGTTCGTCTCCACGAACCGAGGCGACTACTGCCTGACGAAGGCCGCCGCCGGCATGGCGACGCAGCTGTGGGCGGTCCGGCTCGCCGAGCACGACATCGACGTGTACGAGGTTCGACCCGGCGTGATCGAGAGCGACATGACGGCCGGGGTGCAGAAGAAGTACGACCGCCTGATTGCCGACGGCCTCACCCTCGACCGCCGCTGGGGCACGCCCGACGACGTCGGCCGCGCCGTCGCGACACTGCTCCGCGGCGACCTGCCGTACGCGACCGGCCAGGTCCTGAAAATCGAC
>JANQQW010000363.1 GCA_028284885.1 Planctomycetaceae bacterium
TCGGCGGCAGCGGTGCCCGCATCGCGACGACGCTCCTGCACCGCATGCGGCACGGAGGCGTCAAGTACGGCCTCGCCACGATGTGCGTCGGCCAAGGGCAGGGCGTGGCAACGATCTTCGAGCTGTGCGATTGACCTGGCGAGCGGCCGGTGTGAGCCGGCCGGTTTCGCGTGGCACACGGGTGACGTACCCTTGGCGGTCGTACCCGTAACCGGGAGGCTGACACCTCCCGCTCGCCCGCGACCCGGAAGGACGCACGTCATGCCCAGTTCCCTCGACGGCCAACGGATCCTGATCTTCGTCGGCACGGACTACGAGGATCTCGAACTCTGGTATCCCAAGCTGCGGCTGGAGGAGGCCAGGGCCGAGGTGGTCGTCGCCGGTGCGGAGGCCGGGGCGACGTACGCCGGCAAGCACGGCTATCCGTGTGTTGCGGACACGGACATCGCCACGATGAACTCGGCGGACTTCCACGGAGTGGTCTGCCCCGGCGGGTGGATGCCGGACAAGCTGCGGCGAGACCCCAAGGTGCTCGACCTCGTTCGCGAGTTCCACGAGGCCGGCAAGCTGGTGGCGGCCATCTGCCACGGGGGTTGGATCCCGATCTCCGCCGGCGTGATGAACGGCATTCGTTGTACCGGATCGCCTGGCATCAAGGACGACCTCGTGAACGCGGGGGCCGAGTTCGTGGACGAGACGGTCGTGATCGACCGGCATCACGTCACGAGCCGTCGTCCGAGCGACCTGCCGGACTTCGCTCGCGGACTCCTCAGGGTGCTCGGTGGCTGAGCGGCGTCAGAGCAGCATCAGCGTCCAGACGGTGGCGACCAGACCGACCGTCGCCAGCACGGTCAGACGCGTGGCGAATCGACGAGTCGATCTGCGCCCACCGATGTGCACCCGGCCGCCACAGACCGGACAGCGACGGACGCCGACGCCCCCGCGGGGCTCGCGACACGCGAAAATCTCCATGCACCGACCGCATTGAATCTGCAGCATTGTCCCTTCCTCCACCACGACGGTTGTCACTGGGGTAAGCGAAGTGGTGCCCGCTCTGTTATCGCAGTTCCTTCCGAGTTCGGACGCGACACGTCGAATTCGACCTCGGACTCGCCGATTCGGACGGCCCCACGATGGAGGGCGGGCGTCAGTGGGAGGGCACTGCTGACTCACCGCAGACCGCTCGCGGTCGGTCGAGCGGGACGCCGCGCATTTTTTTGCCGAGGTCGCGGCGAACGGGAGTTACCGCACGGTCCCTCGCCGCCGGAACGGGTAGAACCAGACGCCGTACGGCAGGAACCGCGGAACCAACGGCTCGTCGAGTCGAACCGGATTCGCGAGCTCCCAGGCGTAACGGTCTTCGAGCAACTCCGCAGGGACCTGGGAGGCGTCTTCGTCGTCCGGTGTGCAGGGTCGAGAGTCGACGATTTCGATCGTGCCGACGACCACTCCGTACGGCACCTCGGTCATGTCCACGTCGTGTCGTTCCGCGGCGGCGTCAGCGGCGGCGAGGTCCGCGGGCTTCTTGGAGGAGTACAGGTAGATCGTTCCCCGCTGGCGAGTGTGCGACGAGCGCACCTCCACCGTCTTCTCGCCACGCAGGATCAACTCGATCCATGGCTGCCGGACGCCGAGTGCGATCAGGGACTTGTCGGGGTGCGTTCGGGACACAACCTCAGCGTACGCTGAAGTCGGCATGGCCGCCACGTTGCGACGTCCATCGGGTGACCAAGCCTGGTGGTGTTATCACAGTGACTGCGGGGTGCTCGGTTTTCGCGACACACGGTGTTCGTGTCGGTGCGGCCCTGTGGTTTCGCAAGGCTAGAAAATGTAATTGGTTGCGTCAATTTGCGGTGCGTTCCCCGGTGCGGCGCACTTCTTGCCTCTCTTCGTCCCGCAACGACATCGTAACAGGAAGGGGACGACCATGATTCGACACGTTCTTGCTGCCGCCCTGATCACTGCATCGTTTGGAGCCTCCAAAGCTCAAGCGGAGTGCCCCTCGGACCACTTGGCACGCATCGTCGATGAGCGTGCCCAGGATCTGCATCGTCTGACCGCGGCCCTCGACGGCGAGTTGCGGCACGAGTTCCGTGGGTTTCCGCCGGCCGAACTCCAAGTAGCGGTCACGAATCTCTGCCGTGGCAGCGAACACATCCGGCAACTGATCGCCATCCCCGGTGGGATCAACGGTGTCCCTGCTCACGTCGCCCAGCTCGACGGGTACTTCCGCGCAATCGAAGGGGGGATCGGCGGCTGCCGCAATCCGGCCATTCCCCAGCTGAAGGCTGCCATCCAAGGGAATCTGCACGCGATCCTGCACGTGCTCGCGACCCACCCGGGTGCCCCGCAGTTTCAGCAGCCGCCCGTCTTCCACGCACCCGTTCCGGGCCCCGCCCTGCCGCCTTTGCATCAGCCGCCAGCCCTCGGAGTCCCCGGTTCGGGACCGGTCCTGCCGCAGCTGCAGCAGCCGGCCGTCTACCGACCGGTCTCCTCGCACGTCCGCGTCGGCGCCGACCCGCGGCTCGTTGCCCGAGACTGGACGGCCGGCCGTGGCTTCGGGCAGCGCGGCTTTCGGGAGCACGACTTCCCAGGTCACCAGTTCCGGGGACACGACTTCCGGGGCTTCGGCCGCGGCCCCGACCGAGTGCCGGATTTTCGGTTCCGGACTCACAACGTCGGATTCCGGTTTCGACTGAACTGACTCGACGTCGCAACGGAACGGGACTCGTTTCGGCGGCGGAGCACCCATGGTGCTCCGTCGCCGTCTCTCGTTGGTCAGCGTCCCGAGTCGAGTTGTCGCGCTCGTTTGACGAGGGCGACGAACTCCGCGCGGTAGCCGTTGGGGTCGTTCCCGAGCGAGCCCGAGGCGATCTCCGCGACCGTGTCGTACGTCGCCGAGCCGGCGTGTTTCGATCTCCGGAGCAGCATGCCGAAGGACGCGACGGCGGCCGCGAACCGTGTGTCGGACGACGCCTGCTCGAACGGCTGCGACGCGTCCTCCACCGGATGGTCGAACCCGGTGCTCGTCGCGCGGTCCGGCTGCTTGTACCGTAGACGCACGGTGAGCAACTCGTTCGAGGCGTCGCTCGCCAACTCGTCCGGCACGTTCGTGCCTTCGCCCGTCTTCGCGTACTTGGACGGCCGGACGGCGGCTGGGATTTCGACACCCGGTGGAACCACCTCGTAGAGCGCGGTGACCGTGTGTCCCGCGCCGATCTCGCCGGCGTCCTTGCGGTCGTCGAGGAAGTCCTCGGCCGCCAGCATGCGGTTCTCGTAGCCGATCAGTCGGTACGCCGCCACACGGGCCCGGTTGAAATCGACCTGAATCTTCACGTCCTTGGCGATGGTGACGAGCGTTCCCTCGACCTCCTCGACGAGCGTTTTGCGGGCCTCGTTCAGCGTGTCGACGTACCCGTAGTTCCCGTTCCCGTGGTCGGCGAGCTTCTCCATCGTGCTGTCCTTGTAGTTGCCCGAGCCGAAACCGAGCACGCTGAGGAACACGCCGGACTCCGCATTCTGTTCGATCAGATCGACGAGGTCGGACTGGTTGGTGATGCCGACGTTGAAGTCGCCGTCGGTGCAGAGGGCGACACGGTTCACACCCTCTTCGACGAAGTTCTCGGCCGCAACGCGATAGGCGACCTGGATACCGCCCGAGCCGGCCGTCGAACCACCGGCACTCAGCGTGTCGACCACCCCTTCGATCTCGGCCCGTCGTCCGACCGGCGTGGAGTCGAGGGCGAGCCCCGCCGAACCGGCGTAGGTGACGATCGCGACACGGTCGTCCGGTTCGAGCTGCCCGAGCAGCAGCCGCATCGACTCCTTCACGAGCGGCAGCTTGTCGGAGTCCGACATCGAGCCGGAGCAGTCGAGCAGGAAGACGAGGTTGGCCCGGCCGCGGTCGTGCGACTCCACTTCCCGTCCCTGCAGACCGATCCGAACGAGCCGGTGCTCCGGCTTCCAGGGGCAGTCGGTCACGGCCACGTCGACCGCGAACGGCCGGTCGTTCTTCGGTGGCGGGTACGCGTAGTCGAAGTAGTTCACGAGCTCCTCGACCCGAACCGCACCAGCCGGTGGCAGGGCACTCTGCTGCTGCAGGAACCGGCGGACGATCGCGTACGAGGCCGTGTCGACGTCGACGGAGAACGTCGAGAGCGGCTGCCGCGCCGCGACGACGAAGTCGTTCTCGACGACGTGGTCGAACTCCTCGGTGTCGTGGTCGAGTCCCCCCGGATCGGGTGCCTCCACGGGAACGGCGTGGGCATCGGCGGAGAGCTCGGCCACTTGGGCGTGGCGAGCCGACTCCATCCCTCCACCGCAGCCAACGGCGAACAGACAGAACAGCGCAACGGGAGCATGAAGTCGAAGCACGGAGACCTCCTTCAGCGCGGGGAGGGAGCAGGGGCGAGACCGCAACGGACCAGTTCGTCGCGTTCGCGTCTTGACGAACGGAAGAGGCGTCGCGGCCGTCGTTTATTCCCGCCCGTCGCGAGGTCGACGCGTCACACCTCGAACGACTCGCCGTGCTCGGGGATCGTCACGTCCTCGTCGCAGTAGTCCGAGAGGACCGGGGCGAGGGCCCGGGAGGCGTCCGGGTCGCCGTGCACCAGGAACGCCCGGCCGATGCCCCCCTCGCTCGCCATCCCCTCGAACCACCACTTGAAGTCCGGGGTGTCCGCGTGGGCGGAGAGACCGTTCACGATCTCGACCTTCGCCCGCAGGTCGTACAGCCGGTCGAAGATCTTGACCCTCGGCTGCCGTTCCACGATCCGTCGCCCCAGCGTGTGCGGTGCCTGGAAGCCGACGATCAGGATCGTGCTGTGCGGGTCGGAGACGGCGTGCTTCAGGTGGTGTCGCACGCGGCCGTGCTCGCACATGCCGCTGCCCGCGATCACCACGAGCGGCCCCTTCCGGTGGTTGAGGGCGGCGCTCTCCTGTCGCGAGTAGACGTTGTGCAACCGGTCGAAGCCGAACAGGTCGTCGTCGAGCCGCAGCAAACGTTGGGCGTCGGCGTCGAGCCGTTCCTGGTGTCGGCGGTAGACCGAGACGAGCCGGTTGGCGAGCGGGCTGTCCACGAAGACCGGGACGTCGGGCAGCGAACCGGAGAGGTGGAGCTCGTTGAGGAAGTAGACGATCTGCTGTGTCCGGCCGAGGCTGAACGCCGGGACGACGACACGACCGCCGTTGTCGAACGTCTCCGTCACGATTCGCAGCAGTGCGTCCTTCAGGTCACCCGGCGGCGGGTGAACGCGGTCGCCGTAGGTCGACTCGCAGATCAAGACGTCGCAACCGGGCACGAGGGCCGGGTCATTCAGCAGCGGCATGCCCCGCCGGCCGAGGTCGCCGCTGAAGACGACCCGCTTCCGCCCGCCCGGTCCGTCGACCTGCATCTCCACGATCGCCGACCCGAGGATGTGCCCGGCCGACGAGAGCCGCACCGAGAGCACCGGCGAGAGCTCGTGCCACTCGTCGAACTCGAGTGGCTCGAACCGCCGGACGACGGCGTCGACGTCCTCCTCGGTGTACAGCGGGTCGAGCGGCGGGTGCTTCCCCTTCAGCCTCTTGGACAGGTACTTCGCGTCCTCCTCCTGGATGCGGGCCGAGTCGCGGAGCATGATCTCGGCGACGTCCGCCGTCGCCGCCGAGCAGAAGACCGGACCGCGGAACCCGGCCCGGTACAGGCCGGGCAGGTTCCCGCAGTGGTCGACGTGGGCGTGGGAGAGGATCACCCCGTCGAGCGACTCGGGGGCACAGTCGAAGGTCCGGTTCTTGCGGTCGGCGTCTCCACGACGGCCTTGGAACAGTCCGCAGTCGAGCAGCACGCGGAGTTCGCCGGACTCGACCAGGTGTTGGCTGCCGGTCACCTCGCCCGCCGCACCCAGGAAGGTCAGTCGCATTCCGAGTTCCGGTCCGGATCCAGAAGCTCCTCGATCCTCTCGATCACCACCTCGTCCGTCGGGTATTCGGTGGGCACGCAGGCCCGCAGCGGAATCGGCACCTCGTCCATCCGGTAGATCGTGCCCGGTGCGTGGACGCCGTGCACGGCCGTCGTGAACCGGACGCTGGCGGGTGTCGTCGACGGTCGGTGGGGGTGGTCCAGGACGATCGTGGGAATCGAGGCGAGGTGGGCCCGTGCCGCGTCGGAGAGGTTCGGGACGCTCTCGCTGCCGACGAGCAGGCAGGCGTCCACCTCGCCACGCTCGAGTCGGCCGTTCGCCGAGTACTCGCCGGGGTCGTAACGGGGAAAGCCGCGGGAGAGGTCGACGGCGAACGGAAAACCGGTCTGCCAACAGAGGACGGAGTCCGCACCGGACACGTCACCCGGAATCCGCATGCGTCGGGCGACCCAGCGTGTGTGGTCGTGCAACTCGGCGACCCACTGCAGCAACGTCTCCACGGTGAGGTGCCCCAGCCGCGACTGGGCGATACCGAGACCGAAGAACACGGCACCGAAGTCGCATCCGACGGCGAGTCGCTGCAACTCGCGGAGTGCGACCTCGTCGATCCCGTCCGGCACCGGAGCCGACTCGTCGAGCGCGCCGGTCGTCCGGCCACGAAGCCAGTTCACCGCCTCGAAGTCGCGACCAGGCGTGACCTTGACGAAGAGGTCGGCGGTCCGGGCCGTCTCGGTTTCCTCGACGTCGACGACCACGATCGTTCTTCCCGCCCGACCCTCGGGGACGAACCGCCCGACAGCGTCGGACGAGTAGCGTTCGGCGTGCCGCGGATGACTGGTGGCGGGGTCGGCACCCCAGAACACGACGAGGTCGGCACGGTGCCGAACCTCGCCGAGCGTCGACGTTGACTCGCCGGCGTGCTGAATCGCGAGGATCGACGGGGCATGGCAGACGGAGGCGGTCGTGTCGACGGTCGCGCTGAGTCGGTCGGCCAGTCGAACCGCAGCCCGCTGACCGGGAGTGCTGCTCCGCGACAGCCCGTACACGAGAGGTGCCCGCGAAGCCATGAGGGTCTCCGCCGCGCGTTGGGCGGCGTCGTCGAATGAGACTTCGGCGTCGTCGACGAGACAGGCCGGGGGCCGGGCGGCGTCGAGTTCGCGAAACCAAGGTTCGGCGAGCGAGCACGGACCGCTGACGGCTTCGAACCGCTCGCCACGGACCTCGAGCACGAGGTCGTCGCAGGTGCACCCGCAGACGGTGCACGTCACGTCGGTCACGGTTTCCGCCGGTTCGCTGGTCACGTTGCCGCCTCGGGAAGACGGAACAGGGAGAGGGCGTTACTCGTCGTCGTCGAGGCGATCGCCTCCAGCGTCTCTCCGCGTGACTCGGCGAGACACTCGGCCGTGAACCGGGCGAAGGCGGGCTCGTTCCGCTTCGGGGCCTTCTTCCGCCGTCGCAGCTCGTGCGGCACGAGGTAGGGACTGTCTGTCTCGACCAGGAGTCGGTCGGCCGGAACGGTTGCGGCGACGTCGCGGAGGTCGCTGCTCTTCTTGTACGTCAGCATGCCGGCGAACGAGAGGTGCAGGCCGAGGTCGAGACACGCGGCCGCGGTCTCGGCGTCGCCGCAGAACGAGTGCATGACGCCACGCAGCGGCCCGGACTCCGCGGCGCGGCGTAGCTCGGCCACCACGTCCGCCTCCGCCTCCCGGCAGTGGACGACGAACGGCAGGTCCCGCTCCCGGGCCAACTCCAGGTGTCGGCGGAAGTGCTCGACCTGCAGGTCGAACGGGGCGTGGTCCCAGTAGCGGTCGAGTCCGGTCTCGCCGATGCCGATGACCTGCGGGCTCGAGGCGAGTTCGACGATCGTCTCCCAGTCGCCCGGCTTCGCCTCCGCGGCGTAGTTCGGTTGGATGCCGACGACCGCGTGCACGCACTCGTACTCCGCGGCGATCTCGACGGCCCGCCGGCTGCTGGCCGCCGTGGTGCCGATCGTCAGAATCGTTCGCACGCCGGCCTCGCGTGCTGCCGCGACGACCTCGTCTCGGTCCGGATCGAAAGCCGGTTCGTCGAGGTGGGCGTGCGTGTCGACGAGTTCCACGGGGCAACCTACGCGGCGGAGTCGCTCGTCCGCTTCCCCGAGAGCGCCTCGAGGTCGGCGACGACCGCATTCTGGTCGGCGAGGATCGACCGCAGCAAGGCAGTCGCCTCGTCGTCGCCGGCCACGTCGGCGATCGCGACCTCGAGATCGCCGATCAGGGCCTTCTCGCTCTCGACGAGCTGCGGAAGCAGGAAGTCGAGCTCGACGAAGTGCAGGTCGGTGTACTCGGTGGGGTACGCGCCGAGTTCGATCCGCAGCCGGCGTTCCGTCAGCAGGTCCACGAGATCCTGAACGGCCTCACGCTGCTTGTAGACCGCCTCCGCGACGACGCGACGTTCCTCCTCGTCCTTCTTCTCCGTCCACGGCCAGCACTCTCCGACGTACTGCAGCAGGCTGCGGCCGACGTTGACCAGCACGGTGTTGAGGACGTCGTCGAGTCGAGCGGGCACGGCCCTCACTCCCGTTGTTCCGGTACGTCGAGGCGGCTTAGAACGAGGCGACGGCCGAGAGCAGTCCCTCGGCCACGTTGCGGACGGTGGCGGCGAGCGGCCCGATGACGACGCCCAGCACCAACACCGGAACCGAGACGACGATCGCGTACAACCCCTGCAGCGAGTCGGCCCGGACGCGTGCCTCGCGCGCGTTCTCCGGCCGTTCCGCGATGAACATCGCCTTCAGCACACGCAGGTAGTAGAAGAGACTGAACACCGTGTTCGCCCCGCCGACGACGAGCACCAACCACATGAACCAGTGGAGGCGGCCGGCGTCGAACAGGGCGGCGAACACCTCCAGCTTGCCCCAGAAGCCGCCGAACGGGGGCATGCCGACGAGGCTGAACATGCAGACGAGCATGGCCACGCACAGGACCGGTGCCTGCGAGACGAGCCCGTTGTAGTCGTCGATCTCCTCGGAGAAGATCTCGTTGCGGACGAACGCCACCACCGTGAACGCGCCGAGGTTCATGAAGAGGTAGACGAAGGCGTAGTACAGCAGCCCCTCGATGGCGGCCGCGACCCCGTCGAGGTCGGCGGTCCCCTCGGGCGGGTGGAGCAGCACCATCATCGCGGCGACCGCCATCAGCATGTAGCCGGCGTGGGCGATCGTCGAGTAGGCGAGCAGCCGCTTGACGTTCGTCTGCGCGTAGGCCGCGAGGTTCCCGAACGTCGCCGTCACCGCGGCGACCGCACCGAGCGCGAGGCCGAGGTACAGGCCGAACCCGTCGAGTTCCGCGCCCGGCACCGTCGAGAACGCGAGGCAGAACCGCACCAGCAGGGCGAACGCGGCCCCCTTCGAGGCGACCGACAGGAACCCGCCCACTTCGGCGGCCGCTCCCTCGAACGCGTCCGGGCACCAGAAGTGGAACGGCACGAGCGACAGCTTGAACGCGATGCCGACGAAGACCATCAGCAACGCCAACAGCAGCGTCGCGAACGCGGGGTTCGACAGTGACACGGACTCGGCCGACGAGAACGCCACCGCGAGTCGCTCGGCGACGACCGGGAACTCGAGCGTGCCGAGCAGGCCCCCCAGCAGGCTGAGTCCGTACAGCATGACGCCCGCCGTCCCCGCCCCGAAGACGACGTACTTGAACGCCGCCTCGCTGCTCTTTCGTCGCCCCTTCAGGAAGCCGACCATCGCGTAACTCGGGACGCTCGCCATCTCGATCGCGAGGAACAGGATCAGCAGGTGGTTCGCCGCGACCATCAGCATCATGCCGAGCGTCGAGCCGAAGAGCAGCGTGTAGAAGTCGGGGCCGTCCTCGTTGTCCGGAATCCCGCTGAGGATCGTCAGGGCGACGACGAAGATCAGGAACAGCAACAGGTACAGCCGGAAGAAGACCGTCAGCTTGTCGTACACCAGCAGGCCGGTGAACATCTCGACGCTCGTCTCCGGAGCCGCCCCGCGGAGGCCGTAGAACTCGGCGACCGCGGCGCAGAACGCCGCCAGGGCTCCGACGAGGGCCGTCCAGTACGGCGGGACGAAGCGGTCCGCACCGAAGAGCCGGACGAGCAACAGCAGCACGATCGTCAGGCAGAGGAGCAGTTCCGGCAGGAACAGGCCGAGCGAACCCATCGACGAGCCGAACACGCCGGCGACCGGTTCGGCCCCGGCGCCGTAGGTGTCCTGCTGGAGCTGTCTGATGATGTCCGCGAAGTTCATCGTGTCGCCTTCGAGGCGTCGGTCGTTGTCGGTTGGCGGCTGGCCCGGTCAGGGGGCGAGCGCGGTCTCCTCGGCGGCGGGGGCGACCGCCTCGTAGCCGGCGGCGAGATTCTCGACGAGCAGCCCGACGCTGCCGTCCATCATGTCGAGGATCAGCCGCGGGTAGACGCCGAGCACGACGGCGAACGCCAGCAGCGTCCCGGCGATCAGCGTCTCCCGTCCGTTCATGGGCACGAGGGCCTCCTCGTGCGGCCCCTTGTACTCGGCTCCCAGGTAGACCCGCTGCAGTGCCCAGAGGATGTAGCCCGCGGTGAGGATCACGCCGGACGCGACCACGACCGCGAGGAACGCCGAGTAGCTGAAGGAGGCGAGCGTGACGGCGACCTCGCCGATGAACCCGCACATGCCGGGCAGACCCAGGCCAGCGAAGAAGATGCCCGCGGCGAGGCCGGAGTAGAGGGGCATCTTCAGCGTGAGGCCGCCGAATTCGTTCAGGTTCCGGTGGTGCACGCGGTCGTAGACGACGCCCACCATGAAGAACATGCCGGCCGACGAGACCCCGTGGGCGATCATCTGGAACATCGCCCCGCTGAGACCCATCCGCCACTGGTCCGGGTTGGCGACGGCGGTCGACTCGCCCAGCTTCCAGACGGCGATGCCGACGATCACGTAGCCCATGTGACTGACGGAGCTGTAGGCGACGAGTCGTTTGAAGTCGGTCTGGGCCATGGCGGCGAGCGCCCCGTAGATAATGCTGACCGCGCCGATGACGACCAACACCAGGGCCGCCGCCTGCGTGGCCCACGGGCAGAGCGGGAACGCGATGCGGAGGATGCCGTACCCGCCCATCTTCAGCAGCACGCCGGCCAGGATCATCGAGATCGGCGTCGGGGCCTCGACGTGGGCGTCCGGCAGCCAGGTGTGGAACGGGAAGGTCGGCACCTTGATGGCGAAGCCGATGAACAGCAGCACGAAGGCGATCAGCTGTACGTTCTGGTCGAACCCGCCCGCCTTGGCGATGCGGGCCAGTTCCAGCAGGTTGAAGATCTTGCTGCCGTCGGCGGAGGCGTCGGCGGAGTAGAAGTAGAACATCAGCATCGCGATCAGCATCAGCACGCTGCCGACCAGCGTGTAGAGGAAGAACTTGATCGCGGCGTACTCGCGACGCGGCCCGCCCCAGACGCCGATGAGGAAGTACATCGGCAGCAGCATGACCTCCCAGAAGATGTAGAACAGGAAGAAGTCGAGGGCGAGGAAGACCCCGAGCATGCCCGTCTCGAGCAGCAGGAACAGGATCACGTACCCCTTGACCATCTTCTTGATGCTCCAGGAGGCGAGCATCGCGAGGAAGCTGATCACGCTGGTCAGCAGGACGAGCGGGACGGCGATGCCGTCGTAGCCCACGCGGTAGTAGACGTTCCAGTGTGGAATCCACTCGCTGGCGAAGCCGCGGCGGAACTGGCCGGCTTCGAGGGGCCCGTCGTGCGTGACCTCTTCGGCGACCTTGCCGTTGTGGACGACGTCACCCGCCGCGAGGAGCACCGCACCTTCGACCTCCTCGCCGTCGGCGTTGCGAACGACACCTTCCTCGTCGATCTCGATGCCGACCGGATTCACCTCGCCGTCGAAGAGAACGTCCCCCTCGTGGGCGTAGACGTAGCTCTCGAGAGCCTGGCCGTCCGCTTGGACGAGCGGCTGAATGCCGGGGTCCTCGTAGTTGAAGCCGCCGAGCAGCAACAGCGTGGCGACCATGGTGGCCACGCTGAACGACACGCCGGTCCAGCGGATGCCGTCCTCGGCGTCGTCGTCGAAGAACGCGAGGACGAGGGCGCCGGCGGCCGGCAGGAAGATGATGGCGAACAGGAGTGCGGCCATGGTCGTTGCCTACTCAGGCAGTTGGGCTGTCTTGGAGCTGGCGGTCCCGCCCGGCGTTCAGGCGCCGGGGAAGAACGACCTCAGCAGGATGAACAGGGTGAGGACGCCGACGGCGATGAAGACGACGTACTGCCGCATGCGTCCGGTTTGTATCGTGCGAAGCGAGCGGCCGAAGCCGTAGCAGGCCGTCCCGATCCAGTTGACGAGGCCGTCGATCATCGACTCGTCGAACTTGCGGTCCCAGTGGGCGACGTTGACGGTGCCGGCGGCCACGTTGTGCAGGAATCCGTCGAAGGCGTACCGGTCGACCGCGACGATCCAAGCCGAGACGACGTGGACCGGGCGGACGAAGACGGCGTCGTAGAGTTCGTCGAACCGCCACTTCTCCACGAGGAACGTGTGCACGCCGGACAACGACGCCCCGATGTCGGCCGGGTTCACGACCCGGAGGCCGTACAGCAGGTAGGCGAGCAGGAACCCGGCAAACGCGGCGAGCAGCGCGTAGCTGCCGGCCTTCGCGTGCGGGCTGGTCGCCTCGGCCGCGGCATGCTGTTCGACGGGGAGGTGGTTGCCCGTGGCGTCCATGTGCCCGTGCACGTAGTGCGGGGCCGGGAGGCGAATCTCGGCGTCCGGGTCCATCAGGCCGGCGGCGGCGGTCTGCGGCTGCGAGGCCTTCAGCATGTGAAACAGCGGGCCGTGTTCGCCGCCGACCGCACAGAACGCGGCGAAGACCGAGAGCACGAGCAGCGGGGCCGTCATCACCGCAGGCGACTCGTGGGCGTGGTCGTACAGGTGCTGGTCTCGCGGCGTGCCGGCGAAGGTGAAGAACCAGAGCCGGAACATGTAGAAGGCCGTGATGCCCGCCGTCACGAGCGGCACCAGGAACAGCAGGAAGTGGACGCTGTTGAGCTGCGAGTAGGCGAGGCCGGTCGCGACGATGGCGTCCTTCGAGTGGAAGCCGGAGAAGGCGATCTTCTCCCCGAAGATGGCGATGCCCGGAATCGCGAGGCCCGAGATCGCGATCACGCCGACCAGCATGGTGAAGGCGGTGATCGGCATCTTCCTCCACAGGCCGCCCATCTTGGGCATCTCCTGTTCGTGGTGGCAGCCGTGGATGACGCTGCCGGAGCAGAGGAACATGAGCGACTTGAAGAACGCGTGCGTGATCAGGTGGAACAGGCCGGCCCCCCAGCCGCCCACGCCGATCGCGAGCATCATGTAGCCGAGCTGGCTGATGGTGGAGTAGGCGAGGACCCGCTTGATGTCGGTCGCGACGATGGCGATGGTCGCCGCGACGAAGGCCGTGATGCAGCCGACGTAGGCGATGACGAGCAGCACTTCCGGCGTGAAGACCGGGTAGGCCCGGCCGGCGAGGTAGACGCCGGCGGCCACCATCGTCGCGGAGTGGACGAGTGCGGAGACGGGGGTCGGTCCCTCCATCGCGTCGGGCAGCCACGTCTGCAGCGGGAACTGGGCCGACTTGCCGACGCAGCCGGCGAAGATGCCGAGCCCGGCGACGATCAGCAGCCAGTACGGCACGGAGGGAGCTCCCTCCGCCGTCTCCTCGCGGCCCTGCAAGACGACCTGTTCGACGAGCGTGACACCGGCGGCCTCGAGTGCCGCGGCGTCCTCGGTTCCGGGCAGGGCGGCGACGGTGTGACCGTCGGCGTCGACTCCGGTCAGTACGACGTCGATCTCGCCGGTCTCGCCGCGAACCTGCTCGAAGAGCCCGGGAACGGTCCGGCCGTCGATCTCGGACTCGGCGAAGCGGAACGTGCCGAAGTAGGTGACGAGCACCATCAACCCGATCAGGAACCCGAAGTCCCCGACGCGGTTCATGATGAACGCCTTGTTGGCGGCCGTGCTCGCGGACTTCCGTTCGGTGTAGAAGCCGATCAGCAGGAAGGAGCAGATGCCGACCAGTTCCCAGAAGACGAACACCTGGAAGACGTTCCCGGCGAGCACGAGGCCCAGCATGGAGAACGAGAACAGGGAGAGGTACGCGAAGAAGCGGTAGAAGCGGCCGGGGCGGTGGAGGTGCTTGCCGTCGGCGAGGTGCACCTCGTGGTCGACGTGGTCCTCGGTCAGCTCGTCGCTCATGTAGCCGATGGCGAAGACGTGGATGCAGGTCGCGATGAGCGTGACCATGCAGAACATCGTCAGCGTGAGGCTGTCGACGTACCAGTCGATTGCGAAGACGATGCCGCCGAACTGGGCGAGCACGTAGTAGGTGCCGGCGAGGAACGGGATGGCGACCGCGTCGTCCTCGTGGTGGCCGTGGTGCTGGTGCTCGACGCCGTGTTCGCCGTCGGCGTGAGCATGGTGCTCTGGTTCCGCGTGTTCGCCCCCCGCAGGCTCGTGGTCGCCGGCGTGGCCTTCCTCCCCGGACTCCCCCTCTTCACCGTCTGCACCGTGGTGCCCCTCGTCGTGGTGCTTCGGGGCGTGCTCGGCCTGCAGCTTGGCGACGGCGGCGGACGCGTCGTTCCAGCGAACGAGGGCCGTCGTGCTGAGGACGAAGCCGCCGGCGATACAGCCGACGGCAAGGTAGGCGGGCGTCTTGCTGCGGACGTCGGCCCAGTAGCCACCGAAGATCTCGACCACGAACCCTGCCAACGGCAACAGCCACGCGAGGAGCAGCAGCCAGCTGACCTCGAAGCCGAGCTGGGCCTTCAGCGAGTCGATTTGTGCGACGACTTCGGCGGGCATGAGCGGTCTTCGTGGGACGGGTTTTCAACCCGTCTCGTTCGACGGTGATCTCGTGTCGTTCGGCCGGACGGATCGGAAATCCGTCCCACGGGTTACCCCTGAAGTTCGTCGCCGCGGTCGACGTCGATGGTCAGGTGGTTGTTGTAGAAGTTGAGGGCGATGGCGAGGGCGACGGCTGCCTCGGCCGCTGCGAGCACGATCACGAACAGCGACGTGATCTGGCCGTCGAGTCCGAGTTCCGTGTAGCGGGAAAAGACGACGAAGTTGACGTTCGCCCCGTTCAGGACGAGTTCGACCCCCATCAGCACGCCGATGCCGTTCCGCTTGGTCGCCATGCAGGCGATGCCGCAGACGAACAGCACGGCTCCGACGAGCAGGTAGAGGGTGATCGGCGCGGGGGTCACGAGTCGGGATCCTCCTCGCTGCGCTTCTTCGCACGGGCGAGATAGGACGCGCCGATGAGGACGACCAGCAGGTGGACCGAGACGATCTCGAACGGCAGCAGGTAGCCGGTGCTCAGCGACTCCTCGGCGGGAGCGCCGAGGTCCTTGTCGGGCCGGGCTCCCAGCAGGGCGAGGCCGATCGGGCGGAGCGTGTTGCCCTGCTCGGGCGGGTTGTAGCCCTCGGCCAACGCGGGGACCTCGCCGCCGTTCCAGTCGACGGAGAGGACCGTCGAGGCGAGCAGGGCGAGGAACAGGACCGCGATGCCGCCGGCGACGACCGTCTCGCCGGGGGACGAGCGGATCTGCTGGTACGGGCCGCTCGCGGTCAGCATGACGCCGAAGATCAGCACGACGACCGTACCGCCGACGTAGATGAGCAGCTGCGAGGCGGCGACGAAGTCGGCGTGCAGCGAGAAGTACAGGCCGGAGACGGAGCCGAGCGAGACGATGAGCCAGAACGCCATGCGGACGACGTTCTGCGTCAGCACGACCATCACGGCGCCGAGGCAGGAGGCGATGGCGAACAGCCCGACGAGGAAGCCGGCAACTTGGTCCATGCTCACGGGGCGGCCTCCTCGTCGAGGGCGGCCACCTCGTCGTCAGTCCGGCCACCGGCGGGCTTCGACGGCTCGTCGGCGTCGGCCGGTGCGATCTTCTCGCCGATCGGTCGGCCCCAACGGGTCTGCCCGCCGTCCGGTCCGCCAGTCGCCGTGAACAGGATCAGCGGCCACGCGACGGCGCCGAGGAACAGGAAGCAGCTGATCGGGATCAGGTACTTCAGGCAGGTGGTCATCACCTGGTCGATGCGGAGCCGCGGCAGCGTCCAGCGAACCCAGATCTGCACGAAGACGAGGGCCGAGGCCTTGAGGATGAGGACCTTCAGACCAAACAGCTTGCCGACGTATGGTCCGATCGCGAGCCCCATCACGCTCGCGTTGCCGAACAGTCCGACGACCTTCTCGTTGAGTCCGTTCTCGAAGACGAACGGCAGGCCGGAGTGCCAGCCGCCGAGGAACAGGATGGCGGCCACCATCGAGACCAGGAACATGCTGGCGTACTCGGCGAGGAAGAAGAAGCTCCACCGCATGCCGGAGTACTCGGTGTGGAACCCGCCCACGAGTTCGCTCTCCGCCTCGGCGAGGTCGAACGGGGCGCGCTTGCAGCCGGCCGTCGCGACGACGAAGTAGACGAAGAACGCGGTGAACGTGAACGGGTCGTTGAACATCAACCAGTTCTGGATGCCGCCGCTCTGGACGCGGCCGATCTCGGAGAGGTTCAGCGAGCCGACGGCGACGACGGGAATCAACCCGGTGATGGCGAGCGGGATCTCGTAGCTGACCATCTGGGCGGCTTCGCGGATGCCGCCGAAGAGCGACCACTTCGAGCCGCTGGAGTAGCCGGCGAGTACGATGCCGAGCACCTCGAGGGAGAGGATGGCGAAGAGCAGGAACAGGCCGACGTCGGCGACGACGGCGGCCCAGCCGTCGTGGAAGGGGAGCACGATGAACGCCCCGAGCGACGCGATGCACGTGAGGTACGGGGCCATCTTGTAGAGGGTGGCGTCCGCGTCCTTGGGGACGAGGTCCTCCTTCTGGATCAGCTTGACGCCGTCCGCGAGCGACTGAAGCCAGCCGAACGCACCGCCGACCCGCGTGGGGCCTAGGCGGTCCTGGATGCGGCCGGCGACCTTGCGTTCCGCCCAGATGAAGAAGAACGGAGCGAGGCCGAACAGGGCCATCACGAGAGCCGCGTGCACGCCGATCGCCACGACGAAAGCGACGACCTCCCAACCCGGGCCGAACTGCTCGACGGCAGAGCGGATGGAGGTTTGGGCGAGGGCGACGGGCATGCCGAGCCGATCCGTGGTTCGAGGCGGGACCCGCGATCGCGAGTCCCGGTGCAGGAACTCACCAGAAAAAGAGGGTGGTCCGCGGGAACGCTCGGACTATGCCAACATCGCCGAGGGGATTCAAGCGACCACGCAGGCGGCGGAACGATTCCGAGAAGCGGGAATCGGCGTGGTGAGCGAGATGCGGGGGCCCGACGCAATCGTCCCCTGTGTGGAACGGCCCCGATTGGTCGCTACTCTTCGTCGGTGAGCACGATGTCGTGCTCGAGGTCACCGTCGATGACGATCGTCAGGCCACTGGTCTCGACGGAGGCGAATCGCTCGGGAATCAGCGACTCGCGTTCGAGGCCCTTGGCGAAGTCCTCGGGGTCGAGTTCCGCTCCGAGGCTCTCGACGACGACGACGTACTCACCGGGGACGACGCCGTCGCCCTCGGTGAAGGTCGTCATCTCGTACCGTCCGCGTTCGTCGATCACGCCGACGGCCGGGCGGGAGTAGCTTCCGCCTGCATTGGTCCGCTTCACGAACGACACTCGGCCGGTGGTCAACGGCTGGCCCTCGTACGTCACCGTGCCGTTCACGCGAGCGGTCTCGGGGCGCGAGTCGGTGCGGCCACAGGCGGCGATGCAGGACGACGCCAGCAGGCAGACCAGGACTCGGGCGACGCGTGTCGATCGGATGGTCGAGGACGTCATGGCAGTTCGATCGGCACGCCGTCCTGGCGGTCCCCCATTCGCACCCAGGTGGCGTAGTCGACGTTCTCCGAGACGAATCGCACGCTGCCGTCCGCGAGGCACATCTGCAGGCCGCCCGTGTGCTCGCTCATGTAGCCGCCCATGTGCCCGTAGCAGGTGTCGATCCGGCTGTCGCGCGACTTCGGGCAGGCCGTGTAGACGTTGTGGTTGTTCGGGACCGGGTTGACCGTGCCCACGTGCATGTGCGAGCCGAAGTACATGTGCAACGAGCTGTAGATCGGCAACGTCTCTCCGACCAGGAACGTGTTGCTGAGCCCGTCCGTGCAGTCACGGAATTTGTAGGACCGTTTCCCGCCGTTGAACATGCCGTTCGTCCCGACGTCGTTCCTCATGCCCTGGTTGGTCGTGCAGTTGACGAGCGTCGGGCTCTGGTCCGGCACCGAACAGACGTTGAAACTGACCGGGCCGGCACAGGGAACGTAGTTCGCCCCCATCGACTCCCCCGTGTTGCCGACGTTGTAGCTGTCGCGGGAGTTCGGCAGCAGGCCGCTGTCCGGATCCGACGGACACAACAGGACGTTGACGACCAGACCGTTGAGAGTGTCCGCGTTCACACTCGCGTTGGTCCCCTGCGTGAGGTCGAGATTGTCGTAGACGTTGGACTGCTCGATGTAGGGCAGCAGCGACACCAGCCAGTTGTGACAGTACTGAATGCCGTTGCCGGGGCAGTAGGCTGCCGCCGGCAGAGACGAGTGGGTGTCGTGGTAGTTGTGGAACGCGATGCCGAGTTGCCGGAGGTTGCTCTTGCAGGACGACCGACGCGCCGCCTCCCGGGCTTGTTGCACGGCCGGAAGCAGCAACGCGATGAGGATCGCGATGATCGCGATCACCACGAGCAGTTCGATGAGAGTGAAGCCGCGACGTTTCAAGGATGGACTCTCTGCAGGCGGGGGGCGAGGCGGGGAGGTCTTGCTCGTGACGCTGGACGTGCCAGGCGAAGTGGCACCACCGGTCGTCGGCATGATCGAACGTGGGTCAGCTGCCAGCGTTTCCGAGACAACTTAATGAACTCTGAGTGCAAATTGCGTACCGACGTTGGGCCGTAGGCGCACTGACGCCTTCTGTGAAATCGCCTGACTGAGCGATGGAGCCTTCTGGAGCGGCAATTCTGCAGCGAAGCTGGTCGGAGCGGAGCCGGCTCCGTTCGTCTGCAGGTTGCGCGTCGATCTCGTCCGGCAGGTGGTGACGGTGCGGGCTGCACGAACTGTTGGCACCACTGCTCGGGATCCCTCCGCGACGACCTTGGTCGCGAGCACACTTCGTCCCGGCTAGCATGATCCGGTTCGACCCGCTCGCCCGTGCTCCGAGGACTCTCGCGTGAATCGCCTGCCATCGCCGCTCGCCGTCGCAGTTGTCGCCGTCGTCTGGTTCTCCGCTTCGCTCGTTTCCGCGGCGGAGAAGCCGAACGTGCTCTTCCTCTTCGCCGACGACATGGCGTACGAGACGAGCCCGGCCGGCGAGACGAATCCGGAGGTGCGGACGCCGAACCTCGACCGGCTCCGGGACCGCGGGCACACGTTCTCGCGGGCCTACAACATGGGGGGCTGGCACGGGGCCGTCTGCGTCGCCAGCCGCACCATGCTGAACACCGGCCGGTTCCTGTGGCACGCCCGAGAGGCGGAGAAGTCGCTGAAGTCCGACTACCAGGACGCCGGCCGCACATGGGCCCAGCGGCTCGCCGCCGGCGGGTACGACACCTACTTCACCGGCAAGTGGCACGTGAGGATGGACACCTCGAAGGTCTTCAAGGTGGCCCGCAACGTCCGACCCGGCATGCCGAACCAGGTGCCCTCCGGCTACAACCGCCCGCTCGTCGGCCAGCCGGACGACTGGAAGCCGTGGGACAAGAAGCACCAGGGTTTCTGGCGGGGCGGCAAGCACTGGAGCGAGGTCACGGCGGACGACGCGATCGACTTCCTGGGCATGGCGGAGAAGTCCGAAAACCCGTTCTTCATGTACGTCGCCTTCAACGCCCCGCACGATCCTCGTCAGGCGCCGAAGGAGTACGTCGACGTGTACCCGCCGGCGAAGGTGAAGGTCCCGCAGCCGTTCTACGCGGACTACCCGTACCAGATCGGCAGCAACCGCATTCGTGACGAGAAGCTCGCGCCGTTCCCGCGAACGAAGCACGCCGTGCAGGTCAACCGGGCCGAGTACTTCGCCATCATCACACACCTCGACGCCCAGATCGGCCGCATTCTGGACGCCCTCGAGAAGTCCGGGCAGGCGGACAACACCTACGTCGTGTTCACGGCCGACCACGGGCTCTCGTGCGGCCGCCACGGGCTGATGGGCAAGCAGAACATGTACCACCAGAGCATTCGCGTGCCGTTCCACGTCGTCGGGCCGAGCGTGGAGAAGCGGACGCGGAACGACCGCCCGATCTACCTGCAGGACGTGATCCCGACCACGTTCGAGTGGGCCGGCGTCGAGGTCCCGGACGACGTCGAGTTCCGCAGCCTCGCGGCCGAGGTGTCGGGCGACACGGAGGAGTACGCCGAGACCGAGCCCTACGGCCCGTCCGTCTACGCGGCGTACACCGAGACGCAGCGGACGATCGACGAGGGACCGGGCGGCTTCAAGTTGATCGTCTATCCACAGATCGGCCGCGAGTTGCTGTTCGACGTGACGGCCGACCCGACCGAGGCGAACGACCTCGCCGGGAAGCCGGAGTCGAAGCCCCACCTCGACCGGCTGCGGCGGCAACTGCTGGCGTGGCAGGAGAAGACGGGCGACCCGCTCGACCTCGGCAAGCTGATGCCGGCCTACGTCGGGTTGCGTTGAACGCACGACTCGACGAGCGACCAGTACGAACACGAGCCCGGCACCACCGAGTGGTGCCGGGCTCGTTCGTTCTCCGGTTCGGCACGCTCGTCGTGCGAGCGTCGCTGGGCAGGGTCTACCCGGCGGCGGCCGCCCGTTTCTCGGCGACCGCGGGGGAGCCACTCGAACCGTCCGGGCGGTTCATCAGCCACAGCAGGACCGGGCTGGCGACGTAGATCGAGCTGTAGGTTCCGACGACGACGCCCAGCACGAGGCAGAAGGCGAAGCCGTGGATGCCCTCGCCGCCGACGACGTAGAGGATCGCGACCACGAGGAAGGTCGTCAGCGAGGTCAGCAGCGTCCGGGCGAGCGTCTGGTTCAGGCTGGTGTTGACCATCTCCTGCGTGAGGGCCGGGTTCTTGCCCCGCACCTCGCGGATGCGGTCGAAGACGACGATCGTGTCGTTCAGCGAGTAGCCCACGATCGTCAGGAACGCGGCGATCATCGGCAGGTTGATGCGGAAGTCGTACAGCAGCAGCATCTCGCCGAACGCGTTCCCCGACAGCAGCGACGCGGCGGCCACCATGCCGAGTACGACGAGCACGTCGTGGACGAGGGCCACCACGGCGGCGAGGCCGAAGGTCACCTGCTCGAACCGCAGCCAGATGTAGGCGATGATCGCGATCAGGCTGACGACCATCGCCCGCACGGCGGACCACTGCATCTCGGTTCCGACCGCGGACGAGAAGCTGTTCACCTCGTCGAAGATCGGCGACTCGGGGAGTTCGGCCTGCAGGGTGTCCAGCACGGCGACGAGGTCGGCCTCCTTCACGTCCGGGGCGACTTCGAGCACCAGCGTCTTGCTGCTCTCCTCGCTCGCTCCCTCGGGGAACGAGACGGAGACGAGTTCCTCCGCCTGGTCGTAGAGGTCCTCGCCGAACGACTCGAGTCCGCCGACGATCTCGCCGGACACCCACGCGAGCGTGATCGGGTTGTCGCCCGTGCGTCGTTCCTCGACCGGTTCGGTGAAGGCGAGCTCCACGCGATGACCGCCGACGAACCGGGCCTCCTTGGCAGTCAGTTCCTCCGCCCCCTCCTCGGGGGCCGGGATCTCGGTGACGGCCCAGCCGTCCGCGGGCTTCTCCATCTCGACCACCCACAGCGGCAGCGACTTCGCCTCGAGGGCCTCGGCCACCTGTGTTCCCACGACCTCCTCGATCGGGTCGGTGTTCCCCTCGGGCCGGGCGACGTCGCTCTCCTTGATCCGCATGCGGAACTTCGTCGGCAGGGCGGCGTCCGGGTCGGTGACGAGTCGTTCGACGGTGATGCTGTCTTCGAACCCGCCGTCGAGGAGGGCCTGCTCGACGTCGTCGATCTCCTGGCCCTCCTTGAAGCTGAACGTGACCATGATGCCGCCGCTGAAGTCGATGTCGAGGTTGTCCTCGCCGCGGCTGACGAGGGCGAACATGCCGCCCGCGATGAGGGCGACCGAGACCATGAAGGCGACCGACCGCTTGCCGAGGAAGTCCCAGTGCGTGTCGCCCACGATGCTCGCCATCTTGAGCTCGTCGCCCAGCCAGCGCTTCCGCTCGGCGACGTCGAAGATGGTGCGGCCGACGAACAGGGCCGTGAACATGCTCGTCACGATGCCGATGAAGAGCGTCACCGCGAAGCCCTTCACCTGGTCGGTCCCGATCATGAACAGGACGACGGCCGTCAGCAGGGTGGTGACGTTCGCGTCGACGATGGTGGTGAACGCCTTGCCGAAGCCGTTCTGGATCGCCATCCGCAGGCGGCTCCCCTTCTTCTGCTCCTCGCGAATCCGTTCGAAGATGAGCACGTTCGCGTCGACCGCCATGCCGACCGTGAGCACGATGCCGGCGAGCCCCGGCAGCGTGAAGGTCGCGTCGATGAAGACCATCGCCCCCATCACGAGGACGATGTTCAGCAGCAGGCAGACGTCGGCGACGAGGCCGGCGAAGCGGTAGAAGACCAGCATGAAGACGACGACCGCTCCGGCGGCGAGCCCGATCGCGAGGATTCCCTTCTGGCGAACGTCGTCGGCCAGCTGCGGCCCGACCGTCGCCTCCGAGACCGGCGCCCGCTGGAGCGGAACGGCAAGGGCACCGGCGTTGAGGACGTCGACCAGCTCGTCCACCTCGTCGGCCGGCGTGCCGGTGATCTGGCCGTTCCGGCCGATGACCGCCTGCAGGTTGGGGGCGGACTGCACCTTGTTGTCGAGCAGCACGGCGAGCCGGAACGGGTCACGCCCCTCCTTCGGTCGGTACTTGTTCGTCAACGCGCTGAACAGCTGGCCGCCGGCGATGTCGAAGGTGAACGAGACGACTCGCTCGCCGGTTCCGGACGTGTTGCGTTCCGCCCGGGCCGAGTCGAGGTACTTGCCGGTGACGCGGTAGTCCTGCTCCTCGAAGACGACGAGGAACTGCTTGACCTCCTCGCCGCCGACCGTGATCGTCCGCGTGACCGCCCCGCCGTGCTCGGCGACCCGCTTCTGGGTTCCGCCTTTGGTCCGGGCGACGTCGAGCCAGCTCGCCTCGACCTGCGTGATCGTCTGCTTCTCGCCGTCGACGACGATCTCGCGTTCGACGGTGAGATCCCGCTCGTTGTCGGCGAGCTTCTTCGCCCGGGCGATGATGCCCCGGTGCGGCGTGTAGTTGTCCCCGCAGGCGAGGATGGCGAACTCAAGGCTTCCGAGCCGCGTGATCTGTCGCTTCATCCGCTCGACGGTCTCGGCGTCGGCCCCCGGCATGATGATCTCGATGCGGTCCTCGCCAACGCGGCGGACGGTGATCTCCTCGGTACCGCTGGGGTTCACGCGGCGGCCGATGGCGCCGACCATGCGGTCCATGATGTCGCCGACCGTGTCGCGGGGGTTCTCCTCGAGGGCTCGGTCGATCGCCCCGTCCTCGACCTCGTAGACGAGGTTCGTGCCGCCGGCGAGGTCGATGCCGAGGTTGATCGCGTCCTGCCAGATGGGCGGAGGGTCGGCCGGGGCGGCACGCCACAGGAACGGCCGATCGACCGGCTTCTGCGGCTCGGCGATGGCCGTTACCTCCGCCGGAGCCTTCTCCCCGTCGTTCTCGGCCTTGCGCTTCTCCGCGGAGGTGAGGGCGTTCCACTCGTCCCAGGCCTTCTTCCCCTCGGCCCACTCGGCGTGCCGGCTCTCGTAGCTCGCCTTGTTCTCGAAGTGGACGACGTAGTGGAAGACGAACGGCGCGGCGGCCAGGAACAGGCACAGCAGGCAGACTCCGATCCGCCACTCCATGTCCTTCAGCCGCAGGGCCTTGGCGATCAGCACGCCGAGAAAGAGCGGGAGGACGATGCCCAAGAGGAGCAGCGCCACGGTGTTCAGGGCGGCGTAGAACATCATCGCGTCGATTCCGGTCCTGCGGGGCCGCGTCGCGGAGGGCGACGCATCGGCACGTTACGAGCACGGCGGCCGGTTCGAGTCCGGCCGCCCGGTCACTTCTTCTTGGATTCCGCCTTCTTGGACTCGTCGGTCTCCGGCACGATCACCTGGCCGATCGACTCCTGGTGCACGGTCAGGCGGGCGTTCTCGTCGACCTTGATGACGACCTTCCCGGCCTCCTTCGAGACCGAGACCACCTTCCCGAAAATACCGCTTCGGAGCACGACCTCGTCGTCTTTCTTCAAGTTGTCGATCATGTCCGCCTGACGTTTCTGCTCCCGACGCTGCGGCCAGAAGATCATCACGTAGAACAGCACGATCACGGGGACGATCCACCCCATGGCGAGCAGCGGGTTCGGTGCCTCGGCGGCTCCCGCGTCGTCGGCGAGGAGCGTCAGCCTCGTGAGCAGTCCTGTCAGCATGAGCCCCATCGAAGTCCACTCCAGCCGGGCACGAGGTCTCCCCTCGGCTTGCGGCGAACGATCGCGATCCCACCGCGACTTCCGGCAACTCGTCCGGGTCGCGGGTCGTCGCAACCGTTGGGCTGACAACACGATCCGCGCCGGCCTCGAACGCCGGGGCCAACGGAAGCGGGTAGTCTAGTCCGCTCCGTTCCAGCGGGCAAGCCGGTCCGCCCGGTACTCGGCCGCCCGGTCCTTGAGGATCGCCGCCCGCAATTCCCGCAACGTGTGCTGGTAGAAGGCGATGTTGTGCCACGAAAGCACGATCGGCCCCAGCATCTCCCCGACGACGAACAAGTGCCGTAGGTACGCCCGGCTGAAGTCCCGGCTCGCCGGGCAGTCGACCGCCGGGTCGAGCGGCCGTTCGTCCCGCTCCCACTGCTTGTTCCGCATCCGCACGCGGCCGTCGCTGGTGAAGGCCGACGCGTTCCGCCCGTTCCGCGTGGGCATCACGCAGTCGAACAGGTCGATCCCACGGCAGACCGACTCGATCAGGTCCTCCGGTCGCCCCACCCCCATCAGGTACCGCGGCTTCTCCTTCGGCAGGAACGGGGTGGTGAAGTCGAGGGTTCGATACATCTCGACCGGCGGCTCGCCCACGCTCAGCCCGCCGACCGCGTAACCCGGGAAGTCGAGTTCGAGGAGCGCCGTCGCCGACCGCTCCCGGAGTCCCGCGTCCGTCCCTCCCTGCACGATGCCGAACAGGGCTTGGTCGTCCCGCCGCTGGGCGTCCCGGCAGCGTCTGGCCCACCGAGTCGTCCGGTCGACGGCCGCCCGCAGCCGTTCCGGCGGGCTCGGCAGTGGCGGGCACTCGTCGAGGCACATCATCACGTCCGCCCCCAGCAACTCCTGGATCTCGATCGCCCGCTCCGGCGTGAGTTCGAGGATGTCGCCGTCGACGTGCGACTTGAACACCACCCCCTCGTCGTCGAGGTTCCGCAGCTCCGCGAGACTGAAGACCTGAAACCCGCCGCTGTCGGTCAGGATCGGCCCGTTCCAGCCCATGAAGCCGTGCAGCCCGCCGAGGTCCGCCACCACCTCCGGCCCCGGCCGCAACGCAAGGTGGTAGGTGTTCGCCAGCACCTTCTGCACGCCCGCCTGCCGCAACTGCTCGACCGTGATCCCCTTCACGGCCGCCTGTGTCGCGACCGGCATGAAGGCCGGCGTCTCGATCTCCCCGTGCGGCGTCACCCACCGCCCCGCCCGAGCCCCGGTGGTCGCGTCGACGTGGTCGAGATGGAAAGCGAAGTGCGGCAATCGAACTCCTCAGCCGTTTCGCGGGCGGTCGCGAATCCGTCGTACCTTCAGTCGAAGGCGGCCCTGGCGGGTGTCGAGGGTCACGTCGAACGGTTTCGCGTTCTCGCTGCCGGTGAACGTCAGCGGGGGAAGGTTCGGCTGGTCGATGGCGAAGTTCTGGTCCTGCAGGACGGTCAGCCGGGCGAAGTCCTGTTCACGCAGAGCAGTCGTGGCCCGCAGGTGGTTGCCGAGGCGGAAGTGCATGTCGATCGCCTGCAGGCTGTCGTTCGCGCACAGTTCGCCGATCCAAGTCGACTGGCTGCGAAGCGAGACCAGGTGGAACTCCAGGCGACGGAGGTTCGGTAGGCCAGCCAACATCCGGACCCGTTCCTCGTTGAACTGGTTCTGGTGCGTGCCCAGCGTGAAGACGATCTCGCGAATGCGGGTCAGCCCGGCGAGTTGCCGCCAGTTCTCGTTCGAGAGGCCGTGCCCGCGAATCTCCAGCCGTTCCAGCCGCCGGGCGGACGGCAGAGCCGCGAGCACGTTGCTCGTACGGCCACGCTCGATGCCGCTGGCGAGGCTCAGTGAGACCGTCCGCAGCCTCGTGAACCGGCTGAGATCCGGTTCAGCCAACCGCGAACGACCGGACGACACGCCCAGCCCGAGCTTCTGCAGATTCGGGACCGCGGCCGGGTCCGGCAGGCTGCTCGACCGCGTCAGCCACATCTCGTCCAAGTCCTCGTTCTTCGGCAGGTGGGCGAGGATCGGCGCCGCATCGACGCCGTTGAACTCGAGCGTCAGGTAGTCGAGGTTCCGAAACGCTTCGAGATATCGAGTCGACTCGTCGTCGAGCGGTGTGTTGTGCTGGACACTCAGGCCGACGACCCAGCGGAAGTAGTCCTCGATCCACGTCTCCCGCACGGCCGGTTCCAGCCAGTCCGGGCAGGACGACACGGTGTCGACGCGACCGCCCCACGACTCGACGAGCGCGATCCGGGCGTCGATCGCCCGCCGTGGCGACTCCAGCAGCATCCACCACGCGAGCACGCCGGCGGCCAGCAGGGCGAACACCCCGACGACCGTCGCCCCGAACGCCCCCCGATGATCCGCTCGCTCCGCCAACGTCGTTCTCTCCGCACGTACCTGAAGACGTCAGGCCATGCTAGCGGGCGCTCGCGTACGCTGCACCGCGAGCGTCGTAAATCCGGCGTGGAGCTGCAGCGGCGGGCCGTGAAGACCGTAGAACGGGCACTCTTGCCCGTTCATGCAGTCCACTCCGTGCCCGAGTCGCGCTGGCGACGGGCAGGAGTGCCCGTCGTACCGACCGTGCAACTTCGCCGTCAGGCGGCTTCGCGATGCGTCGTGTCGGCGGCGAGGCGGGGGAAGTCGGGGGTGCCGAGGCGGTTGGCGACCAGCGACAGCACGCGGCGGGCGGCCTCGTCGTCGCCGCGGACCGCTTCGAGCAACTCGCCCCATGTCTCGATCGACGTGCCGAGATCGACGAGGTCGCCGAACTCCAGCAGGAAGTCGAGCACGTCGCGGGAGTCGTCGATCGACCCGTTGCCGAGCGTTGCCACGAAGACCCGTGCCCGCTCGATCTCCTGCGGGTCGAAGCCCGACGTAGCCGTCGCGGTAGCGGGAGTGGCCGGCGTCTCCTCTTCGACCGTCGCGGCCGGGAACGTTGCCTCGCCGCGAGCGATGCGGTCGGCGAGCACGGCGCCACGGACCTCGGCATGCCACGGGTTCTGCCACGGGTAGTCGGCGTGGGCGGCGTCGACGTGCTGCTTGACGGCCGAGATCGCCTCGCCGTTCGGCCCGCCGGCCTCGCGAATCGCCGAGACGAGAACGGCCGCACGCTCGGACCGGGACCACGTTCCGTTGTTCGTCGCCATCGCTCGGCCTCCGTGTCGCGTCGCCTCGGGCCCCGCGACCGACCGGCCGCGGCGGGGTGGGATTGAATCAGCGACCACTGAGAGTGTCAACGGGAATCACCCGGCCCCCTCTTTCACCAGCCGGCTGATCTCCTTGAACTCCGGCGTGCCGGCCACCTCGCAGAGTTCGAACAGGACGGACTCCGTCGTCGTCAGGATGGCCCCGGTGTCGCGGAGCCGGGCGAGGGCTGTCTCGGTATCGTGCTCGTTTCGACTGCCAACGGCATCGGTGACGACATGGACGCGGTAGCCCATCCCGAGCAGGTCGCACGCCGTCTGCAGCACGCAGACGTGCGTCTCGATGCCGGCGACGACGGCCTTGGCTCGGTGCG
>JANQQW010000370.1 GCA_028284885.1 Planctomycetaceae bacterium
CTCGGCGAGGTCGGCCGTCGACGTCGGCGTGCAGACCTGGTCGCTCACGACCGAGACCGCCCCGCGTTCCCGTCCGAGCCGCAGCATCGTGCGGACGAAGTTCGGCCGTCCCTCGGCGATGCCGTACAGCCCGCACGTGCGGACGACGAACGACCGCGGGGCGTTGTCGAGGACGAGCGCCTCGCCGACGACCTTGCTCAGACCGTAGACGCTCGTCGGGCCGGTCGAGTCCTCCTCGCCGTAGGGGCGGTCGCGGGACGCGTCTTCGCCGAACACGTAGTCCGTGCTGACGTGGAGCAGCGTGACGCCGTGTTCGGCACACGTCTTGGCGAGGTTCCTCGGGCCGAAGGCGTTGCCGGCGAGGGCGGCCGCCGGCTCGTCCTCGGCTTGGTCGACCTGGTTGTAGGCGGCACAGTTCACCACGCGGTCGAACCCGCCGACGACGACGACCTCCCGAACGCGTTCGGCGTTCGTCACGTCGAGTTCCGCCCGTCCGAACGGCACGAGTTCACCGGGCAGAACCCGCATCAGGTCCGTCCCCAACTGCCCCTTCGCTCCCACGACCGCGGTTCGCAAGCCCGAACTCCCCACTTGACGGTTTCGACTGCCTATACTGCCGGGACAGGCCGCCTGGCAACCGACCGCCGCGGCGCCGATCACTCGACTCGAGGTGTCCCGTGTCCGAACGAATGACGGCCGAAGGGTTCGTGGAGTGGCAGAACGAGGACTTCGACGTCGGACGCTGGAGTGAGCTCGTCGAGGGCTCGCCGGTCGCGTTCGAGCCGCCCGACCAGATGCACGGAACGGTCGTCCTGAACTTCTCGAAGGTCGTGGCGGACTTCGTCCAGCGCGAGCCGGACGCCGGGTGTGCCGCGTTCGACCTGGGGCTCGTCGTGTCGCGGGACCCGGACACGGTCCACTTCCCGGCCTTCTCGTGGTTTCCGGGCGAGGGACGGTTCGACCGGACTGACGACGTGCTCTGCGAGACGCCGCCCGCGTTCGTCGCGGACGTCGTCTCGTCGCCGAAACGGCTGGCGTCGGTCGGGGACCGAGTCCGCGGGTTGCACGACTGGGGCGTGGAGACGGTGTGGGTGCTCGAAGTCGAGCGCGGGGTCGTCAAGACGAGCAGCCGGACCTCGCCACCGGAGACGCTGCGGGCCGGCACGCCGGTCGAGCGGAGCCCCGGCGGCTGCTCGCTCCGACTCGATCTCGAGGGGCTGTTCGCCGAACCGAGCTGGTGGACCGGTTGACGACGGCCGGACTACTCGAGCGTCTCGAGCAGCATGCGGAGTTTCCGCAGTTCGAGCGGCCGGGTCTCCAGGTCGAGCAGCGACGGGATCAGCTCGACGCTCATCGACCCCGAGTAGGCTTCCTTGTTGAGCTGCGCGACGAGACGGCTGTAGTCGATCTCGCCGAGGCCGGTCGGCACCTGCAGCGAGTCGGGCTTCGTGTCCCGGAGGTGCAGGTGGGTGACGTGCGGGAAGACCATGTCGTAGCTGCGGCCCTGGTTGGGCCCGCAGACGTAGTAGCTGGGGTCGAGCGTGATGCCGAGCCCCTTGACCGACTGGCAGAGCTCGTTCGCGGTGTGCGGGTCCTCGGAGAGGTCGCCCGTGCGGGTCTTGATCGAGACGCGGACGCCGTGCTCGGAGCCGACGCGCACGGCATGCCGCAGCCGGTCGATCTCCGTGTTGAACGGCGTGCCGAGCGGCGAGGCGGGAATCGTCAGCTGGGCGACCCGCAACGACTTCGACAGCTTGGCGACGGCGAGCAGCACCTCCTCGGAGAAGTCCTGGTCGAGCGTGATGGCAATCGGAGTCAGTCGCGTCGCCGAGCGGAGGTCGGCCTCGAACTCCTCGACCCGGCCCACGAGCTGAGCGGGATCGGTCGCCGGAGACTCGGGGCTGAACCAGAGTTCGTACTTCGTGTACTCGAGGTCCCCGAGAGCCGAGCAGGCGGCGGGGATGTCCAGTTCGGAGAAGCAGCGCGTGGAGGCGGCAACGTACAAAACGTTGTCTCCCGGGGAGGGCCGTTGCGGAAAGTTCTGTGGTGACAGAACTTCGGGTGGACCGTCGGGGCTCCGTCCAGCCCGCGAGCGAATGTGAATTTATCCCGATTGTAGGGGATCTGCAAGGTCGTCCGGTCGTGGTCGTCGAACCGAGTGTTCGCACGGCGACGATTCTCGGGACGCCCGCGTCCCCCGGCCGATACCTCTCTGCGGACACCGCTCTCGCCACCGCGACCCGTCGTAAGGAAACGATGCCATGAACCGCATGACCGCCTGGATGCTCTTCGCCGGACTGGCGATCACGTCGGTCGGATGTACCGCCTCCGGAACCGCGCTCACGCGTGGCCAGTCCCCCGAACACGGCTGCCCCACCGGCGAATGCCAGCACGGTGGCGGCATGGCGATGCACGACGCCGGCATGATGCCGGGGGGCATGATGCACGGTGGCATGATGCACGGCGGAATGCCGCAGGGCATGATGTGTCCCGACGGCTGCTGGCACGGCCCGTACAACGGCATGGGGGGCATGGGCCCCGGCCAGTATCAGGGGCACACCATTCACTACACCCACGAGATGCCCAAGAACCTGAGGTACCCCAACCCCAACGTCCCGCCGACCGTCGTGCAGTACCCCTACTACACGGTCAAGGGGCCCAGCGACTTCTTCATGAAGTGATCGGCCCGAGGTCGTCGTGACGCGGCGACCGCCGGACGTTCGGAACAGACGGAACGCGGCTCGTCGACGGCGGGCCGCGTTCTTCTCGTTGCCGTGGGCCGACCCGCTGCGGATAATGCCCGCGGACGACGGGCACGACCGGAACGGATCGGCACGACATGCGAGGCTGGCTCGGCAAGGCGAAGTCGGTGTTGAAGCGCCGCCACAGCGAGCCGGTGCCGTTCGAGGTCACCTCGGCGGCCGGCTGCGTCGTCGAGGGACTTCGCACGCGCGGCCATCAGGTCGTCACCTGCCCGGCCACCGGCGAACGGCTGTTCGTCCTCCCGCTCGACGTCTACCCGGACGCGGCCGATCGCCGGAAGAAGAAGGATGCCGGGAAACGTCGTGGCCAACCGGCCGGTCGAAGCGAGAAGCGTCGCCCGGACCGTTCCGAACGAGAGGCCGCGAAGGGGGAGCGACGTCGGCGGCTGAAGCAGGCGGCGAAGGCGGGGCCCGACAACGCCCGGCGACGCGTGGCCCGCGCGTGGACGGCGACGCGTTCCGGGGCCGGGGCCGCCCGACGGTGGTTCACACCACTCCGGGCGACCGTGGCCGCGATGGGGGCCGTCGTGTTGCTCACATCGCTGTTCGTGCTGCGGTCGCGGTCACGCGAGCAGGCGGAGATCGTACTCCGGACGGCGACGGCCAAGGCCTGGGAGGCCGTCGACGACCGACGCTTCCGGGAAGCGAGCGAGGCGTTCGCCGAGGCCGACACGGCGCTCGGCGTGCTCGGGCTCGAAGACCCGTCGCTGGAGCGGGCCGCTCGAGAGGTCGAGATCGCCCTCGAACTGACGGAGTTCCCGCTCGTCGACCTGCTCGCGGACGCCGACCGTTACGACGAACGTCATCGCAGCCACTGGATCGTCGTCGATGCCGCCGCCGACCGGTTCACCACGGTGGAGGGCGAGAGCGTCCTTCGTGTCGAGTACCCGCTCGAGATCGACGGCGTGCCGATCGACCTGTTCGTCGACGAGGAGGCGTTCTCCGGGCTCGACGTGCCCGAGTCGCGTAGCGGCGACACTCGCAGAGTCGTCTTCGCTGCCCGACTGGGCGACTTCCGGCGAAGTGGCGACGAGTTCACTCCGTCGATTCTCCGTCTCGACGAACCGCTGCCGTGGGTTCACGCACGCACTCTCCCGGCCGCGGGGCTCGTCGTCGACGACGCGACGAGGAAGGTGCTCGACGCACAAGCCGAGGCAGCCGGTGTGGCCCTGTCGCCCGTCGACGCCGTCCCGGACGAGGAGCCCGAGTGATGCGGCTGCTCTCCGTACCTGCTTGCCTGGTCGCCACCCTGCTCGTCGCGGCACCGGTTCGGGCCGACGACGGACCGCCAAGACCGGCCCCGAGGGCGACCGTACACACGGTGGGTTGGCTGATCGAGCAGAAGGAGAGTTGGGGGCCGTGGAGCACGATCGGGCGAGCGGTCTCGGTCGAGGGACGAATCGCCTTCCGAGCCGGGACGAAGCTGCGGCTGCGGAAGTGCCCTCTGGAGTTCGTCGCCCCGCCCGGCGAGCCACTCCCGCGACTGCCGGCCGACACGAAGTACGTCGAGATCGTCGGTCGCTTCGGGCGGGAGGACAAGGACGTGGTGATCGTCGTCGAGAAGCTGGTGCCGCAGCCGTCCGACGCGGCCCGGTTCCGCGCTCGTCAGGCGGCGTTGTCGATCACGAAGTCCGAGGGCTGGTACGAACTGGCCGCGTGGGGCGAGGAGCGGGGCCGCTTCTACGAGGACGAGGAACTCCTCGAGTTGGCGGCGGCGGCTCAGGCGGGCGGGCTGAAGGTCGAGGAACGGTCTCTCGAACCGAACGACGCCGACGGGTTGATCGCCCTTGCGGCAAAGGCCGAGAAGCTGGGGTTCCCGCCGCGATTGGCAGGCGAGTACCGGCACCGGGGTTGGCGACTGAAGTGGCGGGCCCTCGACGCCCGCGAGGAGCCGGCGACGGCGAAGGAACTGGCGACGTTCGCCAAGTCGCTGGTGAAGGTGTTCCCCGGGGCCGACGAGAAGCCGAAGTTGGACGGCGACCGCGACCCGCTGGGGCCGCTCGTCCGTCGCTACGAGCGGACGCCGGAGGCCGTGTACGCACGGACGCCCGACGACGAACGGCCGCGGCTGCACCGGGCCTTCTACGCGGAGGTCGCGCTCAAACGACTCCTGCTCGCCTTGGACGCGAAGGGGGGGAACGAGGAACGAGTCGCGGCCGACGTCGAGTCCACGCTCCCCGAGCACGCGGCAGTCGCCCAGAGCCTGCGTCGCACGGCCCTCAACCGGGAGGTCGCGGGCGTCGCCAACCTGACTCGCGGCGAGATGACGGCGCTCGCCGAGCGTCTCAGGAAGGCGGGCGAACCGGGTCGAGCCCGGCAACTGGTCGCCGACTGGCTCGCCGCGAAGGAGAAGACGCTCCGCGAGGACGGGGCGGACGGGTTGATTCAGGCGGCCGACTACTACGAGAGTCTCGTCGGCGACGAGGACAAGGTGGCCGAACTGCTCATCGAGGCCCACGAACTCGCCCCGGAGTCCGACGAGATCGCAACGCGGCTGCAGCGGCTGGGATACGTCTTCCGAGGGGGGACGTGGACGACGGCGACCGACCGTCGTCCGGGGGACGCGAACCCGCCCCGCGTCGTCGACTCGACCGTCACGCCCGGCATGACGCCCGAGCGGGTCGTCGAGATTCTCGGGGCACCACGCTCGAAGTCCCGCATCGCGACGGCCGGGCAGATCAGCGAGGTCTGGATCTACGGCCCCCGCAAGGCGTCCGGCTTCGCGATCCACTTTCTCCGAGACGCCCGCGACCCGGCCGAGGAAGGCCGCGTGGTGAAGGTCTCCGAACGACGGCCGCGGTGACGCTTCGGCGACGGGCGTCGTTCCGATACGATTCGCCGATGGACGCCGCCACCGAACTGTTCGTCGACGTGCAGATCGACCGCATTCCCGACCGCCGTCGAGGGTGTGCCGACGCCAACCGCTTTCCCGGCCGACTCAAGTCGCGACCGGAGGACTTCGTCGTCGAGGAGATTCCCGCCTACGAGCCGAGCGGCGAGGGGGAGCACGTCTTCCTGTGGATCGAGAAGCGGGACGCGACGACGACCGACCTCGTCCGCCATCTCGAGCGGACGCTGCGGACCTCGAAGTTCGAGATCGGGACGGCCGGGCTGAAGGACAAGCGGGCCGTCACGCGGCAGTGGGTCTCGGTCCCCGGGTGGTGTGCCGCCAGCGTCAAGCGGATCGACTCCGTCCGGTACCGCGTGCTCGCCGAGTCCCGGCACGGCAACAAGCTGAAGACCGGCCACCTGAAGGGGAACCGGTTCGAGATCGTCGTCCGCAACGTGCCGGCCGGGGCCTTCGACGCTGCCGAGACGATCGCCGGTTCGCTCCGAGAGCTGGGGCTGCCGAACTACTACGGGGAACAACGCTTCGGCCACGGTGGCGAGACGTTGCAACTCGGCTTCGAGCTGTTGACCGGCGTGAAGACCAAGAAGGACGTGCCGGCCCGGCAGCGTCGGTTCCTCGTCCGCCTTGCCATCTCGGCCGCCCAGTCGACGTTGTTCAACGAGTTGCTCGAACGTCGGCTGGTCGCAGGGACCGCCCGGACCGCGCAGGAGGGGGACGCCCTGCAGAAGGTCGACGGGAGCCCGGCGTTCCTCGTGCAGGACGCGGCGACCGAGCAGGCCCGACTGGACGCCGGAGAGGTCGCCGTCACCGGACCGATGTACGGCCACCGCATGCTGTGGCCGACCGGGTCCCCGGGCGAACTGGAACGCGGGCTGCTCGCCGAGAGCGGGCTCACCGTCGAGAACTTCGGCCACTTCAAGAAGCTGGCGAGCGGCACGCGGCGGCCCCTCCTCGTGGGACTCGACTCGCTGGCGATCGAACGGACCGACGAGGACGACGCGCTGCGGTTCCGTTTCGAGCTCCCGAGCGGTGCCTACGCGACCGAGGTGCTGTCCGAATTCCTGCTCGACCCTCGCGCCGAGTGAAGGTTTCGAGTAGATTGACCCGATCGCACGCGCGTGCCGAACCACTCACCGACGACCAGGAAAACCGAACGATGTCCGGGCTCCCCCGTTTGACCGTCTGCCTTGCCGGGCTGTTCTTCGCCTTCCCGCTCGCGGCCCAGGATCCCGAGCCCCCCGTCGAGAAGGCGGTCCCGCCGCTGAAGCTGCCGAACGACCAGGCCGAGGCCGCGAAGGCCCTCGAGGGTTGGCTGAAAGGTCAGGGCATCGAGTGCGAGCGGACCGAGAACACCGTGCGGTACCGGCACAACGGCGTGCTCGTCAACATCCTGCCGAGCGTGTACGAGGGCGAGTTGGACCGACTGATGGTGACGGTCTACTACTCGGCGTTCGACGAGTTCGCCGGCACACAGGCACTCCGCGGGCTCGCCGCCGACCGGAACGCCGCCCAGAACTTCCTGCGGGTCTTCGTCGACGACGACGGCTACTTCGCCGCCTCCGGCAACATGACGTTCTTCGACGAGTTCTCGGCCAAGGAGTACCAGGCCTACATGAACCTGTTCTCCGTCGTCATCCGCGACCACGTGCTGACCGAGGCCGCGCTCAAGATGCTGAAGTGACGGGGGCGAGGGTCTCGGGCCGAGAGTCGAGAGCCAGAGCAGGCAGCGAGCGGAGCACGTGAGCCGAGCCGTGTTCGGCGGTCAGGAAGACCGCGGAACACGAGATCGGGGGACGACGAACCCAGCTGCCCTGTTCGGCCCCCCCGAACTTGGGCTAAGCTTTCCCGTTGGTCGCCGCCCCGAGTGCGGCGGCGGATTCGACCGGAGGAACTGGAATGAAACGCCGCGTGGTGGTCACGGGCATCGGCTGCGTCACCCCCGTCGGGAACGACGTGAAGAGCACTTGGGAGTCCCTCTGCGAGGCGCGGAGCGGGATCGACCACATCACCCACTTCGACGCCTCGAACTTCCCGACCAAGTTCGCCGCCGAGGTGAAGGGCTACGACTACGCGGACTACGTGGACCAGCCCGCCCGCTTCGAGCCGGCTGGCCGCAACGTGAAGTTCGCCATCGGGGCCGCCAGCCAGGCGATCGCCGACTCCGGCATCCGCGACCTCGACCTCGACCCCGCCCGCTTCGGCGTCTACCTGGGGGCCGGCGAGGGGCAGCAGGACTTCATGCTCTTCATGAACATGATCGCCCAGGCGAAGAAGGAGGGAGAGCTCGACCTCGCCGAGTTCACCCGCAGCGGGCTGGAACTGCTGAACCCGCAGGCGGAGATGGAGCAGGAACCGAACATGCCCTCGGGGCACCTCGCCAGCCTGTTCAACGCCCAGGGACCGAACCTGAACTGCCTGACCGCCTGCGCGGCCAGCAGCCAGGCGATCGGCGAGGCCACCGAACTGATCCGTCGCGGCGACGCGGACGTCATGCTGTCCGGCGGCGCCCACAGCATGATCCACCCGTTCGGCGTGACCGGCTTCAACCTGTTGACGGCCCTCTCCACGCACAACGAGAACCCGCAGGGAGCCTCTCGGCCGTTCGACAAGGAGCGGGACGGCTTCGTGCTCGGCGAGGGGGCCGGCATGGTCATCCTCGAGGAACTCGAGCAGGCGAGGAAGCGTGGTGCCACGATCTACGGCGAGCTGATCGGCTACGGGAGCACCGCGGACGCCTACCGCATCACCGACCTGCATCCCGAGGGCCGCGGGGCCATCGCCTGCATCAAGATGGCCCTCGCCGACGCCGAGATCGACGGCGACGCCATCCAGTACGTCAACGCGCACGGCACGAGCACCGTGGTGAACGACAAGGTGGAGACGGCCGCCGTGAAGACGGCCCTCGCCGAGCACGCCCGGTCGACGCCGATGTCCAGTACAAAGAGCATGATGGGTCACCTCATCGCGGCGGCCGGCAGCGTCGAGGCGATCGCCTGTCTGCTCGCGATGAAGCACGGCGTGTTGCCGCCCACCATCAACTACACCACGCCCGACCCGGACTGCGACCTGGACTACGTGCCCAACGCCGCCCGCGAGGCCGAGGTGAAGTGCACCCTCTCGAACAGCTTCGGGTTCGGCGGACAGAACATCTCGCTCATCTTCCGGGCGTTCGAGGGTTGAGGCCCCCGGACGAGTGACGACGCGACGGGCCGCTCACGACGAACGCAGGGAGAACCGGACGTGATCGGATGGTGGATCGGCGGCGTGGTACTCGGGATCGTCCTCGTCGATCTCGTCGTGCGTCTGCCGTTCGTCCGCGTCGCGACCGGGTTCTTCGAGCAGATGCCCGAGTTCAACGTCGTCCCCGGCGAGACGACGGACGACGCGCAGCGGATCGAGTTCGACACGACCGACGGACTCACCCTCCGCGGCAGCGTTCACCACCACCGGACCGAGGGCCCGCCGGTCGGCGTCTGCGTCTTCGCACCGGAGCTCGGCGGAACGCACTGGACGGCGACGCGGTACGCCGACGCCCTGCTCGATCTCGGGTTCGACGTGCTCGCGTTCGACTTCCGGAACCAGGGCGAGAGCGACGCGTTGCCCGGCTATCAGCCGATGCACTGGCTCACCCGGTACGAGATCGACGACCTCGACGCGGCGGTCTCCTTCGCCCGAACGCTGCCGGAGTACCGGGACCTGCCCTTGGTGCTGTTCGGCGTGAGCCGCGGCGGCGGGACGAGCCTCGCGGTCGCGTCGCAGCGAACCGACGTCGAGCGCGTGTGGGTGGACAGCGGCTTCAGCACCAGCACGATGGTCCGGCACTTCGCGAAACGCTGGGCGGTGCTCGTCGCCCCGGAGTGGATGGTCCGGATTCTCCCCGACTGGCACGTTCGCCACACGCTGACGTTGGTCCGCTGGTACAGCTGGCTGCGGACGGGACGACCGTACCGCGTGCTCGAGCCGTGTCTGCCCGCGCTCCGCGGCACCCCGGTCCAGTTCGTGTCGCGGGAGCCGCACAC
>JANQQW010000377.1 GCA_028284885.1 Planctomycetaceae bacterium
GCAGCTCGCTCCGTTCCGGAGACGGACGGGCGCGACGACGAACGCCGAGTTCCCCGCCGCCGTCGCACGGCTCGGCCGGCTCGTCGTCTCCGACGACACCAACGCCCCCACGGCCGACCAACCGCCTCCGCTCACGTCCCTCGGCATCACGATCGCCCCACAGCACGTTCGCTTGGACTTCTACGCCCCCGTCGAGGACGTGCAGTTCGTCAACCGACAGTCCGGCTGGTGAAGTCGAGACGGCATCGACGGCCGGCTTTCAACGTGTGGAGTCCCGCCGGACGTTCCACAACTTGGCCGTCTTGTCCTCGCTCCCGGTCACGAGCGTTCGGCCGTCGGGACTGAACGTCACGCACCAGACGGCGCCGTCGTGGCCTCGCAACGTGTCGAGCTTCCTGCCGGTCCGCACGTCCCACGTCTCCACGACGTTTCCCCGTCCCTCGGAGCCGGCCGACGTTGCGAGCAACTCGCCGTTCGGACTGAACGCGAGCGACCAGACGTCCGTGCGAATTTTCAGCACTGGCTTTCGTGCCTTCACGTCCCAGATCCAGACCGTCCCGTCCGTGCTGGCCGAGGCCAGCGTGCGTCCGTCCGGTGCGAAACGGACCGCCGTACCGAAACAGGCATGCCCCTTGCCGTCGACGTGTGCGTGCCGCAGTTCGTACGACCTCTCGGCCACGAAGTCGTGCAAGTTCACCCCGACCCCACCGTACTGGCCGTTCGTCGCCACCATGTACCTGCCGTCCGGGCTCAACGTCAGGAATCGCCCGTTGCTCGCGGACCGGGCCACGACGTCGGCGGCACTTGCATCCCACTTCCTGCTGCCCCCCGCACGACGCAGCCTCAGCAGGTCGCCGCGCGGCGCGAAGCCGTGCCGATCGACGTCCTGGGACGGGCGTTCGTTCACGATCGTCCGCCCTGTCTTCCGGTCCCACAACAGCAGGCGCACGTCGCCGTCGCCCCAGTCCGGGGGATTGAGGAAGAGCTTCTCGTCCGGAGACCGTTGGAGCTCGCGGCTCACAGCAGCGACTTGACTGCCGTCCGGTGTGAAGGCGACGCACTCGACGAGCTTCTCGTGCCCCCTGATCACGCCTTCCGACTTGCACGTCTCGACGTTCCACAGCCGCACCGCCCCGTCCGCCCCGGCCGAAGCGAGGCTCTTGCCGTCGGGACTGAACGCGACGTCACAAACGTGGTCACCGTGCCCGACGAACGTCGCCCGTGACTGGTCCTCGGCGACCGCGGCCACCGTTGCCAAGACGAGTGCGAGAGTGTGAAACAATGTCAGTGCACGGCTGCGAGACACGTTGGAGTTCCCCGGTGAAGACGACGTGCATGCCCGCCATTCCAACGATCCGGAGCTCGGTGCATTAGGGCGAATCCCACCGATTGCCCACCATGCCATCGGCCCCTCACCCCAATGGCGGCGGACCTGCATGTCACCTGCCGACATCCCGGAGCGATGACCACTCAGCGGGCGGGAGGTCACTGGTTGCCGATCCTGCTCCCTTCGCGAACGCGTGTGCGGTGCACGTGTCCGCAACTTCGGCAGTGATAGGTGACCGGTTGGCCGCCGTTGAAGACGGCGCGGCCGCCGCACTTGGGGCACTTCGCCGGGATGACGTGCGTGAACGTGAGCCGTGCTGCGACGTACCCGATGACGAGGGCGCCGATCCCGGCAACGGTCCCGTTGATGCCCAAGGCCTTGATCCACTCGAAGTTGACCGACGCGAGAGCCAAGCCGCCGATCGCGCCCGCCACCTGGGCGAACATCGTGAGGTAGACGTGAAGTCCGGGAGACACGACGGGCTTCTTCGAGGTCGGAGGCGAGGATCAGCGCCACGGCCGGGATTGTAGCGTACCGTGTCGGGCATCGACTCGTCGCCGTACCGCTCCCCCTACCCGCCGGGGGGCCCGAGACGGTAGACGAACACCAACAGCAGAATCGTCACGGCGACGCCCACGGCTGCCAGCGTCCCGCCGACGATCTTGTAGACCGCGGGGAGGTCCTTGCCGTACTTGCCAACCGCCCAGACGACCTTCGGCTCGACCACTCCGCCGATCCCGAGGAAGAAGGCGAGCGGGCCGAGACACAAGATGAACAGCCCGCCGATCCCCTGAGCCTGCACCGCGAAGTGGTTCACAGCCAACCCCACCGCCGAGGCAACGGCCATCCCCGCAGCCACGAGACGCCCGTGCGGCGGGAGATCGTCCGACGGATCGCTACTCATTGGAATCCACCTTGTTGAAACCGGTCCTCGTCTGATCCGCCGGGTACCACACCTTGACGCCGAAGGCGGCCAGGCATGCCGCACTCTCGTGCTTGTCCCGCTACGCGATCAGAGCATGCCACCCGTCCGCCGGACCGTCCAGTTCGTCCGATATCTGGCCGGACAGACGCTGGAGTCCCAGCCGCCGCCCTCTCCCACCAGTGCACATCGCAGCCCCTCCGACCCAGACCGGAATGCTGCAGAATCGCAAGATCCGCTCACCCGCCGTCCACGTTCGAGACGCCAACGGCCTGTGTCGTACGGCCGAACGTTCGTGAGTCTTCGGCACGGAGAGAACCTGTGAAGTCCGTAGGCAGCTTGACACTGTGTGGCGTGGCGGCGTGCCTGTTCGCCGGCTGCGGCGGTTCCACGGGCGACTCCGCCAAGGAAGTCCACCACCCGAAGCACCCCGACTTGTTCGTCACCATCTACGGTGCGGACGGGCATTCCGGTGGAGCCGTCTGGTACGAGCAGGACGACGGCTACGAGACCTACTCGACCGCTCGCGACGACAGTGCGAAGGACGGGACGCGAGTCGTGTGCAAGCCGGTCTACGTCGGCAGCACGGACGCCGGTGACACCTACGAGCTCGAGGTCACCGTCGGAGACGCCAAGGGGACCAAGAGCGTCGTCTACGAGGGAGAGCGGATGGAGCTCGACCTCGCCGACGGAGTGACGTTCGTCCTCGAGCCGGATCCGCTGTGATCGGATTCAGCACCGACGACCGCTTCGCCGTGGTCAGGTTGTCACACCAGTCGAACTCACACTTCGACGTCCCGACAGTCTCCCCCAGGTCGGGACAGACGCCACGTCCGGTGGAACCGGCCCGACTAGACTGTGTGCTCTCAACACTAACAGGACGCTTCCCCGCACGGGGTGGTGCACAGCCAACCCTCCTTGACCGTGGTGGTCGAACCGGGATTCGTCGTCCAAGCTGCCCAGCGGTATGATCAACGGTCGAGATTCCCCAAGCGGACGACCGTGATGTCGAAGATTCTGCTGACCGGCTTTGGTCCCTACGGTCACACCCCACACAACCCCGCGGAGTCGGTGGCACGGCTGCTCGACGGACGGCGGATCGGAAATGCGACGGTCCACTCGCGGATCGTGCCCAACGTCTTCTTCGAGTCCATCGACCGCGTGGCGGCGGCCATCGAGGAAGTCGATCCGGACGTCGTCGTGATGATGGGCGAGTACGGCGGGCGGGCGACGATCACCGTCGAGCGGATCGCCCAGAACCTGAACGACTCCACGCGGTACGGCCTCGTGGACAACCGCGGGCAGTCCCTGCAGGGGGACCTCACAGCTCCCGACGGACCGGTTGCCTACTACGCGACCCTCCCGATCCGGGCGATGGTCAAGGCGATTCGTGAGGCGGGGATTCCGGCCGAGTTGTCGGATGCTCCGGGCACGTTTGGCTGCAACCACCTGATGTACGGGGTGCTCCACCACGTCCACGCGAACGATCTGCCGATCCGGACCGGGTGGATTCACCTCCCCCACCTTCCGTGCGTGGCCGCGCTGCCGGAGAACCTCGGTGCTCCGAGCATGTCGGCCGAGACCGCCGCGGCGGGTGTCGAAGTCGCCCTCGCCGCCGCCGTGGAGAACGCCTCGGACATCGACGAACCAATCGCGTCCCGGTTTCAGATCTAGGAACGCCCTGCTGGCTTCGCCGGGTGCCATGCCTTGACGCCGAAGGGGGACAGGCATGCCGACGTCTCTCCCGCAATCCCATGCTTGTCCCGCTACGCGGTCAAAGCATGCCACCCTGCCGGAAGCGATCGCTCACGCTGCCACGCCCCGACAACCTGCCCCCAGGTCGGCATTGGCTCGCGGGGTCACCCACTGGGGCGAGTCGTCGTTGCCCGCCGTTCAAGAAGTCACGTCGAAGTCCGACAACTCGACCCCAGCCACCCGTTGCTTCGCAGTCAAAGCAGGCCACCCGGATCCATGCCAAGCAGGGCACCCGGCGATCTTCTGGCTCGATCGTAGTGCCTGACACCGTTGGGTCAACGAGAGCTCACGCCCCCCTGTTGCCACGCCCTACCAAGTCGGCAGCCACTCCCACTTCATCGGTGGCACCTTCGCCGTAATGGCAAACCGGAGCAGAACGAGCCACGAACAGGTCCACGTGTAGCAGGACAGGGCGAGTGCAACCCAAGAGACACTGTCGAACGTCATCCGCACCGTTTCCGGCTCCCAGCCTTCTCGGAAATCCGTGCCTTCGTCGAATGGCCCCTTGTCGCCCGTCCGCGGCGGCCACCGGCGATTCACCTTGAATGCGTACCAACTCAGACCCAGGAAGAGAGCGGCATTCAGAACGCGGGCGATCTGCCAGCCCTTCAGGTTGATGAACTGAAGGTCACGGGGCAGGTACAGGTCCATCAGGGTTTGAAGGGTCGGGCTGGCGTTGTTTGCAGCCTTGGCAACTGACGCGGCCGCGACGTCGAGCGTCATCGTGGCAGCGAATGTCACGATGATCAGCAGGCCCCAGGCTCGCTGAAGCCTTGAGATCGCGTCGAGTCGTAGGTCATCGACCAGGTCTTCGGTTGGTGTGGTAGATTGCCATCGGCTGATTTGGAACAGCCAGATCAGCGGCACCCAAACGACCGAAGTTGCCTTCAAAGACCACCGGTACAAGAGACTTGGAAGGAATCCGAACAGGACAACGAAAGGGGATAGAACTAGCTCGATCCAGTTACCTGAAGCAGCCGTGACGGCATGCACTGAACCCCAAAAGGTGAAGCTCTCGTCGGAACGGAGCTCAACGCCTGGAACCAACTCCGGTGGATATGCCGTATCGGTGCACATCGCGTACTGAAACCAGTTGCCAGGTATTGCGTGAATAGACGTCGACGGCGATCTCACGAATCGCGATATGGTCGCGTAGACGCGGAAGCCTAGGAAGACTGCAGACGGCAGAGAGACAAGCGAGACGACAGCTGAAGTTGGAATCGCCCAAAGGAGTGAGTATGGACCAAGTTGCCATGCTGAAATAGATGAGAGAACGACCGTGCCGATCACAAGCAGTGAAATGTTGATCGTGCGATCATTTGTCAGACCGCCTTCCAGTAGGGCGATACCGAGTTTCATCGACTCGGTAGTTCTAAGCAGCAACACTGGAGCGATGCCAGACGTGACCACTAGCCACGTCAACGAGCCCCACTTCGTCGCCAACCAGATCGCCACTGAGCATGCGGCGACCGTCTCCAGGAGTGCCAGTACGGACGGATCGCGGTTCTCGGCGGATTGTGGTGTGGAGTACAGACGCATGTGCAGCAGTATCCACGTCGTCGAACGACGCGGCAACTGCCCGGTGCGAATTCCTACAAACTGGTTAAAAGTCAGGCGTCGTGTCCTTCGGCACTTCGCGGCGGGGTGGCTGGGGTCCGACATCGGAGGCCCCCAGTGGGTGATCTCTTGGTTCGACTCACGCTCCGAAACAGTGACGCAGTGCCGGTTTCACCGGCCGGAACGCTCGACCTCACCGGACACCCCGTGGAGCAACGAAGTCGCACTCCATGAAGGAAGTGCGTGCGATGCGTCACACGATGTTGGGAGAACGACAAGTCTTCCAGTTGCGTGGGCGAGACCGGGTTTCGTCGTCGTGGTCGTCGTCGCCACTCGCGGTGAAGTCGTCCTGTGCAACATCTGCATCATCACCATCATGTCGAAAACGCCGTTTGCAAAAGAGTGCCGGGTGCACTGCTCTGGATTCGCCCGCGGCTTGGCACAACTCCGCCAACTCACTCGTCCGTCACACACCCCTCGCTCGCCGTCTTCACGTTCTTGATGTACTTGTACAGCGTCCCCCGGTCGGCCTTGTAGGCGGGCATCGTCCAGGCGGACTTTCGCTGGGCGAGTTCGTCGTCGGTGAGATCGACGCGGAGTTGGTTCGTCTCGGCGTCGATGGTGATCGTGTCGCCAGTTTGGACGAGGGCGATGGGGCCGCCTTCCTGGGCCTCGGGGGTGACGTGGCCGATGATGAAGCCGTGGCTGCCGCCACTGAAGCGGCCGTCGGTCATCAGGGCGACGTCGCTGCCCAGCCCGGCTCCCATGATGGCGGACGTGGGAGTCAGCATCTCCGGCATGCCGGGCCCTCCCTTCGGCCCCTCGTAGCGGATGACGATGACGTCCCCCTTCTGGATCTCGCCCTCCTCGAGACCCTTGAGCATGTCCTCTTCGCTGTCGTAGACGCGGGCGGGGCCGGTGAACTGCAGGCCCTCCTTGCCGGTGATCTTGGCGACCGCTCCCTCGGGGGCGAGGTTGCCCCGCAGGATGCGGATGTGCCCGGTCGCCTTGATCGGCTCGTCGACCGGCCGCACGATGTCCTGCCCCTCGGCGAGCCCGTCGAGTTCGGCGAGGTTCTCGGCGAGCGTCTTGCCGGTGCAGGTCAGCTGGTCGCCGTCGATCAGCCCGGCCTCCAACAGCAGTTTCTGCACGGCCGGCGTGCCGCCGACGGCGTGCAGGTCCTCCATCACGTACTTGCCGGACGGCTTCAGGTCGCACAGGTACGGCGTCCGGTCGCTGACCCGCTGGAAGTCGTCGATCGTGAGATCGACGCCGGCCGCGCGGGCCATCGCGATCAGGTGCAGCACGGCGTTCGTGCTGCCGCCGGTCGCCATGATGAAGACCATCGCGTTCTCGAAGGCGGCCCGCGTCATGATGTCCCGCGGCTTGATGTCCTTCTCCATCAACACGAGGGCCGCGGCGGCGGAGTCGAAGCACTCCTGCAGCTTGGCCGGGTCCTCGGCTGGGATGGACGAGCTGTACGGCAGCGACATGCCGAGCGTCTCGATCGCCGAAGCCATGGTGTTCGCCGTGTACATGCCGCCGCACGCCCCGGCCCCCGGGCAGGAGTTCTTCACGATCTCCTTCCGCTCCTCGTCGGTGACGGACTTCGCCACGTACTCGCCGTAGGACTGGAAGGCGGAGACGATGTCCAGCTTGTCCCGCCCGGCCCCGCAGCCGGCGCGGATGGTGCCTCCGTAGACCATGATGGCCGGGCGGTTGAGGCGGGCCATCGCCATCACGCAGCCGGGCATGTTCTTGTCGCAGCCGGGCAGCGCGACGAGGGCGTCGTACCACTGGGCGGCCATCACGGTCTCGATCGAGTCGGCGATGAGGTCCCGCGACTGCAGGGAGTAGCTCATCCCCTCGGTCCCCATGCTGATCCCGTCGCTGACGCCGATGGTGTTGAACCGCATTCCGACGAGCCCGGCCTCGGTCGCCCCCTCCTTCACCTTGCCGGCGAGATCCATCAGGTGCATGTTGCAGGTGTTGCCCTCGTACCAGACGCTGGCGATGCCGAGCTGCGGCTTGTCCATGTCGGCCTCGGTCATGCCGGTGCCGTACAGCATGGCCTGCGAGGCCCCCTGCGAACGGGGCTGCGTGATGCGGGAGGAGAACTTGTTGAGGCTCATGGCTGGATTCGTTCAGGAGTCGTGGATCGTGGGCTGGATTCTCTCAGAGGCCGGGCGGAAGTAAACCATCCGGCTGATTCCGTTCGTACGGGCTCGACCAGACGAGTCGATTCGACCGGTCGGCTCGGCCGGGTTCCCGCTCAAGCGGGTCCGCGGAGGCTCGCGATACGGAGAGACGAGGCGGCCCGTTCGGTTCGCCGGTCGTCCGACGAATCCGACTGGGCAAGGCGGGCAAGCCCGGTTGGATCTGCCTCTCGGCCGCCGTACCATCGATCGGACGTGCGGCTCTCGAAGTCGAAGCGGCAGTGCGGACGTTGTCCCGGGAGTGGGTGAAGATGAATCGAATCGCGCGACCCGTCGTCGGTCTCTCGACGTGGCTGCTTCTCGCGGGCAGCCTCGCGTTCGCCCAGCCCGGGAACCGGGACGAGTCTCCCCTGCTCCGTGAGCCGGAGACGCCCGAGGCGGCGCTGAAGGCGACGATGCTGATGCTCGACATCGGTCGGCCGAAGCTCGCGCGGCGGTATCTCGCCACGTTCGACGCCCTGATGCCGGACGACGACACGCTGCTCGACCTTCGTGAGAAATACGGCCCGGACACGTTCCTGCGGCTGTCGAACACGAAGGAACTGCAGCCGCAGTCGATTCGGTTGCTGGAACGGGTGGCCGCCGCCTTCCAGAAGCGTGCACAGGACCCGGCTCGCGTGGACGCTCTGATCGCGGGGCTCGCCGGCCCGCCCGCCCAGCAGGCCACGTCGATCGTCTCGATCCGCGACGGCGGGGCCAACGTCGTGCCCCGGCTGTTGCAGGCGGCGAACGACCCCCGACTCGCCGGCCACCGCGACGCCCTCGTGCTGGCGCTGACCAAGATCGGCAGCGAGGCCGCGGCACCGCTCGAAGCCGGACTGCAAGCGACCGACCCGGCGCAGCTGACCCTCGCCATCGAAGGGATCGGCTGGATCGGCTCGAAGGAGAACCTCGTCGATCTGTGGTATCCGGCAACGGCCTCCGGGCAGCCGCCCGCCGTCCGCGAGGCCGCCCGTGCCGCCATCCGGCGAGTGCTCGGCCGGGACGTGGGGGACCAACAGCCGATCTCGACCGACGGAGCCGTCCGCACGTTGATCGACCGGGCCCGACGCGAGTTCGCCTTGGAGGAACGGCCCACGGCAGGAACGACGGCCGACGTCTGGACATGGTCCGCGGCCCGACGCGAGGTGAGCCGGACGACGGTCGACTCGGAGTTGGCGGCCCTCAACCGAGCCGTGCGCTACTCGTGGCAGGCCGTTCGGCTCGCACCCGAGTCGTCCGAGGCCCAGGCCCTGCACGTCGCGGCCCGCGGCGCCTACGACCTGAAGCGGAACGGCTGGTCGAAGGGGCTTCCGACCGGACCCGGAACGGCCCACGACCTCGCAGCCTCCGTCGGCCCGCAGGTGGTCTCGCAGGCTCTGCAGGTCTCGCTCGACGCCGGGAACTCGCTGGGCAGCATGGCGATGCTCACCGTGCTCGGCCGCATCGGGCGAACCGACGACCTCTACGCCCGCGGCGAGTCGCGGTCACCCGTCGTGACGGCACTCAACGACGCCGACCCCCGCGTCCGGTTCGCGGCGGCGAACGCCGTCCTGTCGATGGACCCGAAACGCCCCTTCCCCAGCTCCACGCGTGTGGTCGAGATCCTCGTCCGGACGCTGACGGACGACGGCCAGGGCAGCGTCGCGCTCGTCGATCCGAACGTGACTCGCGGCCGCACTATGGCGAGCCTGTTCGCCGAACTCGGCTTCGACGTCGCCTCCGCGAACACGGGCCAAGGAGGCTTCCGCATCGCCAGTTCCCGTGGCGACGTGGAACTCGTCGCCCTGCAGGCCAACGTCGCCCGCTGGGGACTCACGCAGACGATCGCCAACCTGCGGGCGGACGCCCGGACGAAGGCTCTGCCCATCGTCGTCTACAACGACCCGGAGTTTCCGACGTCGGGCGTGGAGCGGTTGCGGAAACGGTACCAGCCGATCGAGTTCGTCGACTTCGGCATTCGCGAGGAGCGAGTCCTCGACGCGATCCGTCCGTTCGTGAAGGCCCATCAGTCGCCGATCACGCCGGAGGAGCGAGTCCAGCTCGTCGAAGCCGCCCTCTACTGGCTGACGCAAATCGCGGACGGGCGCCGGACGGACGTGTACGACATCTCCTCGGCTGAGAACTCTCTGTTCGCGTTGGCAACCGACCCCGGCCTGTCCGCCGACGCCATCCTCGTTCTCGGTGCCATTCCGCGCGGCTCGTCCCAGCAGCGGCTCTTCGAGCTGGCAGTCAACTCGAACAACGGGACCGAGATTCAGCGACAGGCGGCCGAGGAGCTCAACACGCACATCCAGCGGTTCGGGCTGCTGCTGTCAGGCGACGAGTCGATGCAAGTCGTTCGCCTGTGGGAGTCTGCGCCCGAGCCTCCACTCGCCTCGGCGCTCGCGAAGGTCGTCGGCACGATGAAGCCCAACGGGCAACTCGTCTCCGATCGGATCTCGGAGGTTCCGCCGGCGCCACTTCCGTAGACGCCCTGCCCTAAGTCTGAGCACAAACTGGCCTGGCGACGTCTTCCTTTCTCAGAATCTGCCAGTCTCCGCGTCCAACACTCTAGCGTCGCCAAGAATCACGCCTACAATCTAAGCATCAACGCCCAGTTGACGCGTACGTTGAAGGCATGCAGTGACGCTGACGGAGTCCGATGAGCTTGGGTTCGCGGGGATCATCGGGGAAAGCCCGGCAATGGCCGAGGTCTTCGCCGGGCTCCGCCAAGTCGCCCCCGCCCGCGCCACCGTGCTGCTCACGGGGGAGACGGGGACGGGGAAGGAGCTCGTCGCCCGGGCCGTCCACGAGCTCAGCCCACGGGCGAGCGGCCCCTACATTCGCGTCAACTGCGGGGCCCTCAGCGAGAGCCTGCTGGAGAGCGAACTCTTCGGGCACGTGAAGGGTGCGTTCACGTCGGCGATCGAGAACCGGACCGGTCGCTTCGAAGCGGCGCACGGCGGCACGATCTTCCTCGACGAAATCAACTCGATCAGCCTGTCGCTGCAGGTGAAGCTCCTCCGCGTGCTGCAGGAGCGGGAGTTCGAGCGGGTCGGTGACACGAAGACGATCAGCGTCGACTGTCGCATCGTCGCCGCCACCAACCGCGACTTGCTGGACCTGATCGACGAGGGGACGTTCCGCGAGGACCTGTACTACCGACTGAACGTTCTGCCGTTGTACCTGCCCTCGCTCGCCGAGCGCCCGGAGGACGTCCCTTTGCTGCTGCGGCACTTCGCGGAACGCTATGCCGTCGCGAACGAACGGCCCGTTCCGAAGGTGCCGGACGAGTCCGTCCGGATGCTGCAGAAGTACTCGTGGCCCGGCAACGTCCGCGAGCTGCAGAACTACGTGGAACGAGCGATCGTGCTGTGCCAGGGGGACACCTTGGACCTCGACCTGTTTCCGCCGCACACGCGGGGACTGTCCCCCGTTCGCGTGGGCCGACAACGGGCCGAGGGGATCGACGGGCTCTGCCGCGAACTCGTCACGACGGGCATGGTCGAGGCCGGCTCCGCGAACGACCTGCACAGCCGGATCGTCTCCATGGTGGAGAAGGAGGTCATTGCCCAGGCCCTTCGGACCTGCCAGGGCGTGCAGACGAAGACGGCCACCCGCCTCGGCATCAACCGCAACACGCTCCACAAGAAGATCGAGGAGTACGGGCTGCAGGACGAAGTTCGGTAGGGGAGATGCGCTGGGCACGCCGTGTCGCATTCACGCTGCCCACCGTGCCGCCTATCATGTAGTCGGCGGCCTGTCGGCCGCTCCCCCTGCCTGTGGGGGCGTTGCGACTTCGTCTCGGACGACCGTGTTGAACGTCACTCAGTTCTGTTTCCTCGCCAGCTACATCGTCGTGTTCGCGCTCGAGCTGACGCGGTGGTTGAAGCGTGCCTCGATCAGCCGAGTGGTGATGCTGCTCTTCGGCGTCGCCGGGCTCGCAGCACACACGTTCTACCTGTTCAACCGGGCGGGGCAGACCTCGCTGCCGCCGCTGCTCAGTTCGATGCACGACTGGATGCTGGTGCTGGCCTGGGTCGCGGTCGTGGTCTACCTGTTCGTCACCAGCCTCGACAGGGACATCGCGCTCGGGGCGTTCGTCCTGCCGGTCGTGCTGGTGCTCGTGGTGGTGGCCCGGTTCGCCGGTGACGACGCCACCGCGATCGAGGGGGTCCTGCTGCGGCGTTGGAAGATGCTGCACACGGGCCTGTTGGTCTTCGGAATTCTGGCCGTGCTCTGCGGCTTCGTCCTCAGCCTGATGTACCTCGTGCAGCACCGCCGGCTGAAGCAGAAGCAGCAGTTCTCGCAGGGGCTGTCGCTCCCCAGCCTCGAGGAGCTCGCCCGCTGGAATCGCTGGGCCGTGATCGCATCGGTCCCGCTGCTCGTGTTGGGGATGCTCGTCGGCGTGCGGCTGGTCTACCTCAACGACCACTCCCTCGCCGAGGTTTTCGCCGAGCCGATGGTCGTGGTGAACTCCGTCGTCCAGCTCGGCATGGTCGGCCTGCTCGCCTGGCTGCTCGCCACCCAGCGGCCCACCGGCAAGCAGGTCGCGTGGCTCACGTTGTTCGCCTTCGGCTTCATGCTGGTGATCTTCGTCGGATTCGCCCTCGTCAGCGGCGGGACGCACGGTCGCCCGCCGACGTCGGAGACGACCGCTCTCCTCCTCGACTGCGTTGGGGGACGCTCGACGTGATCGTGCAGGTCGTGAGCTGCAACCACCGGAGCACCGGCCTCGACGTCCGCGAACGGCTCGCGTTCTCGTCCGAGGACGAGCTCGTCCGCGCTCACGCGGAACTCCGGTCGCGGTTTCCGTCGACGGAGTTCGTGTTGCTCTCCACGTGCAACCGCGTCGAGGTCTACGCGGCCCACGCCGACGCCGACCCACCGCCGTCGAACGGGGAGCTCGCCCGCTTCCTCTCCGAGTTCCACGACGTCCCGCTCGACGACTTCGTCGACGTTCTCTGCGAACAGTCCGGCGAGGAGGCGGTCAAGCACTTGTTCGAGGTCGTCTGCAGCCTCGACAGCATGGTGCTCGGCGAGCCGCAGATCGTGAAGCAGGTGAAGGAGGCGTACGGGCTCGCCGTCGATCAGGAGTCGTGCGGCGTGCTGACGAACATGTTGTTCCAGCAGGCCCTCAAGGTCTCCGCTCGCGTCCGCAGCGAGACGAGTCTGGTCGAGGGTCGAGTCTCGATCGCGAGCGTCGCGGTCGGCGAGTTCGGGAAGAGCATCTTCGACCACTTCGCGGGCCGCACGGTCCTCGTCATCGGAGCGGGCGAGATGGCGGAGGAGACGTTGCGGTACCTCGTCGACGAGGGAGCGAGCGACGTCGTCGTGGTGAACCGCAGCCCGGAGAACGCCGCCCGGCTCGCCGCCGCCTGGGGCGGCCGAACCGTTCCGTTCGAGCAGCTCGACGCGGCCCTGGCCCAGGCCGACGTCGTCGTCAGCACCACGGGGGCGGCCGAGCCGATCGTCACCGCGGAGCGGTTCCGTGCGGTCCGGCGGGGGCAGGAGAAGCGTCCCGTCTTCGTCCTCGACCTCGGGGCCCCGCGGGACTTCGAGCCCGAGGCCGGGCGGGTGGACGACAACGTCTTTCTGTACGACATCGACGACCTCGAGGCGACCTGCGAGCGGAACCGCAAGGCCCGCGTCGAGGAGATCGAGAAGGCCCGCCACATCGTCGAGGAGGAGGCCCAGCGGTTCCTGCACGACGTCTACCACCAGGCGACCGGCCCCGTCGTCAAGCGGCTCCGCGAGGAGTGGCACGACATCAAGGACCGCGAACTGCAGCAGCTGTTCAAACGGCTCGAACACGTCGACGAGTCCGAGCGTCAGGCGATCGAGCGGACGGTCGACCGCATCGTCAACAAGCTGCTACACCCGCCGCTCCAGACCCTGCGGAACGAGGCGAAGGAGGGGACGCCTCACGGCCTGCTCCACGCCCTCAAACAACTCTTCCACCTCGGCGAGTGAGCTGCCAGACTCTCGTCGGACCTGCTGCCGTCACTCGTCGAACGGAGAAGCACCGTGAAGAACGCCGCCCCCTTCGTCCCGGCCCTGCTCCTCGTAACCTGCGGGTGCCTGTTCGGCGAGGTGGGCAGCTCGGACTCCGGCGACAGCGTCCCCGTCGAGGACCGACCCGAGTTCAGCAGGACCGAGAGCGGGCTCCAGTACCGCGTGTTGCGGGAGGGGAACGGGACCCACCCGACGCCGAACTCGACGGTCACCGTCCACTACAAGGGCTGGCTCGACGACGGCTCGGTCTTCGACAGCTCCTACCAGCGCGGCCGGCCCGCCACGTTCCCGCTCAGCCGCGTGGTGAAGGGGTGGACCGAGGGGATGCAACTCGTCTCCGAGACCGGCCAGATCGAACTCGTCGTGCCGCCGGAGCTCGGCTACGGCCCGGGCGGGATGCCCGGAGCCATCCCGCCGAACGCGACGCTGCACTTCGAGATCGAGCTGATCGAAGTACGACCGTAGCGAACCGAGTTGCGGACGCGGTCTCGGTCCGTGTCACGGCGAGGCCGGGACGTTCCCCTTCCCGGAGTCCAGCTCGAACGGCACGTCGTTGTCGCCCGGTTCCACCGTCACGCTCAGTTCGGTCTTCGTGTTGTAGACGTCGGGGACCTGCTCGGCCTGCGTGACGACCACGTCGCCTTGGGCGTTCTCGCCCAGAGCGCGGCTGGTGATGCGAACCGTGTGCTGACCGATCTTGGCCCCCTTCGCGTCCGGCGAGTACTCGAGTTCGTACTCGCCCTGCGAGTTGGTCACGCCGTACGACGGACGGCCCGATTCGGGCTGGAACTCGACCTTCGCGTTCGCCAACGGGCTCCCGTCGAGGGTGATCGTCCCGGAGACGGTGCCCAAGTCGGGTTGGTCGGCGGGCGTCCCCGAGCAACCAACGGCCAGGCAGAGCAGCAGACAGGTCGCCGTCGTTCTCCGCATGGGAGCACTCCGTGTCGAAGTCAGTTGCCGGCCGGTCACGGCGTCTGGACGACTTGGCCGTCGTTCATCAGGCCGAGCCGTTGGAAGGCACCGAGATTCGCGAGGTTGAAGGTGCCGTTCTCGGGCGGGTTGTTGTCACCGACGTTGGCGTTGCTGTTGCTGAAGTCGATGTTCTCGCTGACGAAGCGAACCGCCCCGTCGGCGAACAGGAACTGCACGCCGCCCGTGTGGGCACTGCTGAAACCCTCGTTGCAGGCGTTGTTGCCCGTCGCCTGCGGCATGTCGATCGGAAGGCTGACACGGCCGAGGACGTAGTTGATGCCGCGAGGGCCGGGACCACCGTCGTTCCGGACGCCGGCCCAGACGCCGGACGAGCAGCGAAAGTGACGTTCCCCGACCATCATCGTGTTGCTGGTGCCGTCCGTGATGTCGCGAATCTTGGTGTCACTGTTGCGTGCGAAGATCGTCCCCGGGTTGTCGATGAGGTCGAGCGAGACGTAAGGCCCGAGGCCGATGTAGTTGGTGGTGCCGCCGAAGAAGTTGCTGCCGCTGAATCCGGACCCGTCGAAGTCGAAGGTCTGAGGCGTTCCCTCCACGGTGTCACCGGTGGTGTCCGACGGGCAGCGGTACGACGTGATCGACTGCTGGACGAGTGCGGGAGCGTTCAGCAGGACGTTGTTGAGGGTCCGCCCGTTCACGTCGAGTTGCTCGAACAGGTTCGACTGCTCCATCTGCGGCAGGATCATCACCGGCCAACCCCATTGCTGCGGACCGGTGGGCGGGTTGGCGTCGTTCGTCTGGGCGACGCACCCCATCGGAAAGCTGCCGTAGGTACTGTGGTAGTTGTGGAGGGCGGTCCCGATCTGCTTGAGGTTGCTCTTGCAGGAGGAACGGCGGGCCGCCTCGCGGGCTTGCTGGACGGCCGGTAGCAGCAAGGCGATCAAGATCGCGATGATCGCGATCACCACGAGTAGTTCGATCAACGTGAAACCCTGCCTCGAGGGTCGTCTGTGGAGTCGCGACACGAGAACCTCCTGCGAGAAACGAGAACGTCTCAACACTATGGGGGGAACCCCTTGCCCGTCAATCGCGCTTCGCGAAGCGACCGAGCGAGCGGATGAACCGGAACGCCTCGTTGTCCGTCTCTTCCTGCAGGGCCGACGACTCTGGGAGTGCAAGATGCTGCTTTGGACCGAACGACCGACGATCGAGCTGGACGGGGACCTTCCGGTTCAGTCGCGATTCCGAGACGTGTCCGACGACGCCGTTGCTGGGGCGCGTCGTCTGCTCGCTTCGATTCGTGAACAGTTGACGCCGCAGCTCGGTTGGCTCGCGAACGCGATCCGCCTGCGAACCGGGGGCCGGTTCCAGTCCGAAATGCAGGCTCTCGCCGAGATGGCCGAGGTCTCGTGGCAGGAGATCGCCGCGGCGAACGTCTCCTACGACCTGACCCTCGCCGTCGGGTGCTCGACCGTCGCGCTGGAGTCGGGCGACGGCCCCGTTCTCGCCCGCAACATGGACTGGTGGCCCGAGGATCTGCTCGCCCGGTCGAGCTGCCTGATGCGGACCAGCGAAGGGGGCCGGTTTCGGTACGCACAGGCGGGATGGCCGGGGGCGGTCGGCGTGGTGACCGGGCTGTCCGCCCAGGGCTTCGCCATCGCCCTGAACGCCGTCGACGGACCGGAGAGCCGCGACCTCGCCGGCTACCCGGTGCTGCTCCACATTCGCCGTGTGCTGGAGGACGCCGCCGACTTCGCCGAGGCCGTCGAACTGCTCCGTTCCACTCGACTCGTCACCTCGGCCCTGTTCACCGTCGTCGGGACGGAGAACGACGAGCGGGTCGTCGTCGAACGATCGACTCGTCGTGCCGAGTTGCGGTGGGGCGAGCCGGGCCAGCCGCTCGCGGCCACCAACCACTACCGGCGCCTGTTCCGTGAACCCGAGCCGAACTCGGTCGATGAGCTCTTCGGCTCGTCCTGCACCCGTTTCGACAAACTCGTGCAGTCCTTCGCCGACGAACACGCCGAAGACCACCTGCCGGACGACCGCCTGCTGTATGCGCTGACCGACCCTGACGTCATTCTCGGCATCACGGCCCAGCACGTCGTTGCCCGACCACGACTCTCGTCGATCCGACTGTTCGTACCGACGAGGTTCGTCCAGTCGGCGTAGACTCTTCACGCGGCAAAGCCGTCCCACGACGATGTCTCTCGGGAAGTACGGTCGGGTAGACTGCACTCGTTCGATCCCGTCTTCGTACGCGAGAACCATGATGCCTCTCCGCGTCTGCCTGTTGGTCGCGTTGCTCTCGTCGTCCGCCTTGGCCGGCGACTGGCCACAGGCCGCCGGGCCTCACGGCAACTTTCGCGTCGAGGGATCGGCGCCGGTGCGATGGAGTGGCACGCACGGCACGAACGTCGTGTGGAAGACCGGACTTCCGCAGGGCGGGCAGAGCACGGTCGTCGTCGCGGGCGGGCGGGCGTTCGTCACGACGCACACGCCACTCACCGAGATGGCGGGCGTGGCCAAGGACGTCGTCGGCCACTGCCTCGACGCTCGCAACGGTCGCGTCCTCTGGACCTGCAACCTGCCCGGCACCCGGCCGATGAAGATGGCCGGCATCTTCAGCGACTCCACCAGCCCGTCCCCCGTCTCCGACGGCGAACACGTCTGGTTCTTCAACGCCAGCGGCTCGATGGGGTGCTGGACCGTCGAGGGAGAGGAGGTCTGGCTGCGCGAGTGGACGCCCCGCGGCCGACACCACTCCCGACAGCACGAGCCGATCCTGCAGGGCGACGCGCTGCTCTTCGTCGAGGTTCGCGACAAGGAACTCGGCGGCAGGATCGCCATGCACCGCCAACCGCCCGCCGGCGTCGACGTCCGCGACGTCTGGACCTACCTGCACGCGATCGACAAGACGACCGGAGACGTCCTCTGGGCGGAACGGACCGGAACGGCGATTCACAACACGCCGCTCGTCGGCCGCCTGGCCGACGGCACGCCCGCCGTCGTCCACGGACGAGGCGGCGGACACGGACCGCTCGAGAATCCGTACGGCCTCTCCCTCACGAGCCTCGCGGACGAAGCCCCCGGCAAGACGCTGTGGTCGCTCGAACTCCCGCGCAGCAGCAGCTACCAGAACTCACACTGGGACGCCGACCTCGTCTACTGGATCGACGGGACCGACCACGTCGTCGTCGATACGGCGACGGGTCGCGAGGTCTCGCGCACCAACCTGACCAATGGGGTAACCTACCGGGCCCGAACAACGGACGGCGGCTACGAGACCCGGACGAAGTACGACGTCCCCGTTCGCCGACGGACGCCGCACACGAACCAGTCGAACATCGTCGTGGGCGACTGGCACTGGTTCCTCGCCCACGACGTCCACGCCGTCGGCCGGGTTCACCGAACCGACGGCCGAGTCGAGTACCTCGAAGTTCCGCCCGGGGTCGTTCGCCAGGCGGGCCAGCCCGACCGGGAATGGGGGCGGGGCGACCGCATTCGCGTGACCAACGTCACGGGACAGGAGTTCGCGACGGCCGACAAACGCAGTTCCGGCAGCGGTTGGGGACACGTCTCCGCCGCCAGCCCGATTGCCGTTGGTCGCCACCTCCTGTTCCCTCTGATGAACGGCACCTGCTTCGTCGTCGACGCGAACGCCGAGGTGCTCGACGAGCGGGCCCTGCTGGCGGTCAACGACCTCGGGCCGGGGCTCGAGACGTGGAGCCTGTCGTCCTACTCGTTCGCCGACGGCAGCCTGTTCGCCCGGACGGCGAAAGCAGTCTACCGAATCGGCGTCACCGACAAGCGGCCGTGATCTCGGCCGCCCTACTTCGACGCCGGCTTGCCCAAGGCGGCGGCGATCGCCTCGACGACGGGCGGATGGAGCGGGACGACGCGACCGACCGAGAACGGATCGGTGAGCTTCTTGCCCTCCGCGTTCTTCGTCACGTGGCCGTGCACGTCGTTCACGGTCACGTCGTGTCGCTCCATGACCTTCGCCGCGATCGCGTTGTACTCGACCTCCGAGCCGGGATCGACGAGGTCGTCGAGCTTCGAACTCGGGATCGGCGTCGTGCTCGCCCAGATCAGCTTTGCGCCGGTCGCCTTCAGCCTTCCGACGAGGGCGTCCAGGTTCTTCTCGTACCGTTCGGGCGAGCTGACCCGAACGCCCCCCGCCCGCTTGCTCATGGCGCGAACGGCCTTCGTGGCCGGGTCTCGGTAGTGAAGATCCGCGAGGCCGAAGTTGAAGTGGATCACCGCCCACGACTGGTCGCCGAGAACTCCTTCGAGGTTCGCGAGAGCCGTCGTGGAGTCGCCGGGATGACGGGCGACGACCGTCGCCCGTCCCTTCAACTCGTTGGCGACCGTTCTCGACAGGTTGAGGTAGTTGGCGTCACCGAGCAGGAGGACGCGGGGAAGTTCCTCTCCGACAGCCGGACAGGCAGCGACGAGCAGCAACGGCAGAAGAGCGGTCGATCCGACGCGTGACACGAGTCAGCCCAGAATCTCGGTCATCGGCCCGGTGCTGTCGGCGAAGCGTTCGACCGGGGCGTCGACGGCGTTCAGCATCGACACGAACAGGTTCGCGAGCGGCACCTTCTTGTCACCCTCGAAGGCGTGAAGCTTGCCGTGGCCGAAGCCGAGCTTGTTCCCGCCGGCAACCTGGATGGGGTAGTTCTTGGTGCCGTGGGACTGGTGCGGGTGGCCAGAGCCCCAGAGGACGACCGTCCGGTCCAGCATGCTTCCGTCCCCCTCGGGCGTGTTGCGGAGTCGCTCGAGAAAGTACGCGTGCTGCGCGGCCCGCCACTGGTCCCAAAGTCCGGACTCGTGCGGTCGCTTGTGGGCGATGTCGTGGGTCTGTCCGTTGTAGCCGAGGACGTGCGTGGCGAACTTGCCCACCTCGTTGTCGGTGGAGGACTCGCTCTCCAGCATGAACGAGGCGAAACGCGTCGAGTCTGTTCGGAGCGCGAGGTACAGCAGGTCGTACATGCACCGGGTGTACTCGACCGGGTCCTTGTAGCTCGCCTCGAGGTTCAACCCCTTCCGGTCCACGTTCGGCAGCGGCTCGTGGGTCCACTGGCTGGACCGCTCGACTCGTTGCTCGAGAGCCCGCATCGACTCGAGGTACTCGTCCATCTTTTGCTGGTCGGCAGAGCCGAGCCGACGGTGCAGGCTCTTCGACTGCTCGAGCATCAGGTCGAGCACGCTCGCGTCCCGCTTCAGGTCCGCACGAACCTCGTCGACGCTGCGCCCGGTGTACGGCTGGAAGAGACGGTTGAAGATCTCCTGTGGCCGGTGCATCGCGGGTATCGGGCGTCCCGGGCCGTAGTGCGAAAGGGTCTTGCAACGGCCATACGAACCGGTCCCCCCCTCCGTCCCGAGGACGAGGGACGGGTACCGCGTCTCGTGGCCTCGCAGCTTGGCCGCCAGCTGGTCGATCGAGACGTTGTTCGTCTTCTCCGGCCCGACCATGTCGGCCCCGGTCGCGAACACGTCGCCGCTGCTGTGGCCGCCGAGCGAGTAGCCGCCCGCGTGGTCGAGCCCGCGAAGGTAGCTGACGTAGTCCTTCAAAGGCTCGAACGGCTTCGTCGACTCGTTGAACGTCAACGGTCCGGCGTCCTGGCAAGGCCACCAGCTCCAGTCGTGGTGTTCGCCGTTCTCGCCGCGCGGCTCGTAGACGCCGTACGAGATGTAGCTGACGACCATCCGCCTCGGCGGATCCGAGGTCGCGGCGGCCGGCTTCGCCCAGCTCATCCCGTCCAGCAGCGGCAGGGCCAGGGCGACGCCACCGCCGCGGAGAAGCTCACGTCGGCTCAACTGCCACGACTTGCGGGCCATCATCGGTCCTCGGTGCGGGGAACGCCTCGGAAGACACTACTTTGACAGATCGCGACGACCATGTCACGCATTCGATATTCGTTGTCTTCGGCTCGATGGAGCAACTGCTCCACCTCGAAGCGGTCGTGGTAGGTCAACTTGCGGCCCAGCGCGTACGTCAGGAGTCGTCGGACCACGTTCTCGGCCACGTCGTCGGTCCGCTCGCGCAGCAGGTAGTCCTTGAGTTCACGAATGCCGTCGATCTCCGGTCCGTTCGGCACGCGGGCATCGGCCTCGACCTCCACGGTGTTCACCGTCTCGAGGTACCGCCGGTAGCCGTCCAGGTCGCCGTCCGTTCGCGGGTCGAAGCGTCGCACCCGCACGCCGTCCGCGGGGACCTTCGGCTGAAACCGGCCGGTCGCGTTGTACCGCTCGAAGGGAATGCCCCACGGGTCGAGCCGGACGTGGCAGTCGTTGCAGCTCTCCACTTGGCGATGCTGCCGGAGGAGGTCCTTGATACTGACGGCCGTCTCGGCAGCGTTACCGGCCGTGTCCGAGAGAGCGGGCACCTCGGCCGGCGGCGGCTTCACCTCGTCCCCCAAGATCGCCTCTCGCAGCCAGACGGCTCGGTAGATCGGGTGCGGCGCCGAGCCGGTCGAGTTGCCGACCAGCACGGAACCGTGCGTCAACAGTCCCCCCAACCGGTGCTTCCGCTCGACGGGGACCGGCCGCAGTGCGTGATGCTGCACGCCCTCGACGCCGTAGTGCGCCGCCAGCGGCCGGTTGAGGTACGCAAAGTCCGAGTCGACGAAGTTCGTCACGCTCGCGTTGCGGCGGACCACCTCGCCGACGAAGCCGACGGTCTCCTCGATCATGTAGTCCCGAATCGTCGGCCGGTACGGCACCTCCGTGCCGGCCCGTTCCCCGCGGTCGACGAGGTACAGGAACCGCGGGAACACGTTCGTGTTGATCTTCACCGCCTTCGACTTCTCGATGCTCAGCCACTGCTTCGTGAAGTTCTCGACGAAGTCCTGCGACCGCTCGTCCGCCAACAACCGTTCGGCCTGTTCGGCAAGCACGGCCGGGGCGTCGAGCTTCCCCTCGGCCGCCAGTCGCAGCAGTTCCGCGTCCGGCATGCTGCCCCACAGGAAGTACGACAGCCGGGAGGCGAGTTCGTAGGACCGACTGGTCTCGCCGTCCGCCACCGTGTGGTAGAGGAACTGCGGCGAGACGAGGGCGAGCGCGAGCGTCTCCCGCATCGCCGCCTCGAACGAGTCGAGGTCCTTGGCGTAGACGTCGTAGATCGCCTTGAACCGCTCGACGTCGTCCGTCGTCGCCGGGCGACGGAAGGCCCGCGAGAGGAACCGCTCCAGCACGGCCCGGACGTACGCGTCGAGATCGCTCTCCCGCAGCGGGGAGTCGAACAGGATGCGGGTGTGGTGCTCCGGCGGCCACACGTCGACGACTGGTGCCTCGAACTCCAGCGACTGCAGGACGACCCGCGGGGCGGCGAGCGCCCAGTTGTCGCTGCGGCGGTCGTTCAACTCGCCGTTGTCGAACAGGTTCTGCGGCGTGATCGCCATCGACGGCGGCGTCATCCCCCGTGCCGTCAGTCTGCCCGGCTTCACCGGTTGGTTTTCGATCCGTCCGCGGAACTCGAACGTCCGGACGTCGTCGACCGTGTTCGACAGGTGAACGGTGCCGACCGGCTCGACCTGCAGCATCGCGAGGTTCTCGCCGAGGCTGTAGCCCATCACCAGCCGCAACGGCACCTCGTCGACTCCCGGCGGCAGCACGGCGGCCGCCTTGATCCGAATCCGGTACTCGCCGGTCTTCGGCCAGCCCTTCAGTCCCATGCCGGACGCCGCCGTGTTGCGGCGATTCCCGTACACGCCGATCTCGTCCGGCTGCAGTCCCCGTTCGGGCTGCCCCGTGCCCCACGTCCGCGTGGTGCGGTGCACCTCGGGCTTCTGCGGATCGACGATTGCACTCGCCATCACCCGCCGGGCGTTCTCGCGGTACCGCTCCATCTGCTCCGGGCCGATCAGCATGAACTCGGCCGAGTTGTTGAACGCGTACGGCTGGAACGGATCCTCGGGCAGGTTTTCGGCCAGCTTCAGTTCGAAGCCGATCAGGTCGCGAATCGTGTTCTCGTACTCGAAGTTGGTCAGCCGCCGGACACGGGGCACGTCCTCCGGGCGGCCGATCCGTGCCACCTGTTGCCGGAACGTCGCCTCGATCCACTTCGCGACTGCGGCCCGCTTCGCGTCGTCCGGCTGGCGAGTCGCGTCCTCGGGCGGCATCTCGCCGCTCTCGAGCCTCTCGAAGACCAGTTCCCAGTGTTCGAGATCCCGCCCCTCCAACAGGCTGCCGATCGCCTGCAGATCGACGTCTCCCTTCACCCGTTCGGATCGGTGACACTCGAAGCAGTAGGTCTGCAGGAAGGGCTTCACGACCGTCCCGAACTCTGCCGGACGCGGCTCCTCGGCACGGAGCGGCGCGACGAACGCGACGAGTAGCAGCGGCAGCAGCAGGTAACTGGGCGACTTGATGACAGACCTCTCTGTCACAGGTGGACGGACACCCGTCATCGTACCACGGACACGTCCACATCACAGTGGCGAAGCCCCTCGCCAGCCCCCGCTACCCGTTCCCAGCCGTCGGCGACTCGGCGGCTTCGAGCACTTCCGGTGGCGGGAGTTCACGCGGTTGCGGCTCGGGCGGCGGCTCCGGAACCGGCCCGCCGCAGGAATTCAACGCGAGCCGGGCCACGCGACGCACGGGCGGAGAGGGTTCCAGCGGGCAGCCGTCCGGGTCGATGCCGTAGCCCAGTTCCCACAGCTTCCTGCGAATGGCCGGCGTGCAGTTGCCCGAGCGGTCGCAGTCGTCGCAGCGTTGGTTGCCCGCCGTCGAGAGAATCGCCTTCACGGTCGCGAGTCGGACTTTCGCGTTGCGGTCGTCCAGACCGGCGAGGAGCGCTTCCTCCACCTGCGGGTAGGCTGCGGACCCGACCTGGGCGGCCGCCTTCACCGCCTTGATCTTCTGCGGCGCAAGCTGCTCCTCCGCGAGGACGTGCGCCGTGTTCTGAATCGCCACGCTGGGGGAGGTCGCAGCCTCCGGCGACGTGTTCAACAGCAGCGGCAGCGTCGGCTCGAGGTCGGGGAACGTCTGCCCGAGCTTCGCGACGCACCGCTCGTGCTTGCAGTTCAGGTACTTGAAGACGCAGTCGACGCCCAAGAACGTCCACAGCGTGGGCGGACGGTGCGGAATCGCGTTGGGGAGTCCGGCAGGCACGGCGGGAGCGGTGGCACAGCCGGCGAACGGGACCAGGAACACGAGGAGGACCGCCGCGACGCGTCCGAGGGACGCGGCGGACCGAGTCGTCCCGGTCGTGTTCGGCTCGTTGCTCACTTCGACTGCTCGCTCGGCTCCTTCGACTGCGAGGGGCGATCGAGACGGATCGCGATCGGCCCCGGCGGTGAGTCCACGTCCACGGACAGCGGCTCCGCCCGTTCGAATCGCCGTCCCCGCAGGGTGCCTTCCACCGTCAACACGTACCGGCCGGACCGCAGCCCCGTGAGTCGAAAGCTCCCGTCGGCCTCGGTGACGGCCGAGACCGTTGGCAGCGTCGGACCGGAGTCGTCCGGTGACAACGATTTCATCGGTTCTGCGGCCCCCTCGTCCTTGCTCTTCGCGGGATGCGGAGCCGGTTTCGCCTCAACTTTCATCCCCGGAGCCGGATTCGTCCCGTAGTTCACGACACCGCTGATCCCAGTGGTCCGAGCGGCCGCACGCTGAGCCGCTCGTTCGGACGTGATCGCCTCGATCCAAACCGTCTTCGGATCGGACGCGTTCCCGGCGGCGTCCACCGCCCTGACGAGCAGCAGGTAACGCCCCGGCACCAACCCCTTCGTCGGAACCTCGGCGCGCCAAGCACCGTCGGTGCCCGTCGGGACGGCCTCGACGGGTGTCGTCGCCTTCGTGAAGCGTCCCTCACGCGTCGGGTCGAAAGCAGCCTCGACACCGTTGACGCCACTGAGGCCTCCGTCGTCCGCCGTCGCCAGCACGACGACGGGCTCGCCAACGACCACGACCGGTCCGGGGCGAATCTTGCAGTCGACGAGTCGCGGGGCGGTCGTGTCGAGCACCAGCGGGACCGGTTTCGCCCGCACGACGGAGCGACCGGTCGTGACACGGGCCAACAGGTTCCGCCTCGCGTCACGCAGCCCACGGGTCGGAACATCGAGCTCGAAGTCGTCGACGTTCACGCGAACCGACGACGTGCCGTCCGGCGAAGTCCCGCTCCACCACAGGCGAACGTCTCGCTCCCGTCGACGGCGGACGACCGACTCGTCGTCGAGCCGGCGGTCTCCCGAGGTGTCCAACCCGATCGCGAAGCCGTCCTGGGGAGTCGCAAACCCCGATTCTGGGAGATCGACTTCGACTCTCGCCGCGATCGTCTCCGGTACCGAGTAGACGTCGCCGGCCATGGGCGAGACGACTCGGATCCGCGGTTCGCGCACCGGTTCGACGCGTCCGTCGGCCACGTCGAACACGAAGGCCCGCGGCCATCCGGCGACGTCGACGTACACCGTCGCCGGCTCGCCGGGCGGCGAGAACAGGCTGAGCTCCGCGGACGGGCCGGTCTTCGTCAGGACTCCCTGCGTCCGCGCCGATCCCGCAGGAGTACCGCCGGCCAAACGAACCGCGACCGGCACACCCCCGTCGGCGAGCTGCCTCGGAAGCCGGACGCGCGCGAGCACGCCGATCCGGCCGGTCGTCCGCTCGGTCCGGCAGTCGATCTCGACGTAGCCAGACGGACGTCGCGGACGGAATCGGATCGGCATCAGTCGAGCCGTTCCGACCTTTATGTCTTCGAGCACGGCGATCAGCCCCCCCGTGACGTCGAGCGGCGTTTCCAGTTCGGCCTTCGGGAACGGAACGGGAACGCCGTCAGGTGAAGCCGGAACCGCGATCCCCCCGACGTTCGCCAACTCGATGCGTCCGTCGACCAAACGCAGCACGCTGTCGGCCACCTCTGCGGGGACGACCGACCGCGGGAGATCGTCGGGGATCCGTGGGACGGCAACCAGTCGCACGCCTGCCGCCGTCGGCGCGTCCGTATCGTTGCGGACCGTCCAACGGAGTTGCACCGGCTGACCGGTGAACGGCGTGATCGTCCATCCCCATTTGTCTTCGACGGCACCGCCGGCCGCCGAGAGCTCCAGCTGGAACGGCAGACGCGGAACTCGCTCGAGTCGACACTCGCCCCGAGACGTGCCCGTGCGGGAACGAACCCGCACGAGCAGGTTGCCGCCGTGTTCCCCCTGCGACCGAGCTCGCACGCCGAGCAGGAGTCGTCCCGAATCGGGCACCGGCACGCCCGACGACGCCCGCTCCGTGGAGTACGGTCGCGGCGGATCGGACGACGGCAACAGCGTCGTCCCGTCGGCAAGTCGCACAGCGAACTCGTCCACGTCGTACTGAACCGTGAAACGGGCGTCGCGTAAGGACTCGGGCTCTCCACGGACGACGACCTCGATCCGAGTGTCCTCCCCGTCCCCGAGCGTCTCTCGCGTCGGAATTCGAACGACCGCGAGCCTCGGCCAACCCGGCGACGTCCAACCCTCGACCCGGGGACGCCCGGAGAGAACTTCGTGGAATCGCGCCTCGACGAGTGGCAGCTCGCGGGAAGAGGCATCCTGTGCGGCGAGAAGCGTCCGGCGTGCGTCCCCGTCGATCCGGTGCGTTCGGCGGCCACGTTGGACGAACTGACGAAGTTTCGTCTCCGTCGTCGGCAGGTCGTTCGAGCTCGCGAGACCGTCGTACGCGTTCCAGAGCTCGGTCGCAGAGGCGAGTGTGGTCGGGTCGAGCGATCCTGACAGGAGCGTGTTCGTCGCGGACCGCAATGCCGTTGGCCGATGCAATCGGCGCGTGTCCTGGAGCAGGTGGAACTCGCGGACCGAGTTGAGCAGCGGGCGGCCCTCTCCGTGCGTCGCCATCTCCTCGACGAGACGAGACAGCTCGTCCCGCTCGGAGGTCGACGACGTCGATGCCACGTCGAACGTCGCGTCGAACTCGGCGCGGCGACGGAAGTTTCGAGCGAGGCCGCTCGCGAGGCCGCGGACGATGATCTTGCCGGCCGACGTCGGTCGCGGAGCGTGAGCGGGGAGTCGTTCCGACCAACGAGCCCACGCGGCCCGGAGCGCCGTCCGATCCTCGGCCCGCGGCAGTCCGGTCCGCGAGAGTCGTGCGATCTCGACGGCGGAAGGCGGCGACTGCTCGGCAGGCGACGAACGGCCGACCACGCGACCGACGGGCTGCAACAGCCGTCGTCGACTGCTCTCGAGTGATCGGAGCGCGTGCTCGACGGATCGGTCGTCCCATCGTGCCGGATCGCGAAGCCGGACGCGGAGCGACGTCAGCGCACCGAGTGCATCGTCCAGCACCGTGCCGACCTCGGCGGGATCGTTCTCCCAGAACTGCAGCCTCTGGTCGACGTCCAGCAGGTCCGGGAACACGAGCGTCGTCCGACGCGATTGCGTGTGGGAAGCCACGTGAAGGGCGACGCTGGACCGCGCTCGCTGCAACCACTCACGGGCCTCGGCGGTCGCCCGGCGCGATCGACCAAGCCAGTCGGCCTCGACGGCGTCGACGATCAGTCGCTCGGCACGCAGCTGCCGCCGTTCGGCCTCCTCGAGGGCCCGGTCCCCGACCGTCGACGTGCGGTCGAGCGCGAAGAGCTCGATCGCAACGCGCGTTCGCAGCACGTCACGGAGCACCGCCGAATCGACGGCCGACCGCGACGCGATCGCCCGGGCGAGAGCTGGCAGACGAGACGACTTGGGAGCGGCCGTCGAGTCGATCCACTCGACGACCGACTTCGGGTCGTCGAGCTTCTCGCGCAGCCCCGCCAAGAACGACCGGCGCACCGAATCGTTCTCCGTCGGATCCGTCTCGGTCACGGTGAGACTCGACTCGACGACCGTCGCCCACGTCGGCACCGAGCCGCGGAGAGGCTGACCGTTCTCGAGTGCCTCCAGCGTCTGTCGAACGGCCGTCAACGAGTCCCGCAGTTCCGTCGACCGCTCGCCGAAACGAGAGCGGCGTTCGAGCTCCAGCAGTTCGCCCAGCAGCTCCCGACAGGCGACGAGCGGCGTCTCCACGGCGACACAACGGTCGACGACCGAGTCGGCGAGGGTCCAGCACGCGTCGAGGAGCGAGTCCAGCTCCGGCTGATCGGCCGACGGTTCCGGCTGCTCCCCGTCCGACGGGGGACGAGGAAGAACGGGACAGAGAGCCCCTCCTCCCAGAGCGGTCGCCGGGCCGAGCACGCGGACCGTCTGACTCTCTCGTCCCGCGGTCAGTTCCGCCGCCCATCCGTCGACGTCACGCGTCACGGACTTCACGAACTCGCGGACCGACAGGCCGCCGTCGTGGTTCCGGTCGGCTCGTTCGCCGAGTGCGGCTGCCAACGAGTCCAGGAACGTCGTGCAACGCCGTCCGGGGAGCGGGAACGACTCCTCGCCGAACCCGTGCGACGTCACGACGACGACGCGCTCGGACGCGGCGACATGCTCGCTCTCCGCGAGTCGTTCGGCGAACTGGTCGAGCGTCGGGTCGGAGTCGTCGAGGCACAACACGACCGTCGAGCTCGGCAACGCCGCAACGGCCTCCACGAGGGCGTCGACTTCGAGCGGACCGTCGCGGGTCTTCGAACCAGCCGACCGGTGGCCGGCGATCGACGGTGTCGGCCGGTCGATCCACCGGCCGCGGGCGCAGATCAACACGCGGTCACGCGGCCGGACCTCTCTCGCGAGTTCGGCGACCGCTTCGAGCCAGGGTGCCCCCGGCGCTTCGGTCACCTCGCGGAGAACGACGCCTCTCGGACTCGCTTCCGCGAGCTGGCGCAGCGGAGCGGCCCCCGCGGTCGCCGGGTCGTCGTCGCACACCAGCACGAACAACCGTGGTGCCTCGAACGGACGAACCAACGCGAACAGGAAGCCGCCGACCGCCCACAGGAAGAGCGCAGCCGCAACGGTGACCCCCGCCGTACGGAAGCCGCGGCTCCTTCCCGTCGTTCGCCAGTCCGTCGTCATCGCGTCTCCTGTGACGCTAGTCGCCCACGATCACCGTCGCCGATCCCGCGACGATCTCGCCGCCGTGCTCGGTCGCGTCCCCCAACCGCACGGCAGGCGAGCCCTCGAACATCACCGTTCCGGACCCGGCGACGGTCGAGTCGACCGCCCCGGTGCACTCGCACTCGTCGCCGACGATCGAAGCGGCCAGCCCCTCGATCAAGACCGTCGTCGCACCGGGACCGAGAATCGGCCCCCCCACGTGGGCGACCGTTCCCGTGTACGCGGGACAGGTGTGGTCGTCTCCCACCCGTGCAGCTCCGGGCATCGTTCAAGCCTCCTGTTCGACGAGAGTCGGCAACCCGCCGCGGTCCACCGTGTCGCACGGAGGTGCCTCCAGTTCCAAGAGTCGCTTCCGCAGGGCATCGAGCACGAGGGACCACACGTCCTCGCCTCGCACGGTCCCGTTCGCGAGAGCGACCGCGACGACGACTCCGCGTGCGAACAACTCCGGCGGCGCGGGAACGGGCGGCAGATCCGGCGCCGTCAAGCTGCCCTGCTGCCACCGCACGGCTTTCCACAACCACTGCTCCGGGGCACGTCGGGACGATCTCGCGATCCCCCTCTCCGCGCGCCGGGCCACGTCGTCCGCCGAAAGCGACTGCGAGACCTCCGACAAGTCGCATCCGGTCGTCTTCTGCAGAACACGGACGACGCACGTCATCGCCTCGACTGCCGGTAGGGCGGCGACGCCGAAACCACAGGCATCACGATCCAAGCCCGCGGACCGGATCGCGTCGAACGAACCGACAACGTCGTCGTCGACGAGTTGACCGCACGCCACCACCGAGAGCCCGGCCCGTCGAACGACCGCCTCGAACTCGCTCGGCCGCGATGTCGTGGGGCCGGTGTCGAGCGACGAACGCGTGCCGGCGCTCTGCGTCAGCCCGGTGACCTGCACACGGAACTCCGCCCCACCTGCCGCGACGACGTCCCCGTTCGCGAGCGGCGTGCCGTCGGTCTTCACCCCGTTCCGCAGAACCCGGCCGTCGACGGGAGTCAGAACGCAGTCCGTGCCGGTGCAGTCGAGGCGGAAGTGCTCGTCGGCGAGGTCGGGCTCGTCCGGCAGCGAGACGTCCGCCCACGGCGAGCGCCCCACGACGGCGACCTCGCCGGCGCGGATCGTCACCCGGCGGCTCGTCGTTCCCGTGATGTCCAAGCCGACCGACATGGTCGCGGCCTCACTGCCCTAGTTGATCTGGACGACGCCCCCCTGCAGCGTCATCGAGGCCGACGCCTCCTCGTCGATGTCGGCCCCCTTCAGCGTCAACGTCCCGTCCGCCTCCACGTCGACGATCGAGCCGTTGATCGTCACGCCGGACGAGTCGATCGTGATCTGCGAGTCGCCGACCTGCAGCACGATCTCCGTGCCTGCCGAGATCGAGACCGAACCGGACGACAGGGAGACCGTCCAGTCCCCCTGTTCGATCGTCAGCGAGTCGTCCCCCTCGGAGACGGTGACCTCGCGGTTGTTCTTGACGGTGACCGACTGGCTGCCGTCGCTCGCGTCGTCGTCGCCGATCGTGACGGTCTGGTTGTTGAAGATCTCGACCGTCTGGTCGCCGGGGTCCTGCTTCTCGAAGCCGACGGTCAGCGAGTCGTCGTTCTCCACCACGCGGGCGAAGTCCCGCTCGGAGTGCAGCGTGATCAGCTCGGCGTCGGCCGTGTCGTCGAACGTCAGTTCGTGCCCTTGGTCGGCGGACTCCGCCCCGATCGTCTTCGTCTTCAGCGAGGTGCAGGCGGCCTCGTCCGGCAGCGTGAGCGGGCCAGTGCTGTCCGCGTTGTAGACGGTCCCGGTGACGAGCGGCCGGTCCGGATCCCCCTCGAGGAAGGTCACGACGACCTCCTGCCCGACCCGCGGCAACGCGAAGCTGCCCCAGCCAGTGCCGGCGAGGCTCTGGGCACAGCGAATCCAGCAGGAGCTGTTCTCGTCGGACGTACCGATCCGGTCCCAGTGAAACTGCACCTGGACGCGGCCGTACTCGTCGGTGTTCGTCTCGCTCCCGTCCGGACCGACGACGATCGCCGTCTGCGGGCCACGGATGCGTGGCGGCCGGTGACGACGCTGCGGACGAATCTCGTTCGACGTGGGCTGCAACAGGTACCGGCCGTCGTACCATGGCCGGGAGGCCGAGCCTCCGGAGTGTTCGCCCGCGGCGACGACGCGGTGCTCGCAGCCGAGCACGACGTAGTCCTGGTTCTGGTCGTCCCGGGGATGCGAGGACATGGTGACCGTGTAGCCGGGCTGAAGACCACGAACGTTGCCGGTCGCCCGGACGCGAGACGACCGCTGCCGAAGCGCGTCGAGCCGCACGCCCGCTCGGGCCAGCCCGACGTCCGCGTCGACGTACCGGCCCGGGTACCAGTAGACCTCGGACCCGTCGACCGCCACGTCGTCGGCCGACTCGGAGTCCTGCGTCAGATCGACCCGCGGTGCCGCGAAGTCGAAGTCCCGCGTCGTCGCGATGCCGGGGCACGCCACCCGTCGGCCGGTCCACGAGCGGAAGGCGTCCGTCTGGCCGACGCCCGACACGTCGCCGTCGACGAGCGGCACGTCGCCGTACCCGTCGACCGCTCCGACGCTCGTCAGGTCGTCCTGCAGCACGAGTGTGTGGTCCCCGTCCTCGTGCTTGAACCAGTACGAGATGCCCTCTTCCTCGAGCAGTCGATGCACGAAGTTCGCGTCCGTCTCGTCGTACTGGACGCAGTACTCCCGTTCCGCGTAGCTGCCCGTGAGATCCTGCTCGACCGTCCCGAGACCTCGGCCGTCCAGCACACTCGAGACGATGTCCGGCACCGAGAGGTTCTGGAACACCCGGCAGTCCGCGTACTGCCGCAGGAACCACGTCCAGGGTCGCAACCGGGCCCGGTAGACCGTCCGGTCGCGGTCGGCGGCCACCACGGCCGCCCGCGCAACCACCCCGTCGATCAAGCGTTGCGTCGAGTCGACCTGCGTCTCGAACGACAACGTGACGTGCGTGCCCAGCAGCGAACCGAGATCGAGATCCGAGCTCGACGACGAGAACTCGACATCGATGCGGAACGGACGGGACACGTACTCCCGCGCGACGAACCGCACGAGACGCGCGTCGTCCAGACCTTCGGCGCTGATGGAAACGGCCGGAGTCGTCGACATGGTGGTGGGAGACTTGAGCGGAGAGGCTCGGAGGAGAGGACGGGGTTCTAGGAGATCCGCCTTCGAACGGCAACGTGAGTTCTCAGCCACGCGCTCAGGGAGCGTCGCGGACGATCCCTCGAACTGCGAATCCGAGTTTCCGCACGTAACAGCTCGAACCAGACGACGCTTCGACGGGCGCGTTCGGTGGTTCGGTCGTCCGGACGGCAACATGGCTGGACGACCGGACCGCTGCTAGACTCCCCCCCAGCCTGTTCCGTCGTCGAGGACACGCCGATGTCGCGATTCGCCGCCACCCTGCTCTGCTTGCTCGTCGCCGCCTCCGCCGTCGCCGAGGAGTCGCGGACCTGGGAGGGGACCTGGAACAACAAGAAGTACGGCACGTCCGGCCCGCTGAAGTGCGTCGCCACCGTCGGCGAAGACGGCACCTGGAAGGCCACCTTCAGCGGTCTCTTCAAGAAGGACCCGTTCAGCTACGACGTCGAGTTCACCGCGAAGAAGGGACGGGGCCAGACCGATCTTGGCGGCACGGCGACCGTCAGCGGGCACCGCTACCAGTGGCAGGGCTTCGCGAAGGGCCGTCGGCTCGTCGGAGAGTACCGCTCCGCCAACGGGTACTTCGGGACCTTCGCGCTCAGCGAGAAGAAGAGGTAGACGCGGGGCGGAGCGGCAACGGTTGGAGCCTGAGCACGCGGGGCAGCAACGGATGGAGCGGTTCGGATTCACGGACGTCGTGGTCGAGTGGTTCCGGTCCCGGTTCGACGGACCGACCGAACCCCAGCAGCGGGCCTGGCCGGCGATCGCCGCCGGCCACCACACGCTCGTGGCAGCCCCCACCGGCAGCGGCAAGACGCTCACCGCCTTCCTCGCTTGCATCAACCGCCTCGTCGAACGAGGGCTCCGCGGCGAGCTGGCCGACGAGCTCTCCGTCCTCTACGTCTCCCCGCTGCGGGCCCTCTCGAACGACATGCACCAGAACCTCGAACTCCCGCTGCGGGAGATCGAGGCGGTCGCCCGCGAACGGGGAATCGAGTTCCCGAACGTTCGCGTCGGCCTCCGCACGGGCGACACCCCCGCCTCCCAGCGGGCGGCCCTCGTCCGCAAGCCGCCGCACATCCTCGTCACCACACCCGAGTCGCTGTACCTGCTGCTGACCAGCGACCGTGGCCGCGAAGCGCTCGCAACGACCGAGACCGTGATCGTCGACGAGATCCACGCGCTCGTCCGCGACAAGCGGGGCTCCCACCTCGCCCTGTCGCTCGAACGGCTCGAACACCTCTGCGCCGAGTCACGCGGGCTCGGCGCCCCGCCACTCCAGCGAATCGGCCTCTCCGCCACGCAGAAGCCGATCGAACTCGTCGCCGACTTCCTCGTCGGTGCCGACCCCGACTCGCCACCGTCTGTCGTCGACGTGGGGCACCGACGCGAACTCGACCTCGGCATCGAGGTTCCTCCCAGCGAGCTCGGGGCGATCTGCAGCTACGAACAGTGGGACGAGATCGCCGCCCGACTGGTCGAGCTGATCGAACAGCATCGTTCGACGCTCGTCTTCGTGAACACCCGCCGGCTCGCGGAGCGGGTCACACACCAGTTGACCGAACTGCTCGGCGAGGAGGTCGTCGGTGCCCACCACGGCTCGCTCTCCGCGGAGACCCGGCACGACACCGAACGTCGGCTGAAGGCGGGCGAACTGAAGGCCGTCGTCGCCACCGCCTCGTTGGAACTGGGGCTCGACGTCGGAGCGATCGACCTCGTCGTCCAGATCGGCTCGCCCCGCTCGATCGCGACGTTCCTGCAGCGGGTCGGCCGCTCAGGGCACGCCCTCGGTCTCGTCCCGAAGGGACGGCTGTTCGCCCTCACCCGGGACGAACTCGTCGAGTGCATGGGACTCGTCCGTGCCGTCCGCGCGGGACGGCTCGATGCCCTCAGGATTCCCAAGGGGCCGCTCGACGTCCTCGCCCAGCAAATCGTCGCCGAGGCGAGCGTCCGTGAGTGCGGGACGGACGAGTTGTTCGAGCTGTTCCGTCGCTCGTACGCCTACCGCGACCTCTCCCGCCACGACTTCGACGCGACGCTCGAGTACCTCGGCGAGGGGATCAACAACCACGCCGGCCGCAGCCGACGCTACCTGCACCACGACCGGGTCAACGGCCGCGTTCGCGCTCGCAAGGGGGCGAGAATCGTGGCGCTCTCGAACGGCGGGGCGATCGCCGAGATCGCGTCGTTCCGGGTCGTGGCGATTCCCGAGGGTGTCGTCGTCGGCAGCCTCGACGAGGACTTCGCCACCGAGAGCAGCCGCGGGGACGTCTTCCTCCTCGGCAACACCTCGTGGCGGTTCGAGGGGCTCCGCGGGAACGACGTCCTCGTCTCCGACGCGTTCGGCGCGCCGCCGACGATCCCGTTCTGGCGAGGCGAGGCCCCCGGCCGCACGATCGAACTCTCGGAAGAGGTCTCGCGACTACGGGCCGAGTTGCAACGCCGCATCGAGGCCGGTGACCTGTCGGCGGACTGGCTCGTCGCCGAGACCTCCTGCAGCGAGTTCGCGGCGGAACAGATCGTCCAGTACGCGGCCGCCGAGATCGCCGCCATCGGGCTGCTCCCGACGCAGGAACGGGTCGTGTTCGAGCGGTTCTTCGACGACACGGGCGGCATGCAGCTCGTCGTCCACGCCCCGTTCGGCGGCAACGTCTGCCGCGCGTGGGGCTACAGCATGCGGAAACGGTTCTGTCGCTCGTTCGACTTCGAGCTCCAGGCGACGGCCGACGACGACGGCTTCATCCTCTCGCTCGGCCCGCAGCACAGCTTTCCTGTCGAGTCCCTGTTCCCCATGCTGACGCCGGCCAACGCTCGCGGGCTGTTGGAGCAGGCGGTGCTCGCGGTGCCGGTCTTCGAGGTCCGTTGGCGGTGGAACGTCCAGCGGTCGCTGCTCGTCGAGCGGATGCGGAACGGCAAGAAGGTCCCGCCGGCCCTGCAGCGTTTCCGGGCCGACGACCTGCTGACCGCCGTCTTCCCGAAACTGACAGGCTGCCAGGAGGAGCACACCGGCGACCACGAGATCCCCGACCACCCGCTGACCAACCAGACCATTCACGACGCCCTGACGGAGACGCTGGACATCGACGGCCTCGAAGAGGTCCTCGGGCGTGTTCAACGGGGTGAGATCGAGTTCGTCGCCCGCGACACCCGTGAGCCCTCGCCGTTCTGCTACGAGCTGCTGAACGCCAACCCGTACGCGTTCCTGGACGGGGGCGAGGCGGCCGAGCGACGGACGCGGGCGGTCGCCACGCGGCGAACGTTCGACGCCGACGACGTTCGCGACCTCTCCGCACTCGACCCGGTCGCGATCGACAGGGTGACCCGCGAGGCCCAGCCGCCCGTTCGGAACGCCGACGAACTACACGACCTGCTACTCATCCGGGGCGTCGTCGCCGAGTCGGCCGAACTGCCGAACGCGTTCCTCGAACAACTCGCGACGGCCCGGCGAGCGGCCCGGTTCCTCGTGGGGGACCGAGCCTTCTGGGTGGCGGCCGAACGCCTCGGTGTCGTCGTCGCGGCCTACGGCGAGGTCGAACTCCAACCGCCGATCTCGCCGCTGGACGACGACGGCGAAACGCTGCCGGCCGCCAACGCCCGTGTGGCGATCGTCCGCGGACACGTCGAGACCTCAGGCCCCGTGACGGCCGGAGAGGTGGCGAGTCTGCTCGAGTTGTCCGAGAGCCAGGTGCACGCGGCCCTCGAGGCGATCGAAGCCGAGGGCGTCGTCGTGCGGGGGCGGTTCTCGCCGGCGGCGTCGCAGCCGGACTCGGACCGGGTCGAATGGTGCCACCGCCGCCTGCTCGCCCGCATTCACCGGCTCACCATCACGGGGCTTCGCGAACAGATCCAGCCGGTCGACGTCGCCTGCTTCACCCGGTTCCTGTTGAAGCACCACGGGGTGGTCGGCGACCGACGCACGGGAGTCAACGGTCTGCACGAGGTGCTGCAGACCCTGCAGGGGATCGACCTCCCGGCCGAGTGCTGGGAACGCGACGTGCTTCCGGCCCGGCTGAAGGACTACGAACCGAAGTGGCTCGACGAGCTCTGCCTGTCCGGCGAGGTCGCCTGGGCACGACTGTTTCCGCCACCGCGCGGCGAGGACCGCCCCCGACGGACGAACGTCTCGCGAGTGGTGCCGCTGTCGTTGTTCCTCCGCGAGGACGCCGGGTGGCTGCAGTCGGTTCGGCGGTACACGGCGGATCCGGGCTCGCTGGAGGAGACGGCCCGACGGTTGTACGAACTGCTCCGAGACGAAGGCGCGCTGTTCGCCGCGGACATGCTCCAGCGGCTGGAGCTGTTGCCGTACCAGCTGGCCGACGTGCTGGGCGACCTCGTCGCCCGCGGGTTCCTCACCGCGGACGGCTTCGCCGGCATCCGCAGCCTCACCGGACTGTCGGAGCGGTCCGCCCAAGTGTCGGCTCCGCGTCGCGGCGGATTCCGGCCGCGACGGGTCGAGACGGGGGTCGGGCGGTGGAGCCTCCGCTCACCGGCGACCGTGGACGACGCGACCGACCAGCGGTCCGCCGAGGTCGAGTCCTGGGCGTGGCAGCTGCTCCGCCGTTGGGGTGTCGTCTTCCGCGATCTGCTCGACCGGGAGCAAGGGGCCCCTCGGTGGTTCGAGCTCGTCCGCTTCTACCGGCGGGCCGAGGCCCGCGGGGAGGTCCGCGGCGGCCGGTTCGTCGCCGGTGTCGGCGGCGAACAGTACGCCCTGCCCCACGTCGTGGCGGAGCTTCGTCGTCACCGGGAACACCCCGAGATCGAGGACGAGCTCGTGACCGTTTGCGCGGCGGATCCGCTGAATCTGACGGGGATTCTGGACGCGGGAGAACGAATTCCGGCCACGGCCTCGAATCGGTTGTTCCTCCGAAACGGTGTCGCCGTCGCGGCTTGGCAGGCTGGCGAACTGCGAGAGCTGGTGCCGATGGACGAGTCGGCGCGCCGTGTGCTCGCCTCGGTGGCGGGGGTGAAATCCACCAGTCCGTGGTCCCGAACCGCCCGACTTCTTCTGGACGACGACGAGAATCCGGGCGAATTGCCGTTGGCCGAACACCACGTGGACGCGGACAATACGATACAACCCGATCAACCGGCTTCGACGAGTCGGGGCGTCCGTTGACCTTCGACGGGAGTGCTGAATGGTTCTCGAGCTCGGCGAGTTCGTCCTGCAGGGCGAGATCATCAACACCGAACCGTACTCCGTGCACGGTTACCTCGAACTTCGGGGCTGCGACCGCCCGCTCGTGTTCCAGCTGACCGGGGACTGTGCCGAGGACCTTCGCGGGAAGCACGTCCGGTTCGCGGCGACCCGGTGGACGACCCGAGACGCGTTCGAGCCGGGCGACCACGTCGAGGGACCACTTCTGTGGCAGCAGATCGGGCCGACGGGCGAGGTCTCGGTCAGCCGGAGGTCCAAGGTCGTCCCCGACTCCGAGGGGGGCGAGTCACCGAAGCCCTGCCTGTACCTGGAGTGGTTCGGGCAGAACGGACGGGTCGTGGTCGAGGTGGTCGATCCGCTCGTGGAATTCGTCGATCTCGATCTCGAAGAGGACGACCCCGGATCCACGACCTTGCGGCCCACGCTGCCGGAACCGCAGTTCGGCGAGCCGGAGCCCGACGTGGAACCGGACGACCACGCCGACCATCCGGAAGACACCGACGAGGACGACCCGTACGGGTTGTTTCCCGACGGGTTGGACGCCGAGTTCGAGACGAGTGCCGCCGAGACCGACCGGATGATCAGCGGCGGGAGTGCCTCGGACCTGCAGGACGCCCCGGACGTCGGCAAGGAGATCGAGCTCCTCGACGAACTGATGGAGAGCGGCGAGGGCGAGCCGATCGCGATGATCTTCGAGGCGCCGTTCCGGCTACGCCGCCCGGAGTCACTGACCGAGGAGGAAGCCGAGGTCGAGCTGAAGAAGCTGCTCGCCCAGCTGGCGCTCTACAACATCGCCATCGACGTCTGCGAGCACTTCTCGCCGGGCGAGGTCTACGAGTGGCTGATGAACGACATCCTGCCGAAGGAGCGAGCCTACCCGGAACTGCGACGCACGCAGTGGGTCCAGCACTTCAGCACCTCGGACGACTGCCCGGAGTGCGACGCCGAGTTCGACGAACTGGACGAGGAGTCCGACGACACGCCGTTCTGAGCGGCTCGACGCCCGTCATTCGGGAACGGTGATCTCGGCAGCCTGCCGACGGTACTTGTTCGCCTTGCGGGCGAAGTGACGCCGCTTCGTGTCGCTGTTGGCCAGCTTCGAGAGCTGCATGTACTTGTCGGCCAAGGCCTCTTTGACGGCCTTCAGGTGCGGCTTGTCGTTGTGTGCCATCGGTTCGCGCCAGGTCTCGGGGTCGTCGGAGCGGCCGCGTATGATAGCCGCCCCGGACGTCGGTGCGAAGCCCACGGACCTCAATACCGGTCCTCTCCCGTCAATTCGAACTCGACGGCATCGGCCCGGTAGGCGACTTCGAGGACGCTCCTTCGCACCTCCTCGGCATCGACCGTCCCGCGTGGGTAGGTGTCGATCATGACGAACATCGGTCGCCCGTCGATCTCCCGAATCCCCATCGCCCCGTGGGAGAGCGTCGCGTTCAGTTCGAGTGCCTTCTCGAAGTAGTCGGACCTCGCCTCGCAGCACACGCTGTAGATCAGGAGCAGTCGCTCGGAGGCCGAGTGCTCGCTCGGCTCGACGAACAAGGCCTGCTGCCGTCCGTCCGGCAACGACACGGAGACGCGATACTTCCGGTCTGCCCGCACCCACCTGATCCGCTCGTCACCCGCGAACGACTCGGCGAGCAGCGACTCCACGTCCCTTACCTGCCCGGCGACCGCCTGCACGAGTTGCTTCGCCGCCTCTCCGTCGGCCGGGCGAGCCGCGGGCGCTCGTGAAAGGAGCTGCTGCACGCACTCGGCGATGTCGAGCGAGATCTCCGGGCGGATTCGACGGAGGCTGGGCAGCCGTTCGCTGCGGACCGTCCGGGCCAGGTCGGCGAACGTGTTCCCCCGGAACGGGACCTCGCCGGTGAGCATCACGAACAGGCAGACGCCCAGGGCGTACACGTCGCTCGCAGGCGAGGCCGGCGCCCCGTCGAAGAGTTCCGGAGCCATGAAGTGCGGCGTCCCGCACAGCACACGGCCCTCGGGGTCGCCCGTGAGGACGCGTTTCGCCAACCCGAAGTCGGCGATCTTCGGCGTGTTGTGTTGAGAGAGCAAAACGTTGTCGAGTTTCAGGTCACGATGGACCACCCCGTGCCGGTGGGCCGTGGCGAGGCCGTCCGCAATCTGGCTGGCGAGGACCATCGACCGAACGGGGGTGAGCGCCCCTTCCCTGTCGACGAGGTCCTGCAATGAACGCCCGGCGACGAACTCCATCTCCAGGAAGTGGAACCCGTCCGCCTCCCCGATGGCGTGGACCGTTACCACGTTGGGGTGCACCAGCGACGCGGCCGCCCGTCCCTCCGTCATGAAACGGTTCACGAAGTCGAGGTCCCCGGTCTCGACCCGCGGCGACAGGATCTTCAGGGCGCATCGGCGGTGTAGTTCGAGGTGCCGGGCGAGGTAGACCTGCCCCATGCCGCCCCGCCCGACCAGCGACTCGCACTCGTAGACGTGAATCGTCCGACCGTCGAGCCGTTCGTCGAGCAGCACCGGCGAACGTCCTCCGTCGAATCGCACGTCGCCGGAGTCGAACACCATCGTCTCGGAGTTGGCGAACGAGTCCTCGTCCAGGACGACGCCACAGCGAGGACAGACCCTCGTGTCCCCTTCGACGGCGAACACGGCGTTGCACCCCGAGCAGTACAGCCCGTTCGACTCGCCCGGGACGGGGTGGCGCGAGTCGCCGTCGGCCGCCGTGTCGAACGCGTTGCTCATGTCTCTTTCAACCTGCCGAGCGCCGCCTCGGCCTCCGGGTTCTCGTGGAGCCGCAGTACGGTCGCGATCCGCTCGATGCACTCGTGTTCGCGAGCGCTCACCTTGCGTCCCGTTCCGAACATCCCCTCCCCCGACGCACGGGCGACCGCGACGACCGCCTTGGCGACCCCGGCCCGGACCACTTCGGCGAGTTCCGCCGTCGCGATCTCGACGAAGAGTTCCAGCGTCTCCAGGGCGAACTCGTAGACCACCCGGTCGCACGGCCGCGTGTTGCTGAGCAGCGAGGCCAGCAGCCGCCGGTGCGGCTGCTCCAGGTCCAGGTACTGCTCCTGCCGGCCGATCGCGTACGCCTCGCGGATCGACTCGAAGCCGGGCAGTTCCAGGAACGGAATCCGAAACCCCTCGTCGCCCGACCACGCGTCGACGTTCGACACCATGTACATCGGCAGGCACGTCAGCGCCGCGGTCGCCGAGTTCAGCCGGTCGGTCGGCACGTCGTCGGTCGCCAGCCCCAACCAGTCGAGCCGCCGCTTCAGGTCGTCGATCGGGTCGCCGTCGGTCACGTTCGTCCTCGTCGAGGGGATTCGTCCGGGGAACCGTAAACGCCTTCGCTAGGCGGCCTGCAACGGCTCGCCTAGACTCGACAGGGTCCCGATTCGTTCCAACACCGATTGTCCGCTTTCCGATGAGCGTGTCCACTCCCGAACTCGCTGCGAAGGGCAGCTACGCCTTCATCAGCCTCGGCTGCCCGAAGAACCTCGTCGACAGCGAGAAGATGCTCGGGCATCTCGCGCTCGACGGCTACACGCTCGTCCCGGAGGCGGACGGGGCGGACTTCGTCATCGTCAACACCTGCGGCTTCATCGACGAGTCCCGCCGGGAGTCGCTCGACGTCGTCCGCGAGATGATCGACCTGAAGCGGCAGGGGCGGACGAGGGGCGTCATCGTGGCCGGCTGCCTGCCCGAGCGGATGGGCGGCAGCGAGGCCCGCATGCCCGAGCCCGATCCGAACGCCCTCCCCGTGATGGGCCAACCCGCCCCGGGGGAGTCCTGCGGCACCGGCGGCGGGCTGCTCGAACTGATGCCCGAGATCGACCACGTCGTCGGCGTGTTCGGCCGCGACGAGATCACCAAGGTGGCTGACCGACTCGTCGGCGGGGCGAACGAGCAACGCGAGCTCTTCCGGCCGGCCGCCATCCAGGCCCTCGACGACCGAGCACGGCTCCGGATCACGCCGGCCCACTTCGCCTACCTGAAGATCTCCGAGGGCTGCGACCGCACCTGCACGTTCTGCTCCATCCCTGGCATGCGGGGCAAGCACGTCACCAAGCCGGTCGAGATGGTCGTCGAGGAGGCCACCGAACTCGCCGCCGACGGCTGCCGCGAGCTGATCGTCGTCGCCCAGGACACGACCTACTACGGACTCGACCTCTACGGCGAGGTCCGGCTGGTCGAACTCCTCGAACAACTCGAACAGGTCGAGGGCATCGACTGGATTCGGCTGATGTACCTGTACCCGATCCACTTCACGGACCGGCTGATCGACAAGATCGCCTCGTCGGAGCGGATCATCCCCTACCTCGACATGCCGCTGCAGCACGTCAGCGACGCCGTCCTCAAGCGGATGCAGCGACGCGTCAACCGGGCCGGCACCGAGGAACTCGTCGGCAAGCTCCGCGAGCGGATCGCCAACCTCGTCCTGCGAACCACGTTCATCACCGGCTTCCCCGGCGAGACCGACGAGCAGTTCGGCGAACTCGTCGAGTTCGTGGAGCAGACCCGGTTCGAGCGGATGGGCGTCTTCCCGTACTCCTACGAGCCGGGCACTCCCGCCACGCGGCTGGACGGCCACCTGCCGGAAGAGGTCAAACTCGCCCGCCGCGACCACCTGATGGAACTGCAGCAGGCGATCGCCTTCGAGCACGGAGACTCGCTCCTCGGCTACGAACTCGACGCCCTCGTCGACGCCGAGATCGAACCGGGCCTGTGGCAAGCGCGCACCTACGCCGACGCCCCCGAGATCGACGGCAACGTCTTCGTCACCGGCGAAGGCCTCTCCGTCGGGGACCTCGTCCCGGTCGAACTCGTCGAACGCCGCGACTACGACTTCGTGGGCGTGTACGAGCCGACGGACTGACGAGCCCATGTCGATCGCCCGCGACTCGCTCAACCTGCCGAACGCGGTCACCGTCGCCCGGCTCGTTCTGAGCGTCCTGCTGTTCGCGCTGATCGAAGCCGGGCAGGACGGGATCTGGCTCGCGGGGCTGTTCGTGTTCGCCGTGGCCACCGACGTCGTCGACGGTTGGATCGCCCGGACGTGGAACCTCGTCACGCCGCTCGGCCGGATCCTCGACCCGTTCGCGGACAAGTTCATCGTCTGCGGCACGATGTTCTTCCTGCTGCCGCGGGAGGCCGGCGTGACGACCTGGATGGTCACGATCGTCGTCGGCCGCGAGATGTTCGTCTCCGCCCTCCGTGGCTACCTGGAGGCCGAGGGAATCGACTTCTCGGCCGACTGGAGCGGGAAGATCAAGACCTTCGTGCAGTGTGTGGGTGTGACGGCCGCGCTGCTCGGCCTCTCGCCGGCCTTCCAGACGACCTCGTTCCTGCAGCTGCGTGACGTGCTTCTGTGGACGGTGGTCGCCGTCACGTTGTACAGCTGGGTCGCCTACGTCGTCCGCGGCTTCCGTGGCCTCGCCACGCAGACCGAGAACGGGACACCGCCATGAACGCCGACGAGATCCGTACGCGTCTCCGCGAGACCCTCGACGACGTGCGTCTGACGCGGTCGGAGAGGAAGGCCCTGACCGCGGTTCTCGCCGACCTCGACCCGGCTCCCGCGGATCTCGCTGCCTACCGGACCGTCGCCTTCGAACTGGCCCGCGAGACGCTCGACCCGACGAACGCCGACGACGTCTTCGGCTGGCTGGAGGCCGTGAACACCCTGCTCGCCAACGCGGCCGCGACCGGAGCGGAGCTTCCGCGAGTCGACTGCTGGTTCAGCCCCGACCCGGCCTTCGGCCGTCGCATCGCCGGCTTCGTGGGCCGCTGCAAGCGAACGGTGGACGTGTGCATCTTCAACCTCACTCACGACGAAATCTCCGACGCGATCGCGGCCGCACATCATCGTGGCGTGAGGGTCCGGCTGCTGACCGACGACGAGACGCGTCACAACCGCGGATCGGACGTCGCCTCCCTGGTCGCAGCCGGGCTCGACGTCCGGTTCGACGCGAGCGACGCCCACATGCACCACAAGTTCGCCCTGTTCGACGGCGAGACGCTGCTGACCGGCAGCTCGAACTGGACGCGGGCCGCCGAGACGCGGAACCGGGACAACTTCGTCGTCACGAACGACGTCCGGCTCGTCGGCCAGTTCGCCGACTACTTCGAGAGCTTGTGGACCGAGTTCGCGGGCAACACAACCTGAAGTGCTTCGCTCTCGCGCCCGGCCGATTCGTATTGACGCCGATCGCGGTCACTCGTAGTCTCCCGGCCCATCTCTCCTCTCCCGCCCCTCTCGAACCTCGCGAAGCGCCCGTCGCGGCGACCTTCCGGCGTTCGTTCCCCGCGCACCACTCTCCGGAGCCTCCAGCTCATGGTCCGCATTCCGCACGCCTTGTGGCTGCTGCTCGTCCTCCCCGCCGTCGGCTGTCAGAGCAGTTGGTTCGACTGGACCGACATGCCCGGCCTCTCGAGCTTCGCGAACGCCGAGGAGGACGACTTCGAGGAAGAGGAGAAGGACGAGTTCGTCACCAAGGCGGACACGCCGTTCATCGGCGAGTACACCACCGTCGCCGGCCTCAACATGATCACGCTCGAGGGCGTCGGCCTGGTGACCGGCCTCGACGGGACCGGTGGCGACCCGCCCCCGTCCGGCTACCGCACGGCCCTGTTGGAACAGATGCGGAAGCGCGGCGTGACCAACCCCAACGAGTGGCTCTCCCGCCCCGACACGGCCCTCGTCGTCGTGCGGGCCGACTTCCCGCCGCTCGTGAAGCCGGGCGACGAGTTCGACGTGAAGGTGCGGCTCCCCGAGGGGAGCAAGGCAACCAGTCTGCAGGGGGGCTGGCTTCTCGAGACCTACCTCGCGGAAGCGGCCGTCGTGCCGGGACGCGGAATGATGAAGGGGCACGTGTTCGCCAAGGCGAAAGGGCCCGTTCTCGTCTCGGCCGGTTCTGGCGACGACGAGGACCTCGCGGGCGTGCTGCGTCGCGGCCGCATCCTGGGTGGCGGCGAGTCGCTGAAGTCCCGCGACATGTCGCTGTTCCTCCGCAGCGACTACCGCAGCGTCCGTAACGCGAAGCGGATCGCCGACCGCATCGGCACCCGCTTCAGCGAGTACAACCGCCACGGCATCCGCACGCCGCTCGCCGACGCCAAGACCGACCAGAAGGTCGAACTGCGAATCCACCCGAAGTACCGCGACAACTTCCCGCGGTATCTGCACGCCATCCGCAAGATTCCCTTCCGCGAGACGACCGTCGCCCGGCGAATCCGGCTCGAGCAACTCGAGGACAAACTGAACACGCCCGCCACGTCCAGCGACGCCGCGATCGAACTCGAGGCGGCCGGCACGGAGGCCCTCCCCATCCTGCGGACGGCCCTGAACAACCCCTCGCTGGAGGTTCGCTTCCACGCGGCGACTGCCCTCGCCTACCTGGGCGACACGTCGGGGACGAAGCACCTCGCCGACGCGGCCCGTGCGGAGCCGGCCTTCCGCGTCTACGCCCTCGCCGGTCTCGCGGCGGCGGACGACGGCGAGGCGATGGTCCTGCTCCGCTCGCTCCTCGACGAGGAGAGTGCCGAACTCCGCTACGGGGCGTTCCGGGCGATGACCGTCATCGACGAGTACGACCCGTACGTCGCCGGCGAGCCGCTCCCGAACAAGGACGCCCGACAGTTCCAACTGCACGTCCTGCCGACGGCCGGCCCGCCGATGGTACACGTCACCACCTACCAGAAGGCGGAGATCGTCGTCTTCAACACGAACCAGAGCTTCCGCGTCCCGTTCTTCGCCCGGGCCGGGAAGCACATCGTCGTACGCGGCGAGGCGGGCAGCGACACGATCACCATCGCCCGGCACGAGGCGAACGTCGCCAAGCGTCAGCAGGTGCCGAACTCCGTCCCGGAGGTGATCCGTGCCGCGGCGGAGATGGGGGCCAGCTACCCCGAGGTCGTGCAGATGCTCGTCCAGGCCGGACAGCAGGGCAACCTGCCCGGCCGTTTCGAGCAGAACGCTCTGCCCGAGGCGGGCCGCGGATACGTCCGGCCGGCCGAGGGAGACAACTCCGGGTCCTCCTCGACCGTCGGCAACCGTCGCACCGCCCCCAACCTGTTCCGCATCGGCGAAGAGGACGACGACTGACCCCGACCGTTCCCCGACCCCGCCGCCCCGCGAGGGACGTCCTCTCGCCACGCCTTCGCGTTCATGCTCAAGTCCCTCGAACTCTTCGGCTTCAAGAGCTTCGCCGACCGGACGACCTTCGACTTCGATCCGGGGGTCACCGGCGTCGTCGGGCCGAACGGCAGCGGCAAGAGCAACGTCGTCGACGCACTCAAGTGGATTCTGGGCGTCCAGTCCGCGAAGAGCCTTCGCGGCAAGTCGATGGCGGACGTCATCTTCAACGGCGCCAGCGGCCGGAAACCGGCGAACGCCGCCGAGGCGACGATCGTCTTCGACAACCGCAAGCGGACGCTCGACCTCGACTTCGACGAGGTTCGCGTCGGACGGCGGCTGCTGCGGAGCGGCGAGTCGGAGTACCTCGTCAACGACTCGGCCGTCCGTCTGAAGGACGTGGTCCAGCTCTTCATGGGAACGGGGGCCGGCTCCAACGCCTACTCGATCATCGAGCAGGGCCGCGTCGACCAGATTCTCAACGCGAACGCCGCGGCCCGCCGCAAGGTGTTCGACGAGGCGGCTGGCATCGCCCGGTACAAGTCCGACCGGACCGAGGCCGAACGCAAACTCGAGCGAGTCGAACAGAACCTCGTCCGGCTGACCGACATCGTCGACGAGGTGGAGTCCCGGCTCGACTCCGTCCGCAGCCAGGCCGCCAAGGCGGCCAAGTTCCGCGAACTGCGCGCGGAGCTGAAGGAACTGTGGTGGGGGCTCGCCGCCGACGAGTGCCGGGCGATCACGTCCGAGACGGAACGGATCGAGACGACGTTGGCCGAGGACGCCGCTCGGGTCGCCGAGGTCGAACGACAACGCGGGGAACTGCAGGGACAGCAGGATCGCGTCGAGGCCGAGCTCGCCCGCATCGAGGAGTCACGGCGGTCGACCGAGCAGGTCCTCGCCCGGCAGCGAGAGGCTGCGGCGAGCCGTGAGACGACGATCCAGCACGAACGCGAGCGGCTCGTCGACCTCGAGAGCGACGTGACACGACTGCGTCGACAGCGGGCCCTACTCAACTCGCGGCTGCGGGAGAGCGAACTCGAGTTCGAGCGGGCGGACGCGCAGCTCGACCACCTCCGGTCGTCGGCCGAGCGGGCGCGCAGCGAACTCGACCGAATCGACGCGCAGATCGACGAGACAGCCGACGAGCGTGACCGCCGGCGGAGCGAGATCGAAGAGCATCGCGAGCAACTGCTCGCCGAGGTGCAGCGTCGCACCGAGATCGAACACGAGTTGCGGTCGGCGGAAACTCGACTCCAAGGTCTGGTGCTCGAACGGGACGAGGCCGAACGACGGTGCGAGTCCCTCAGAGAGGTCCTCGCCGAGAAGTCCGGAGAGATCGCCGCTCGGGAGCGTCGCCTGCAGACGACGGAGGAGGCCGTCCGTCAGGCCGAGCAGGTCCGCGACGCCGTCCGCGAGCAACGCCGGGCACTCGTGGACACGCTCGACGAGTTCCAGCGGACGATCGCGGACCGTCGTGAACAGCGCTCGGCCGCCGAGGCGCGACGCCGGGTGCTCGAGGACCTCGAGAGCCGGCAGGAGGGGTTCGGCATCGGGGTCCGGGAGATTCTCGACCGGGCTTCCACCATCGACGCCAAACCCTGGAACCGCATCCGTGGCGCCGCCGCCGATCTGCTCCAAGTCGATCTGGAACACGCGGCCGTCGTCGACGTCGCCCTCGGTTCGCGCGCCCAGTTGATCGTCGTCGACGACGTGCGACTGTTGGCCGAGTACCTGCAGCGCGGAGAGACGCCGATTTCGGGACGCGTCGGTTTCGTCGGCTACGCCGCCCCGCTCGTCACCCACGAGGACCTCGACCTCCGCGGCGAACCGGGTGTCACCTGTCGTGCGGACGAGCTTGCCGCCTCGCCGGACACCCTGCCCGAACTGGCCCGGCGACTCCTCGGCGACACCTGGGTCGTCGACACGCTCGCCGACGCACTCCGCCTCCATGCGTCCTCCGGGGCGTCCGCCCGCTTCGTCACGCCGCAAGGCGACCTCGTCGAGGCCGACGGCACGCTCCAGGTGGGCTCCGTGCGACACGAGACGGCCATCGTCTCGCGGAAGAGCGAACTCCGTCGGCTCCGCGTCGAACTCGCCCGGCTCGACCGCCGCATCGAGTCCGAGCAGGACCGGGCGTCCATCGTCGGAGAGGACCTCGTCGGCATCGAAACGGAACTGGACGAGTCCGACGCCGCCCTCGCGGCCGCGGTCGCCACGCGAAACGAGGCCACCGGCGAGTTGCAGTCGGCTCGCAGGGAACTCGCGAAGGCCAAGAAAGAGTCGACGGCGGCCAGCGACGCCCTCGCCGAGCTCGAGCGACGCATGGAGGAACTCCGCGTCCAGATCGAGTCGTCCGCCGAACGGCGGCAGTCGTGTACGGCCCACGTCGAGTCGCTGCAGGACACGATCTCCGCCGCCGAGCAGTCTGCCGCGAGACTCGAGGAGTCGGGACGTCAACTGGAACGAGAACGCGAGGAGCAACGGCTCGTCGCCGCCAAGCAGGACGAACGGTTCGAGGCCCTCGAACGTTCCAGCGAACGTCTTCGCGACGAACTCGACCTTCGCCGCGAACAGCGGGACGAGTCGGAGCGACGGAACACGACCGTCGCGACGAAGGCCCGTTCTTCGATCCTGCAGCAGCTCAACACGCGGTCGGAACTCGACGAGTTGCACCTCGCCGACGGGGAGCTCGCCCAGAAGGCGTCCGTCCTCACCCGCAAACGCGACGGACTTCGCGAGGCCCGGGCCGAGCTCGCCGCGCGCGGCTCTCGTCATCGCGACGAACAACGGGCACTCGAGTCCCGACGGCACGAACAGGAGATCGCCCTCCGGGACACGAACCACCGCCGGACCTCACTGGCCGAGCGGATCGAGGAGGAGTACCAAGTCTCCCTGGACGAGATCCTCGCGTCGGGGGCGTCGGCTCTCGCCGCGCGTGCCGAGGAGCTCGGCGAGGCCGGGGCCGACCTCGTGTTCGACGACATTCGCGACGACTTGAACACCCGCGTCGAGAGGCTGCGAAGGAAGCTGAAGTCCTTCGGCTCGGTCGCCACCGAGAGCCTGCACGACCTCGACGCGCTCGAGACCCGCTTCGGCCGGCTGAGCAGTCAGCTCGAGGACCTCCAGCACGCCCGCGACGAACTCCGCGACGTGGTCCGCCGCATCAACGGCGAGTGCCGCCGACTGTTCCACGACTCGTTCGACACCATTCGCGGCCACTTCCGCGAGCTGTTCCGCAAGCTGTTCGGCGGCGGCGACGGGGACATCGTGCTCGAGGATCCGGACGACGCACTCGAGTGCGGGGTCGAAGTCGTCGCGCGTCCGCCCGGCAAGGAGCTCCGGAACCTCAGCCTGCTCTCCGGCGGCGAACGGACGATGACGGCCGTCGCGCTGCTGATGGCGATCTTCAAGAGCCGCCCCAGTCCGTTCTGCATCCTGGACGAGGTCGACGCGGCCCTCGACGAGGCGAACGTCGACCGATTCAACACCGTGGTCCGGGAGTTCGCGGACACGACGCAGTTCATCATCATCACGCACCGCAAGCCGACGATGACCGTCTGCGACGTGCTGTACGGCGTGACGATGCAGGAGTCCGGCGTCTCGAAGCCGATGACGGTGCGCTTCGACGAGGTGACCGAGACCGGCGAGATCCGCTCCTCGCGTACCGCCGCGTGAACGGGCACGGCATCCGGCCCCCCGCACGGCTCGCCTCGTGTGCCGTTCGTCCGCGACCGTCAGAGTCGCCGCGATCGGACCCGTCGGCCGGGCTTCACGACTTTCTCCGCCGG
>JANQQW010000389.1 GCA_028284885.1 Planctomycetaceae bacterium
GAGTCAGCAAGTCAGTCCTGACTCCTGACCGCTGCCCCCTGACCCCTCGGCCCCGCCTCCGTTACAATCGGAATCTGCATTCCGAAATCCGCAATCCCCAATCGACCCCCCGCCCATGTACCTCCGCATGGCCCAACGCGTTCTCTTCGAGACGAACAAGCGGCTTCTCTGGAAGCTCGTCTGGAACTTCGGCGTGAAGGGGGCGATCTCCGTCGCCAAGCACGCCCGACGGATGAAGCGGGGCGAGGTCTTCCCGCCGTTCCTGTACGTCTCGGTCATCAACAGCTGCAACCTGCGCTGCCAGGGCTGCTGGGTCGACGTCGCCTCGCCCCGGCAGACGATCGACCCACCCGCCTTCAGCCGCATGGTCAAGGAGTGCAACCGGGAGGGGAACTACTTCTTCGGGATCGTCGGCGGCGAACCCTTCATGCACCCCCAGCTGCTCGACATGCTGGCCGCCCACCCGGACTGCTACTTCCAGATCTTCACCAACGGCCAGTTCATCACGCCCGAGGTCGCCGAGCGGATGCGGCGGATGGGGAACGTCACGCCGCTGATCTCGGTCGAGGGGAACGAGATCGTCAGCGACGAACGCCGCGGCCGCAACGGCGTCTTCAACAAGACGATGCGGGGCGTCCACTCCTGCCTCGACGCCGGCATCCTCACCGGCGTCTGCACGAGCCTCTGCCAGACGAACATCGACGACCTGCTACAGGAGTCGTGGATCGACCGGCTGATCGAGATGGGCGTGCTCTACACCTGGTTCCACGTCTACCGGCCGATGGGGCCCGACCCGCAGCACGACATGTGCCTCTCGCCGGAGCAGCAGCTCCGCATCCGCAAGTTCGTCGTGGAGATGCGGGCCAAGAAGCCGATCGGCATCGTCGACGCCTACTTCGACGGCGAAGGCCAGGCCCTCTGCCCGGCCGCCACCGGCATCACCAACCACATCAACCCGTGGGGCGGCATCGAACCCTGCCCCATCGTCCAGTTCGCGACCGACGACATCCACGACGATTCGAAGACGCTGCGTGAGAAGTTCAACAGCCCGTACCTGAAGGCGTTCCGCGAACTCGCCGCCGACACGACCCGCGGCTGCATCGTCCTCGAACGCCCCGACCTCCTCGGCCAACTCGTCGACGACCACGAGGCCCCCGACGTCACCGCCCGCGGCACGGCCCGCGAGGAACTGACCGCCATGCAGGTCCGCACGAGCCAGTTCAACCCGATCGAACAGATCCCCGAGAAGAGCTGGCCCTACCGCCTCGCCAAACGCTTCTTCTTCCACGACTTCGGCGTCTACGACGGCAAAGACCACACGAAGGCCGCCGCCCCGGTACTGGTCGACGAGACGGGGAAGGCGGCGCAGCCGAAGGCCGAACGCGAACTCGTTCAGCTCTCGTAGGGCCGGTTCCACCGGCCGCCCCGTCGATGAAGACGGTCCGATCCGAGTAGTGAGTTGGAGTCCGACCGCGTCGTTAGACCTTCTGTACTTCGAAGTAGAGGAGCGCGTGGTCCGAGAACTTCTTGGCCCAACGGTCCCTTGCAGCGTCAGTCGATTCATCGACCCAGCCACGGACATCGACGTCGGTACCGGCAAACCTCTTGAATCGCAGATGATTCGCGGCAACCACGTGGTCGAGGTTGCTCGGCTTGTACGATGAGTCCGTCCCCGGCCAGTATGTGACGGCATCGGTTTTGTCCAGAACGGTCATCGAGACCGAGCGGGGGCTCAACCGATCCTTGAGTCGGGTAAGCTCTTCGTCACCGTCTATGTCCTTCTTGCTGTATGTGAGGTTCATTCCCATGGTGTTCAAGTCCCCGAGAAAGAGAAAGTGAGCCTGTCCCGATGCGGACGCCTTGTTGAGTACCTTTCGGAACTTGATGGCCTTTTCAGTCATGTCGTCGCGCAGTCCGAAACCGACGGGCGTCGTGAGGCTCTTCAGGTGCAGCATCAACAACGGGTAGGATTCACCATCCACGACGACGGTGAGAAGCGCCCCCGGTCGGAGGTACGCGTTGCCAGACTTGAACTCGGTCTTCTGCGTGAAGAAGCTCGTGAGGGTCCTCTTGACGCCGACAAGGATCTCTTGTGACTGAGGTCCCTCGGTGATGTGCCATTGATAATTCGGCATTCGGGTCACGACTTCCCGGAACACGACCTTGCCGACAACTTCGTAGACCGCGTTGACGTCCGCATTCTGACTCTTCAGAAAGTCGATGATCGGGCCAACTGGCTTCCGTGGCCGGTCCTGACCGCGATTCGTGGCCCCGAAGTGCTCGACATTCCAAGAGGCCACGCTGAAGGCCTTGGGCATTGGGGTGCTCCGTGAAAGAGAAAGGCAGCGGGCGACAAGTGTCCCAGCTTCGCCGTTGTACACGCAGGTTCACCGTGCGGGGCGGCACTTTCAAGGAACACTGTGAAGAATCCTCGATTCCTACAACTCGCACCAGCGACGGGTGGCATGCTCTCAGGGCGTCGCCGAGTGACCGTGTCGAGTGGCCGTTTCGCGTCCGCACGCTCATCCGCTTCGCGTGAGAGCATGGCACCCGCGGCGCTGGCGAAGCCGGTTGCCCGCTGCTAGGAAGTGGCTGACTGTCTCAGGCCGGAAGGCGAGGAACCACACCATGACGCGTGCACTGGCTGCCGTAGGGATCGTCCTCCTGCTCGCATCGCCCGGCCCGGCGGCGAACGGCTACTTCATCCCCGGCGACGCCTTCTTCTACTTCGAGCTCGACCAGGCCGAGTGGAAGGCGCTCCAAGCCGGTGAGCTGACGTCGGTCCGCTACGACCGACCAGAGCACTTGGGCTTCATGTTCTGTGGGTACGCCGGATACGAGAACCTCGACCTCTCGAACCTCTCCGACGAGTTCCGCGGCCACCTCGTCGCGGCGGTCGCGTCCGTGAAGGAGAAGTACCCGACCAAGATCGTCGAGATCGACCACGGGGAACCGAAGTTCTTCGGCGACCCGTCGGGGATCGAGCGGAAGGAGACGAACAAGCTGCGCGTCTTCGTCCACAACCGGTCGTTCGACCTCTCCCGGTTTCGAATCGGTCTGAAGTACAACGAGTCGTGGGGGGAAACCGTCGCGGGGATGGGGCTCGACCGGGAGGACTTCCACTACGGGTTCTTCGTCCCGACGCCTCAGGGGATTGCCGAGTCCTGGCGGATGGGGTCGGCCGTCCGTCCACTCGCGGTACAGTTCCCGGAGTCCGACCGAAGAGGGTTCGTCAGAGAGCCATTGAAGATCGACCCCGCGAAGACGACGTTCCTGGTGTGCCCCCCGGTCTCGCTGACGTCTCTCTGCTTTCCGCCTCGCGAGGGACGACTCCGGTGCTTCGCCGTCTCGGAGGACGGACGCGCCGAGTTCGCCAGCGTGACGGGCAACGTGCGGAAGTCGATCTGGGTCGAATCGGATTGACACGCTGTGACGTAGAGCCGTCGATTCGAGAGTGGGGCGTGCCCGGTCACCCCGTGCTTTTCATGCCGAAGGCGATGCCGTGGGCGGTGAGGGCGAGGAGGCGTTGGGACTCGTCGCGGTCGGGTCCGTCCGGAGCCGACCGCCAGCGGCGGAGGAACTGAATCTGCAGGGCGTGCAGCGGATCGACGTACGGGTTCCGCAGGCGGATCGACTCGGCGAGCACCTCGCGGTCGCTGAGCAGGGCGTCGCGGCCGCTCACCTGGAGGACGGTCGCGACGGTGCGGTCGTACTCGTCGTGGATGGCGCCGAAGACGGCGTCGCGGACGTCGTCCGACTCGACGAGCGAGGCGTACTGCCGGGCGATCGACATGTCGGCTTTCGCCAGTGACATCTCTGCGTTCTGCAGGATGGAGCGGAAGCAGGGCCAGTCGGCGTACATCTCCTGCAGCCGGGCGAGGCCGTCCGGGTGGTCGGCGACGAACGTCTCGAGGGCCGTGCCGAGGCCGTACCAGGCCGAGATGAGGTGGCGGGACTGGGTCCACGAGAAGACCCACGGGATGGCCCGCAGCTCGGAGATCGAGGCGTTCGTCCTCCGCCGACTGGGCCGCGAGCCGATCCGGAGGTGCTCGATCAGGTCGATCGGCGTCGCCTGCCGGTAGTAGTCGAGGAACCGCGGATCGTCGTGGACGAGATCGCGGTACTTCCGTCGCGAGACGGCCGACATCTCCTGCATGGACGCCCGCCAGTGGTCGTACCGTTCGGGGTGCCGGTCCTCGGGCGAGGGAAGGCAGACGGCGGCGACGACGGCCGAGGTGAGCTGCTCGAAGTTCCGCTGGGCGATCTCCGGGGCGGAGTACTTCAGCGAGATGACCTCGCCCTGCTCGGTGATCCGGAGGCGGCCGTCGGGCACGGCCTTCGGGTGAGCTCGGAGCACCTCGTGACTCTGGCCGCCCCCCCGGTCGATGGCGCCGCCTTTTCCGTGGAACAGCCGGAGCGTGATGCCCTCCTCGCGGGCGGCGTCGGCGAGTTCGTCCTCCGCCTCGTGCAGCAGCCAGTTGGCGGCGAGGTACCCGCCGTCCTTGTTCGAGTCGGAGTAGCCGAGCATGACCTCCTGGACGCCGCCGCGGCGTTCGAGGTGGGCCCGGTAGCCCTCGTCGGCCCAGACCTTTCGCATCAGCTCGGCGGAGCCCTGCAGGTCGTCGATCGTCTCGAACAGCGGGACGACGTCGATGTCCGTCACGCCGGTCTCGACGGCCTGTCGGAGGACGGCGAGCACGTCGTCGACGGTGTGCGTCATGCTGAGCACGTACCGCGAGGCGGCCCGCTTGCCGTGGGTCTTCTGGATCTCGCCGATCGCCCGGAACTGGCCGGCGATCTTCTCGGGTGTCTCGTGGAGCGAGCCGCTGTTGTCGCGGAAGTCGAGCGTGGCGACGTGCTGGCCGAAGACGGCGACCTGTTCGATCAGCCGGCGGACGCGGCCGTTCGCCGTGCGGTGGGCGTTCTGCTTCAGCAGGCCGTCGTGGATCGCCTGGAGGGCGGCCTGCAGGCCCGGGAGGTCGATCTCGCCCGCCCGCAGACGCTCGCGGACGGGGAGGAGCAGGCGGCGGAACAGCTCGTGCCGTTCGTACCGGTCCCCTCCTTCGGGAAGTTCGTCGGGCAGCAGTTCCTCGGGCGTGGTGTGGCTGAGTTCCCGCGAGAGCACCTCGACCTGGGTGCGGTAGAAGTGCATCGCGTGGCGGCGGTGCCGTTCGACCGCTTCGCGGCTGACGTCCGGCGTGACGTACGGGTGGCCGTCCCGGTCGCCGCCGACCCAGCTGCCGAACGTGAGGAACGGCCGGCGACGTTCGACGTCGGGGTAGATGCCCTGTAGCTCTCGGTCGAACGTCTCGTAGAAGTCGGCAGCCGCGTCGAAGACGCTGTGGTCGAAGAAGCCGAGCACCCGCTCGACCTCGTCGAGCACCTCGACGGTCCGCTCGCGGACCTCGGAGGTCTGCCAGAGTGTCTCGAGGATCTCGCCGGGGTCGTCCGGCCAGGCGCGGAGCCTCTGCAGGTGGTGGAGCACGCTGCGGCGTTTCGCCTCGGTCGGGTGGGCGGTGAAGACGGACTCGATCTCGATTGCGTCGAGACAGGCCTGCAGCCGTTCGGCGGGGACGCCGGCCTCCTTCAACTCCCGCAGCACGCTGCGGAGCGACTGCGGGGCCTCGTCGCGGGCCCGCAGGTGGCGAACGCGGGTCCGCTCCTCACAGAGGTTGACGAGCTGGAAGAACAGGCTGAACGCGTGGGCGATCTCCTGTGCCTCGGCGGCGCCCATCTCCGCGAGCAGCCGTTCCTGCTCGTCGAGGTCGGCGCCCCGCTTCGTCTTGCGGATGTCGATGGAGAGCGTGCGGAGCCGTTCGACGTGCTCGAAGGTCTCCTCGCCGGCCTGCTCACGGACGATCTGTCCGAGTGCCGTGGTGAGGAATCGGACTTCGTCGCGAAGCTGGGAGTCCATGGTGTGCCGGTCGGGGGGGTGGCATGGTCGGGCGGAGGCCTTACGGTGTGAGCACGCCGACATCGTACCGAAGCCCGGGGGCGAGCGGCACCGGCCGGCCCGTCGGCTTCAACGATCCCAGCTTCTCATGCCTCGGCTCTCCGTCGTCCTGCCCGTGTACAACGCGGTCCGCACCGTCCGGCGGGCCGTGGAGTCCGTGCTGCGGCAGACGATGGACGACCTCGAGCTGATCGTCGTCGACGACGGTTCGACCGACGGTTCGCTCGAAGCCGTTCGGGCGGTGGCGGACGAGCGGGTGCGGGTGGTCGAACGGCCACACGCCGGTGTCGCCGCGGCGGCGAACGCGGGGACCGCGGAGGCGAGGGCGGCCTTCGTAGCGCGAATGGACGCCGACGACGTCTCGCATCCCGAACGATTCGAGCGGCAGGTTGCGTTGTTGGAGGAGAAGGGACTGGACGCGGTGGGATGTCGCGTGCGGATCATCGACGAGACAGGCGAGCCGGTGCCGTCGCTGGAGCGGTACGCGGGGTGGATCAACGAGGAGACACGTGACGAGGCGGCGATCCGGGCTCGGCGGTTCGTCGAGTTCCCGCTGGTGAACCCGACGATTCTCGCACGGCGGTCCTACCTCGACTTGGGCTTCCGCGAGGGGCCGTTCCCCGAGGACTACGACTTGTTCCTGCGAGCGGTGGCCGCCGGGCTGCGAGTGGGGAAGACGGACGACGTGCTGTTCGACTGGTTCGACCACGACGGACGGCTGACGCGACGGGACGAACGTTACACGCCGGAGGCGTTCGACCGGTGCCGGCGCGAGCATCTGCGAACCGGTCCGCTGCGGTCGGTCGAGTCCGTCGACCTGTGGGGAGCCGGACAGGCCGGGAAGCCGTGGCTGCGGTGGCTGCAGTCGGAGGGGATTCGCGTGCGGCGACTGTACGACGTGAGCGACCGCCGCATCGGCCAGCGGGTGCACGGCTTGACCGTGCGGTCGCCGTCGATGCTCGCCCCCGCCGACGGGACGCCGCTGCTGATCGCCGTCGGGGCCGCGGGGGCCCGAGAGGTGATCGTCCCGCAACTCGCCAACGGCGGCTACGTCGAGGACGCTGACGCCTGGTTCGTGGCCTAGTCGGCGAACGCGAACACGCTGTCCGACGAGAAGTGCCGCCCCGGTCGGTGACCGAGGCGGCACTGTGATCGTCGGAACGACTTGGCGGACTCGCTGCTACCTGCCGAATCGAGCGCGATCGGGCCGTTGCATCAGGTAGCTGTCCTGAATGCGGTCCTCACGCTGTTCGAGAATTCGCAGCACGTCGCGATAGGCGTTTCGGGAGGTCCAGGCTTCGTTGGCGAACTGGTAGACCGGCTGGTCGTCCACAATCGCCGCCTGGAACCGGTTGCGAGTGTTGTTGTCGAGGAAGCGGCCGTACTTGTCGAGGAACTCGTAGCCCTGCCGCGTGTAGAACCGCCAGCAGTCCTCGTAGCGACCGCGGTTGTAGATCGGTGCGGCCTCCTCGAGCGTCTCCTGCACGAACTCGATCGCGTCGACGGTCGAGACGTCCCCCTCCGGCAGTTCCATCGGGTCTTCGATCACCTTGCCGATCGCGTTGACCAGTCCGTTGAACGCCTCCGTGTCCGACTGGGTGATCGCGATGCCGCTGATCTGCGAGCCGGCCTCGTCGCGGGTCAGGTAGATCGGGGCGCCGTGGATCGTTCGCAGCTTGTTGTACGGGCGACAGTTCTCGCTGACGTGCTTCCCGGTGATGACGTGTCGGGCCAGGATCCCGTAGAGAGCCTCGCGGTTCGTCCCGCTCGGGTCGGCGACGAGGCTGGCGTAGGGCTCGGCCTTCCACGCCTCGTTCGTGGGGGCGAAGATCGTGAACTTCGACGAGGAGGCGACGGGGAGGTCGAGTCCGGTGGCCTCCAACAGCTCGACGAGAGTCGTGAAGCGTTCGTCGGCTCGGAGGACGTCGAGCAGGCTGTCCTCGACCGGCAGGATCACCGAGTCGACGACGTGGACGACGCCGTTCGCACACGGGAGGTCGGTCTGGACGACATTCGACCCGTCGACGGTCGGACCGTCGGCCGACGCCTTGAAGTTGAGTTGCTGTCCGAAGGCCGAGACGGGGGTGATCTCCGAGACGCCGAGGCTGCGGAAGCCGGGAACCTTGCCGGCGGCGAAGACTCCCTCGGCGATGTGGTGCTTGATGATGTCCTCCAGCCGCTCGTCGTTCTCCGGACGGAACAGCGACTCGAGGACGCCGGGCGGGAGCTTCTCGAACGCCTCGTCCGTGGGGGCGAACGTGGTGTAGAGACCGTGCATGTTCTGGAACAACTTGCCTTGCCGGCTGGCGGTGACGGCATGCGTGAAGATCTTGAACCGGCCGTCCTTCTGCAGACGTTGGAACAGGTCGTCCGTCGTCGGCGAGAGGACGCCGTCGACGAGGTACAGGATGCCGTTCGAGCACGCGATCGGCTTGCCGACGAACTTCACGCCGCCGATCGTCCCGTCGCCATAGTCGACTGAGAGGAATTGACCTGTCGTCATGCGCAGCAGGGCGTACTTCTCCAACGCGAACGGTGGTTGCGATCCTGAGAGCACGTGGAAGCCGAAGACCTCTTCCAGACGGTCGTCGTTCCGCGGGTCCAAGAGCGTCTCGACCGCCCCCTTCGGCAGCTTGTCGAACGCCGAGTTCACGGGGGCGAACACGGTGTAGCGGTAGTTCGTTCGCTCGGAGAGTCGCGAACCGATCTCGGTCTTCTCGAGGAGTTGGAGGAAGTTCGAGAGGTCGGACCGCTCTCTCGCGACCCTCCCGATGGTCTTCGCCTCGGCCGGGTCGGCGGCTCGGGTCTCGACGCCGTAGAGGCAGCCGAGGGCGAGTAGGGCAACGGTCGTCGCACGGAGTGTCGGGGAGATCATGTCGTTCCTCGGTTCGGGGGGATGGAGCGTCGTTGGACCGTTGTTCGCAGCACGACACGCGGCGGATGACGTGAATTCGCCAACGCCACGGGAAACGACGGGAATCCCGGCAATCCGGATCGCTCGGCGAGGAGTGGTGTTCGAGGTCGTGACGACCTAGAGTCACTCCGCGTCCGACCTCGAAACGAGAACCGACGATGAGCAAGCGTGGCCTGCCTCCCCGGATGAACAAGGGCAGTCGGAAGCGGTCGAAGAAGGCCAAGCCGTCGAAGTCGAAGGGGGCCTTCCCAGTCGTTCCGGTCGCGGTCGGTGGCGTGGTTGGAATCGGCCTGCTCGTCGGTCTCGCCGTGCTGTTCTGGCCGCGGGGGGGCTCGGACGCCGAGGACGGCGGGACGTCGGTTGCACAGACCGACACGGACACGCCGACGACCGAGCCGGCCGACGAGGCGGTGACCGAGGGCACGTCTTCGGAGAAGGAGACGTCTCGGGAGAACGGCGGCACCGGCAGGAGTGAGCCGCCGAAGACCGAACCGGCGAACCCGGCGACGGAGCCGACGCCCGTCGTCGCTCGGCAGGCCGAACCGTTGCCGGAGGAGATCGTCTCGGCCTGGAAGTCGGCTGGTTTCGCCGTCGGCTGGCTGGGGCCGTCCCGGCGTTACCGGAGCTGGCTGTTCAGCGAGAGTCCCGACGACGTGCACCTCGACCGAGCGGTGCCCGCGTTCCGAGCCGACGCCTGGCGGGCCGGAGTGCTTCCGACTCTGCCGGCACCGGCCACCGAGTTCGGCCTCGTGTTCGCCGACTCACCGGTTGCGGACGCGGATCTGAAGGAGGTCGCCGCACTCGAGCAGCTGTCCGCTCTCGTCGTTCGTCGTGCGGCGATCACGGACGCCGGTCTGCCGGCACTGACGAAGCTCTCGCGGCTCGAGCACCTGTCGTTGATCGAGACGCGTGTGACGGACGCGGGGCTGCAGGCGGTCGCCTCGGGGCTCGGCGGGCTGACGTCACTCGACCTGACCGACGCGAAGGTCTCGTGTGCCGGGGTGAAGGGGTTCACGTCGCTCGAGTCGCTCGACCTTCGAGGAGCGACCGTCACCGACGCGGGGCTCGCGGACCTCGCGGGGCTCGTGAAGATGCAGGAACTCGACCTCGCGTGGTCGGACGTCACGGGACCGGGCCTGAAGCACCTCGCCGGGATGACGGAGCTCCGGCAGATCGATCTGGCGAACTCGGACGTGAACGGGCAGGGCTTCGCCGCACTGGTGGGGCTCAAGAAGCTCGCCGACCTCGACCTGGCCGAGACGCGTGTGAACGACGCCGGACTCGCGGACGTCGCCCGGCTCACGCAGTTGAAGTCGCTGGGGCTGTTCTACACGAACGTCACGGACGAGGGTCTGAAGTCGCTCGCACCGCTCAAGCAGCTGACGTATCTGGGACTCGGCGAGACGGACGTGACGGACGACGGGATGCAGGCGCTCGCCGCGTTGAAGAGCTTGGAGACGCTCGGCATGGGACTGGGGAGGATCAACGGTTCGGGGTTGAAGCACCTCGCGGACCTCGAGCATCTTCGCGAGGTCAACTTCGGGTCCTCGTCCGCCTCGAACGAGGGGATGAAGGGGGTCGCGGCTCTCAAGCAGATCACCCGTCTCGACCTCAGCCACACGCAGGTCTCGAACACGGGCCTCAAGGAACTGACGGCGCTGACGAACCTGAAGACGCTCGAGCTGACCGGGACGCAGGGCACGGCCAAGGCGATCGCGGCCCTCAGGAAAGCCCTGCCGAAGACCGAGGTCGTCGTCGAGTACTGATGCGTGCGAGCGAGGGCTCGCGGTCCAGTTCGTCGCCCGGGCGGGCGGGCGGGCGGGTTCGTGCCCTCGCGATGGCAACCACGCTCTCTGGTGGGTACGGTCGCAGAAGAACGACTGCCCGACATTTCCGGAGGAGACGACCAGTGCCCACGGAACCTGTTCGCCGCTCGACGTTGCTGTTCGGCTTGGTGGTGCTCGCGCTGTCCGGCTCGTCAAACGCGTCGGCGGCGGAGCGGCCGAACGTCGTGCTCTGCATGGCGGACGACCAAGGCTGGGGGGACGTCGGCTACAACGGTCATCCGACCCTGAAGACCCCCGTGCTGGACGAGATGGCGGCGACGGGTCTGCGGTTCGACCACTTCTACGCGGCGGCCCCGGTCTGCTCGCCGACGCGGTTCAGCGTGCTGACCGGTCGGCATCCGAACCGTGGCGGGGTCTTCAAGTGGGGCTACGCGCTCCGACCGCAGGAGATCACGATCGCGGAGGCGCTGAAGTCGAAGGGGTACGCGACCGGTCACTTCGGGAAGTGGCACCTCGGCTCGGTCCGGAAGGACGGTGCTGCCTCGCCCGGGGCGGCCGGGTTCGACACCTGGCTCTCCAGTCCGAACTTCTACGAGAACGACGTCCTCATGAGTCGCGAGGGGACGGTCGTCCGCGTGAAGGGCGAGAGTTCGATGCTCGCGGTCGACGCGGCGCTCGAGTTCGTCGACGCGGCCACGAAGCAGGAGAAGCCGTTCCTCGCGGTGATCTGGTTCGGCAACCCGCACACGCCCCACCAGCCGACGCCCGAGCTCGCGGCCCTGTATCCCGACCAGCCGAAGGCGGTGCGGAACTACCTCGCCGAGGTGACCGGCATCGACCGGGCGATGGGCCGGCTCCGCGACGAGCTTCGCAGCCGCGATCTCGCCGAGAACACGTTGGTCTGGTACACGAGCGACAACGGGGCCCGCCGGCCCGGTTCGACGGGCGGCATGCGGGCCCAGAAGGGGAGCATCTACGAGGGAGGGCTCCGTGTGCCGGCCGTCGTCGAGTGGCCCGCCCGCATCCGGAAGCCACGATCGACCGACGTCCGCTGCAACACGAGCGACGTCTACCCCACGCTGTTGGAACTCGTCGGCGTCGAGATGCCCGGCCAACCGCCGCTGGACGGCGTCAGCCTGGTCCCGTTGCTCGCAGGTGAGATGAAGCGGCGACCGGGCGGCATGGGCTTCTGGGACTTCTCAGCACCCGGCATCAGTACGCCCAGCCCGAAGCTTCTGGAGGCACTCCGCCGAGAGCAGGCAGGCGAGACCGCGCCCACGAAGCCCCGCGACCTCGAACTCGTGAAGATCAAGAAGCAGTACCCGCTCGACTCCTTCCCCGGCCACGCGGCGTGGATCGACGGGAAGTGGAAGCTGCACCGCATTCAGCCCGCGGCCGGCAAGAAGGGCAAACTCGCCTTCGAACTGTACGACCTGGAGAACGACCCGCGGGAACAGACCGACGTTCTCGCCGAACATCCCGAGCAATCGACCAAGCTGAAGGCGGAACTCGACGTGTGGCAGCGGTCCGTCGTCCAGAGCCTCAACGGCGAGGACTACGCCAAATGACCGGCCGAAGACTCGCCGCCGCCGCGACGCTCCTGCTGGGTGTCGTCGTTCCCGCGAACGCCCAGACGCCCGGCTCGCCGCCGGAGGCGCACGCGATCCTGTTCCTGCCGAAGGGCGTTCAGGCCCCGGAGGGCTACGAACGGCGAATCCACGACGCGGCCGACTACGCCGAACGGTTCTTCGTCGGCTGGATGAAGCACTGGAACCATCCTGCCGAACGAGAGCGGTTCTTCGCCCGCGACGAGAACGGCCGGGTGCGGGTCCACGTCGTCGAGGGCGAGGTCGGTCCGCGGGACGAGTCGTACGCCATGACGATGCTGCCGACCGTCTGGAAGACGGCTCACGGTCGCGACGGCCTCCCGGAGAACCGCCCGGTCTGGTGGGTGTGGGTGTACGAGGGGCCGCCGCCCGTGCGCTACCAGAACTGGCGCGGGTCGGGCAACGTCAGCCGCGGCGGCTGGGCCAAGGTGAACTTCGACTCGTCGCCCGGTCGGATCGACACCAAGGGGCTGTTGGCGGGGGGCTTCAACGAGGAGTTCAAGCTGAAGGGCTGCATCCACGAACTCGGTCACGCTCTCGGGCTGCCGCACCTGGGACCGCGGGCGAGGGACAACCTCGGAAACTCCCTGATGGGGCCCGTCACCCCGGCGTACTGGAAGCGGACGAAGTTGCGGGAGCAACGCGTTCACCTCTCCGAGGCGTCGGCCGCCATGCTGCGTCGACACTGGGCCTTCTCGGGATCGACGGCCTACCGGCACTCGCTCGCGAAGACGGAGGTGCAGAACGTCCGTGTCGAGACCGACGTCCGTCGCGGTCGCGTCGTGCTCACCGGGCGACTCCAGGCGACCGGTCGTGCCCACAGCGCGGTGGTCGTCGACGAGTGCGGCCCCGACCAGACGGCCTACTGGCGGAAGGCGTACGTCGGCAAGGTGGAGCAGAACGGCGACTTCGAGGTGACGCTGACGGAACCGACCGGCCGGGACGGGACGCTCAAGCTCGTGTTCTGCTTTCGAAATGGATTGGTCACCGGCGACGGGAAGACGCGGGGCGTCGACTCGGTTGCAGCGACGCCGTACTCGTTCCGGGCGGGTCGGATGGTTCTCGGGAGACCGGCCGACTGAGGGGCCGCTCACAACCCCGCCGGCAGGGGGAGCCGACCGCTGGAGAGCGCGTAGACGATCCCCAGCGATCCCAGCACGAGGAGGATCACGAGGGTCGCGTCCGGCTCGACGAGTCGCGTTCGACGTTCGTCCTCGTACAACTGCCCCATCACGGCGACGGCCGTGACCACGACGGAGCAGAGGCACGTCACGGCGTGCGCGGGGGCGACGTCGGCGAGCAGCGGCGTCTCGCTGGCGAGGTCCAGCGGGACCAGCAGCAGCATGTTGAAAGCGTTGCTGCCGAAGACGTTGCCGGCCGCGAGGTCGAAGGCCCCCAGCCGTACGGCGGGGACGGAGGCGACCAGTTCGGGAAGCGACGTGCAGAGCGCGACGCACGCGGTCCCGACGAACGTCTCGCCCAGCCCGGTGCGGTCGGCGATCGCGGCGGCCGAGTCGGCGAGATAGGGGGCCGCGAGGACGATCACGACGGCCGCCGCACCGAACCGCAGCAGCGACCCGGTCAGCGTCGCCTCGGATCCGGGGCTCGGCTCGGAAACGGCTTCGCCTTCCTTCGCGAACTGGACCATCTGGTTCCGGTAGACGAGCCGCAGGCTGAGCAGGTAGGCGGCCAGGATCGCCACGGACTCGACCCCGACTCCCCCGACGGCGAAGTCCGAGAGCCGCGGCCCGAGCAGGATCCCGATCGCGACCAGAGACGTCAGCAGGACGGTGCCGGTCGCCGATAGCGCGTGACTGGCTGCCTGCTGCGAGAACATCCGGCTGCCGGACCGGTGCACGAGATCGACGAGGCCGAGGATCAGCAGGTTGAACAGGCTGCTGCCGACCACCCCGCCGACGGCCACGTCCGCGTGCCCGGTTCGCACGGCGTAGACGCCGACGGAGAGTTCCGGCAACGACGTCGCTCCCGCGAGCAGCACGCTGCCGACGAGCAGACGGCCGAAGCCGGTCAGGTCGGCGATGCGGTCCGCCGACCGCGACAGCGTCGTCCCGGCGAGCACGACGACGAAGCCGGAGAGGACGAACTGCGTGAAGACGACGATCATGCGTGGCTCGGCGGGTGCGGGGGACGCCCAGCGTAGCCGATCGCCCGCGTGCGTGGAGCCGGCCGAGAGGATTCGCTAGCGTGTTGCTCCCACACCGCCGGAGCCCCCCAATGCGACACGACTCGAGACGCCCCGACCAACTTCGCCCGGTCCTCGTGCAGCGGCACTTCACCGCGGCCACGACGGGGAGCGTGCTGTTCAAGGCGGGACGGACGACCGTGCTCTGCACGGCGAGCGTCGAGGAGTCCGTGCCGCCGTGGCGGACGGTCCGCGAAGGCGAGACGCCGGTCGGCTGGGTGACGGCCGAGTACAACATGCTGCCCGGCAGCACCTCGCCGCGAAAGCGACGCGACCGCACGAAGGTGGACGGTCGCACGACGGAGATCCAGCGACTGATCGGCCGCAGCCTGCGAGCCGTCGTCGATTTCGCCGCGCTCGGGGCCCGGACCGTCACGGTCGACTGCGACGTGCTCGAGGCGGACGGCGGGACGCGGACGGCCAGCATCACGGGCGGGTTCCTCGCCCTCGTCGACGCGCTCGTCCCGCTCCGCGACGAGTTGCCCGGCAAGCCGTTGCTCGACAGCGTGGCCGCGATCAGCGTCGGATTGGTCGACGGCGAACTGCTGCTCGACC
>JANQQW010000282.1 GCA_028284885.1 Planctomycetaceae bacterium
ACTTTTACTCCTCCCCACAAGTCATCCCCCCAGTTTTCAACCTAGGTGGGTTCGGTCCTCCACGCAGTCTTACCCGCGCTTCAACCTGCTCATGGGTAGATCACCGGGTTTCGCGTCTACCGCCAACGACAATTTGCCCTGTTCAGACTCGGTTTCCCTCTGGCTACGGCCCTGAAGGCCTTAACCGAGCCGCTGACGGTAACTCGCCGGGTCATTATGCAAAAGGCACGCCGTCACACGTTTGATCGTGCTCCGACAGCTTGTAAGCATGTGGTTTCAGGTTCTTTGAACTCCCCTTCAGGGGTCCTTTTCACCATTCGATCACTCTACGTCGTTCACTATCGGTCGTCAGGTCGTACTTAGCCTTGGGAGATGGGCCTCCCAGATTCAGTCCGGGTTCCACGTGACCGGACCTACTCGGGGTACCCGCCGGAGTCCGCACTGCTTTCGACTACGGGACTTTCACCCTCTTTGGTGCCACTTTCCAGAGGCTTCCTCTAGCAGACGGATTGGTAACTCCGATGGCGGGCCCCACAACCCCGGATGGCAAGCCACCCGGTTTGGGCTGATCCCTTTTCGCTCGCCGCTACTCAGGGAGTCGATTTTCTTTCCTTTCCTGCGGATACTGAGATGTTTCAGTTCTCCGCGTTCGATCGGGTACCTCGGGATCAACGCTCGTTTGACAGCTTCCCCGAGATTTTCGCAGTCTTCCACGCCCGTTCGCCTGACGCCAAGACATCCCCCACATGCTCTTAGTAGCTTGACCACAGTGATCTCTCCCTCGCCGAGGCAAGACAGAAACCCTGTTGCCAGCTCGCCGTGGCGACCGCCTTCACAGACGAAGCCCGGAGGCCTCGACCGTTCCCGCGGCCGCTACGGATCACTTGCGTGACCCATCGTCTCTGACACATGCCGAGCCTTGCCTAACCCCTCAGGAGGGTTTGGCCCTGCCCGACAATGAGACGGGAAATGCCACAATTACCGCTACCGAATTGTCAAAGATCGCGAGCCTGCCGAAGCGTCGGCCTGCCCCAGTCCTCCAGCGGACTGAAGGGGGCCCGGACTCGTCCGAAACCCCTTCAAGCCGCTGACGTTCGCTCCGTCGGTGCGAGCGGGGCATCCTAGAACCGCTCGATGCGGCCGTCAAGCAACCGCGACTCGTTTTTCGAATTTCCCGCGTGGACTCCGTTTCCGCACCGGAAAGCTCGACACCGACACTCGGACGAGGTTCGCCTGAGCTGCCGGAAAGTGGAGACGAAGGGGCTCGAACCCTCAACCCCCGGCTTGCAAAGCCGGTGCTCTCCCAATTGAGCTACGTCCCCTGGGAGAGCGGTCAGCCGTCAGCGGTCAGCCTTCAGCGACAGTGGGCTGAACGCTGAAAGCCGACTGCTGACCGCCTCTGAGGTGGGTGTACGTGGATTCGAACCACGGACCTCAGCTTTATCAGAGCTGCGCTCTAACCGACTGAGCTATACACCCTGAACCGCCGCGAGCGACGGATCGTGGATTTTGGCGGGTCTTCCCATCAGTGTCCAGTCCGGCGGGCCGGGTTCGCGCGAATTGCCGATTGTCAGGCCCAGTACCCGCCGCGCTCGTGCTCGAAGGCCACCTCCTGCCCCCGAACGGAGTCGTCGATCTTGCCGTCTGCGAAGACCGTCTGGCCGAGAACCCAGGTCCGCACTGGCCACCCCGTCAGTTCGACGCCGTCCCAAGGGCTCCAGCCGCACTTCGCCACCTGCTCCTCGTTCCGGACGACGGCCGTCTTCGCGAGATCGACCAAGACCAGATCGGCATCGTACCCTTCTTCGATCCTGCCCTTTCCGACGATATCCCACACGCGGGCCGGGGCCTCGCACATCCAGTGCACGACGTCTTCCAGGCTCACACGCCCTTGGTGGACGGCGTTCAACATCAGGGCGAGGGAGTTTTCGACTGCCGGAAGCCCCGATGGAGACTGCGGATAGGGCTGTTGCTTCTCCTCGAGAGTGTGTGGGGCGTGGTCGGTCGCCACGACCTGGATCCGCTTCTCCCGCAGGGCCTGCCAGAGGGCTTCGCGGTCCGCTTCGTCCTTCACCGACGGGTTCATCTGGACGAAGGACCCCAGCCGGGCGTAGTCCGAGCGGTCGAACAGGAGGTGGTGCGGACACGCCTCGGCTGTGATGAGGCCACGGTGGTCGGCGACGAGTTCAGCCTCTTCGGCCGTCGAGACGTGGAGGACGTGAAATCGATGCTTGTGGCGATGGGCGAGGTCCATCGCCCTCTTCGTGGCGATCACGGCCGCCGCATGGTCACGAATCTTCGAGTGATCCGCATACTCTTGCCCGCCGCCGAGCCGCTCGCTGTTGGCCCGGACGGTCGCTTCGTCCTCGCAGTGGGCACAGATCGGCAACGTCGTCTCGGCGAAGATCCGTTCGAGGGCCTCCTGCCCGTCGACGAGGAGACTTCCCGTGCTGGAGCCGATGAAGATCTTGATTCCCGGCGTCCGCTTCGCCTTCCGCAACTCCTCGACGTTGTCGGGAGTCGCGCCGACGTAGAACCCGAAGTTCACGACGCACTTGCCGGCGGCGAGAGCGAGTTTCTCGTGCAGCCGCTCGACCGTCGTCGTCGTGGGCTTGGTGTTCGGCATTTCGAGGAAGGTCGTCACGCCGCCTTTTGCACAGGCACGGCTGCCAGTGCGCAGGTCCTCCTTGTGGGTCAAACCGGGTTCGCGGAAGTGCACTTGGTCGTCGATCACGCCCGGCAGAAGGTGCATGCCGGTCGCATCGACCACCTCGTCGTCCTTCGCCCCCGCGGGCACGCCCACCCCGAGGATCCGGCCGTCCTCCAGCAGGACGTCGACTTGCTTCGTGCTGTCGGGAAGCACGCAAATGGCGCCGCGAATCAACGTTCGCACGAGAGGGCCTTTCCGTCGTCATCGAAGAGGTGGGTGGAAAACCTTGCCGGTGAGCCTAGCATGGGGGCGGTTGGAGTTGAACGACCCGGCCAGTGCAACCTCCCTGACCGCGGTCGCGAAGCCGACTCGCTCGAACGAATGCCCTCCCCCATGCAACGAACGACTGCCAACTCCCTCGGCGGCGACGCTCCGACCTCGAACAACGGCCGACAGGCGACACAGCTCGTCGTCTCGGCCGTGCGCAGCCTGCCCGACGTCGCGGACGAGACCCGACCACACGTCCCCGGTCTGCTGGACCGTGTCGGAATGTCCGGGATCGAAACCGTGGTCGCGCTGCGGGGTACGAGTGGGACGGTCGTCCAAGTTCCCGCACGGGCCGATGCGACGGTCGATCTCGTCGATCCGGCGGCCAAGGGCATCCACATGTCGCGTCTCTACCTCGCCCTCCAGCAGGGCCTGAGCGACACGGAGCTCACGCCACCAGCCGTCGCGGAGATGCTGCGAGACTTCGTCGATTCCCAAGCGAATCTCTGTTCGTCCGCACACATCGGACTCGAGTTCGAGCAGATGTTGCTGCGTTCGTCACTGCTGAGCTCGAACGCGGGTTGGCGGTCCTACCCGGTGCGGATCGACTCCCAGCTTCGCGGGTCACGCGTCGAACACAGCCTCTCCGTCGCCGTCACCTACTCCAGCACCTGCCCGTGCTCTGCCGCCCTCTCACGACAGCTGATGCAGGACGGATTCGACGAGGACTTCGCCGGCCAGTCGATGATCGCCGCGGCCGACGTACGGGCGTGGCTCGGCGGAGAGCGGGCCGTGCGTGGTCTGCCACACGCCCAGCGGAGCCGGGCGGAGGTCACGGTGGTGTTCGAGGACGCGGACGACTTCGGAATCGTCAACGTGATCGACGTCGTCGAAGACGCGTTGGGAACGGCGGTTCAGTCTGCCGTGAAGCGAGCCGACGAACAGGAGTTCGCGCGTCTGAACGCGTTGAACCTGATGTTCTGCGAGGACGCTGCTCGTCGCATTCGCTCGGCCGTCGACGGCGCCGAGAACGTGCAGGACTTTCGGATCGGCGTCCGCCACCTCGAGAGCCTCCACGCTCACGATGCCGTGGCCTTGGTGACGAAGGGCGTGCCCGGCGGCCTGACGGCCGACACTCGGCCGTTCGGGCTCTCCAGCTGATCGAGAGGGGTGCCGTCGTGGAACCGTTCCCCGAGACTTCGGACAGGAAGTCGCTGGAGAGCGGAGAAGTCCTGTCGCCGAGGTTCAACTCGGACGGACTTGTCCCGGTCGTCGCAACGGACCACGAGTCCGGCGTGCTCCTGATGCACGCTTGGATGAATGCCGAGGCACTCCGGCAGACTCTCGAGCGCGGCGAAGCGGTCTACTGGAGCCGCAGCCGCAACGAGCTCTGGCACAAAGGCGCAACCAGCGGGCACGTTCAACGAGTCCGCGAGATCCGGATCGACTGCGACCAGGACACGCTCTGGCTCTTGGTCAAGCAGGACGGCCCGGGCTGCTGCCACGTCGGCTACGAGAGCTGCTTCTACCGCCGCGTCCAACTCGACGAGCACGGCCATCCGACACTCGTCTTCGACCGCGAACGGACCTATGACCCTGAGGACGTCTACTGACGAAGACGGCCCGACTGGATCAAGTCCAGCCGGGCCGAAGACGTCAGGTTGAGGCAAGTCCGCCGGTCGTCACTCGCTCGCCTCTTCGCTCTCTTCCGGCGGAGCCGGGAAGCCCGGCTCCGGTCCACCGGGCGGGCCCTGCATCTGCTGGACGAACTGCATCACCTTGTCCACGGCGGCATTGAACTCCGCCTGGTTCTCGGCCGCGGCGAGACCGTCGACGAGCGGCTCGACCGCCTCGACCTGCGTCAGCACCATCTGGGCGATCTGGTCGACCTGCTCCTGCGGAAGGTTCTCCAGCGTCTGCTTCGCCTGTTCGATGCCGGTCTTGAACTCCTTCTGCATGTCGGCCGGGATCCACTTGCCCTCGACCTTCACGAATTCGACTTCCTCGGTCTTCTCCTCCCAGCTCTCGACGAACTCGTCGTCCTTGAACTCGAGCGTCTTGCTCGTGGACGTGATCTCGAGCTTCGCGGTGTCCGCGGTCTCCTCGATCGTCTTGACCTTCACCGAGTTCAGGCTCTTCTGCATGTCGGCCATCGCGTCGGCGCCGCCTGGCAGCGTGGGGGCGATCTTGGAGATCTCCGACTGCACCTGGCCGCCGATGCTGGCGACCAGCTCGCCGACGTCGGCCGTGCGGAGCTTCTCGAGGTCCGCGAGGTCGCTCTTCACGACCGAGGCGAGCACGTCGATCGTGCCGTCGTAGGACTTGGCGACCTCCTCGACGTCGATGCCGCTGAACCCGACCAGCGGGTGGGCGAGGACCATCTCCTTCTTGGCCTTCAGCGTGTCGAGCGACTTGCCGACGAGGGCGAAGGTCTTCGTCCACGCCTCCTCGGGCATCTTGGCGGCGTAGCCGTGGACGACGTCGTTCACGTCCTTCTGGTAGCTGGCCGGCATCATGGCCCACAGCTTGCCGGGCTCCTCGGACTTCATGGCCTCGACGGCGGCCAGCACGGTCCCCTCGGCCGAATCGGCGGAGGCAGTCGACGTCTCGCCACCTTCGTTCCCGCCGTTCCCGGTGGTGCCCTCTTCGGTCGTACCGTCCTCCGTCGTTCCCTCTTCGGTGGTACCCTCTCCGGCATCATGGCCTTCGCCGTCGTGCGAGTGCCCGTCCTCGGTGGTCTCGGTCGTGCTGCCGCCACCGCCCTCGGGTTCCTCGGTCCCGCCGCCACAACCCACGGCCCACAGCGGCACGGCTGCCACCAGCAGGAGGGCCAACCAGTTCTTCGTCATCTTCAGCTCCCTGTCTCGGTTCGAGTGTGTCTCTCGCAGTATGCGAAGCCGTCGCTCTCGGCGTCGGCTTGGTCGTCCTGACCGGTGAAGTCCTCGCCTTCCCTGACTCGGTTTCCTACTTCTTCTTAGGGCGAAACGCGACGATTCGGTCCTCGTTCGTCTCCAGGTACGCTCCGCCCAGAAGGTCGATACAGTACGGAATCGCCGGGAACACCGCGTCGAGGCACTCGCCGATCGCCTTCGGCTGCCCAGGCAGGTTGACGATCAACGAACGGCCGCGGATCACGGCAATCTGGCGAGAAAGGATCGCCGTCGGCACGGCCCGCAGCGAAACGGTGCGCATCAGCTCGCCGAAACCCGGCATCAGCTTGTCCGCCACGGCCTCGGTCGCCTCGGGCGTCACGTCGCGGGCCGCGGGGCCGGTCCCGCCCGTGGTGACGACCAGGTCGCACTTTTCGACGTCGGTCGCCTCGACGAGAGCCGCCTCGATCGCGGGCCGTTCGTCGGGCACAACGCGTGCGACAGCCGTCCACTCGGACCGCAGCACCTCGTCGAGGTACTCGCGGATCGCCGGCCCACCACGGTCCTCGTAGTCGCCGCGGCTGGCTCTGTCGGAGATGGTCAGGATGCCGATGCGAGCGGGCTCGCTCATGGAGTCTCGTCCGGAGACGCAATGGCCTTGCGGGAGTGCGATTCCGCTGTCGCCACGATTATTCCCGGCACTTCCACCTCGCCTCGGAATGCGATGCGGAGGCACGCGTGTCTCCGGCACTGTAGGATGCCGTCGAACGTTTGTCAGGGCTCCGCAGGCAGAACGACATGGGCACACGCACCACGTGGAACTTCTACTCGGCCGGCCGACTGGTCTTCGGACGGGGCGCCGTCCGCGAGGTCGGGCCCGCGACTGCGGCCCTCGGCGTCCGGAAGGTGTTGGTCGTCACGGACCGTACCCTGCTGGACGCCGGACTGCTCGACCCGGTCCACGAGTCGCTGACGGCCGCCGGGCTGGAGGTCGTCGTCTTCGACGGGGGGTGTGCGGAGCCCCCGGTCGAGACCGCCCTCGCGGCACGGGACGTGGCCGTGTCCGCCCGAGCCGAGGCGATCGTCGCCCTCGGCGGAGGAAGCAACATGGACGTCGCCAAGTTCGTCGCCATCCTCGCTCGACACGGTGGCCAGCCGGCCGACTACTTCGGCTGGAACCGCGTCCCGGGCCCTGTCCTGCCCCTCGTCTGCGTGCCGACGACCGCCGGCACCGGCAGCGAAGTGTCACACGCGGCCGTCCTCACCGACACGGCGAACGCGATCAAGGTCAGCACGCTCAGCAACCACCTCCGGCCCCAGGTGGCCGTCGTCGATCCTGTCTTGACCCACTCCTGCCCCGCGAAGCCGACGGCCGACAGCGGCATCGACGCGCTGACCCACGCCATCGAGGCCTACACGGCCACGCGCTTCTCCGATCTCGACGTCCCGGTCGGCGAAACCTACGCGTACGACGGCAGCCATCCGTTGGGCGACCTGTTCGCCGAGAAGGCGATCGCACTCGTCGGTCAGCACCTGGTCCAAGCCGTGAAGGAACCCGAGAACGCCGAGGCTCGCGAGGGGATGGCGCTCGCGGCCACGCTCGCGGGGCTCGCCTTCTCGAACTGTGGCGTCGCCGTCGTGCACGCCCTCGAGTACCCCATCGGAGCCGACGTCCACTGCTCGCACGGGGCCGGAAACGGACTGCTGCTGCCGTACGTCATGCGGTTCAACCTGCCCACCCGGTCGGAACGAATCGCCCGCATCGGCGAACTGCTGGGCGAGCCGGCCGGCCTCCCGACCGACGAAGGGGCCGAGCGAGCGACCGCCGCCGTCGAACGGCTCCGGGCCGAGGTCGGCGTTCCTCAGAGCATCAGCGAACTCGGTGCGGACGAGTCGAAGATCCCGGAGTACGCCGAGAAGGCCTTTGCCGTCGAGCGGCTGATGACGCTCAACGGTCGCCGCCCGACTCGCGACGACCTGGAGGCGATCCTTCGTGAGGCGTTCTGAGAGTCTGTCCGAGAAGTCCGTACGACGGGCACTCCTGCCAGTCGCCAAGGCGTTTCGGCCGCGAAACGGACGGCGTGGACGGGCAAGAGTGCCCGTCCTACCACACTCCGGCGGCTTTCCGGACAGGCTCTGAGTCAACGAGAGGAGCCCGGCTCCGCGTGGAGCCGGGCTCTCGATCGTGGTCGCTCGTCGGCGTCAGT
>JANQQW010000044.1 GCA_028284885.1 Planctomycetaceae bacterium
AGGTCGTCCCGGTGAACAGTTCGACGAGCGACACGCGATTCCCGGACGGCTCGACTCGCTTCTCTTCGTCGGCGAACACGAAGGCTCGTTCCTCGTACCGCTTGCTGAGGAAGAGCTCCCGGTCCTCGTCGGTGGCGTCCTCCCCACGGAGTTCCTTCCAGAGTCGGTCGAAGCGGTCGCTCGGCAACTCGACCTCTTCGTCGACGGACGACGCGGCCCGCCAGAACGAGGCTTCGAGACCCGGCAGTGCCACGATCTCGCCATAGAGGGCGAGTGCCCGCTCCTTGTCTCCGCGACGCTCGGCGTCCTCCGCGAGCAGGTAGGCCACCTCGGACATCGCGGAGTCCTCGGCCACCATCGCCTCGAGCTTGGTGCGGGCGTCGTCCCGGGCGGACTCGTCTTCGCCCGTGAGAGCGAGCGTGGCCTCTGCGATGGCGAGCTTCTGGTCGAGCTCGTCGAGGATCGGTTCCCAGGACTTCGCGAGATCCTCGTCAAGACCCTCCTTGGCGGAGTCGGCGAGTTTGCGGGCAAGCTGCGGCGCGTAGCCGACGCGAGCGAGGACAAGTGGGCTACGCACGCGGGCGTACGCGACGTAGCGGTCGCCCCACTTCTCGGCGAGCTTCTCGTACGCCGCGGCACGGCCCCGCACGGCCTCGTCGTCGAGTTCCTCGCGCTGGCTCGCGGCGATGAGGGCCTCGGACGCGAGCAGTGCCATCGCACTCGTCGACCGCGACTTGACGAAGTCCTCCAGCCCCTTCGGAGTCGGTTCGGAGAGCGCCTCGCCGAAGGCGTCGACTCCCGAGATCGAGTCGGGGCGGAGGGCTTCGAGTGACTTCTCCTCGGTCGGCTCGAGCCGGATCGGCCAGATGCTGCTGGCCCCGTCGATGACGGCGTTGCCACGCAGTTCTCCACTCGTACCGGTCGCCACGATGTCGAAGGTGTCCTGCTCCTCGTCGGTCGAACGGAGGTGGAACTCGCCGTCGGCCAGCGAGATCGAGTCGGCCTCGCCGACGAGCGAGTCGAGCAGTTCGGCCTTGCCGTCCGAGACCTCGACGATGGCCGCGGGGAACTCGACGCGTCGCCGGATGTCGATCAGCCAGACCAGCCACCGCTCGGGGGGGGTGGCCTGTTCGTCGGCGGCCGGGACGCCGTCGCCGGTCGTCCCCTCGGTCGGTGCGGTTCCGGAACCGCAGCCCAAGACGACTGCGAGGGCGGCGAGGACGGCCAGGCGAGGAAGCTGCTTCACGGGAGGTCTCGCTGTCGGTGGGTTTCGGCGGCCACGTCGCGGTTCCGACCGCGAGTGACTTCGATTGGAGATTCTATGCAGTCGACGGCGTTTCGTCGCTCACACTCCGAGATCGCGACGCAGGTCGTCGAGTTGCGACTCCAGGTTCTGCAGACGCTGCTGGAAGTGGGCGAGTTCCTCGCGGAACTCGCGATTCTCGGCTTGCAGCTCCGCAACGGACTTCTCGAGGACGCCGAACACCGCGGTGTTCGGGCTCGACGTCGCCGGACTGCTCGCGGGGGCACTGGTCCGCTCGGGCTCGGCCGGCGTGGAGGGGAACTCCTCGACACGTTCGTTCGGCGGGTAGAAGCCGTGATCGACCTCGACGCCACGCCGCTCGAGTGGCCCGCCGGCCCGCACGAAGCCCTGCTCGACGAGGGGGGCGAGCTCGCTGCGGAGCGTGTCGAGGCCGTCGATCGGGACCATTCGGCTCGCTCGCGATCGCAGGTCGCCCAGCGACTGTCGGCCGCGGAGCATCAACTCGGTCAGGATCGCGAGTTGCGGCTCGGTGAACGTGTAGTGGTGTCGCATCTGGTGTCGGAAGCGGGACGTGCGACCGCTCTCGGTGTGCACTTCGAGCACGAGGCCGAGCCGTCGGAGTTCGTCGAGCGTGTCGAGGACGTCGTCCTCCTCGTAGCTCGTCACGGGGTCGCGGTTGCTCTTCTGGTTGCTGCCGCTGGTGGCCGCCTTGGGGGTCAGCGGGTACTGGTCGGGCGTGGTGAAGGCCTTTTCGAGCAGCACGCCGAGCACTCGCCGCTGCTTCCGCGTGAGCGTCCGGACGACGTCCTCGCCCTGATCGTTGTCGGTCTGGGAATCCATGGAGTGCTCCGAGAAATGTCAGGCGGACTCGCCGCTTGAGCTTGTAGAGCATGTCGGGACGCGTTGTCACCCGAGAACGAGCCGAACCCGGCCACCTCGGCCGGGGACGCCACTGCTTGACAACGGTTCGATCCAGCGGAGACTGAACGCGTGCCGCACTCGCGGACTCGTCAGTACCGTCGCTCGTCCACTCACGGGATCTCGACTTCATGGCCGCGAAGTACCACGTGAAGCTGCGTGGCAAGGTGCACGGTCCGTTCACGAGTGCTCAGCTCAAGCAACTCGCCGGCAAGGGGCAGATCACCAAGGAGGCGGAGATCCGTCAGGTTGGGGCCGACAAGTGGTACCCGGCCACCCGCGTCGCGGGGCTGTTCGACGGCGGCGGAAGCTCGGGCGCGTCCGGTGTCTCGAAGGGCTCCGGCAAGCCGAAGACGTCGAGCGGCAAGTCGAAGCGACCCGCGCGCCGGAAGGCGAAACCCGTCGTCGACGCCTCCTCGGTCTTCGACCTCGAGGACGACGAGGAAGAGGAACTGGACGACGTCGAGTTCTTCGAGGACGAGGAGTACGACGAGCCGGAGTTCGTCGACGACGACCCGTACGAGGCCCGGCCGTCGCGGTCGTCACGACGGTCGTCCCGCCGCAGTCGCGGGGGAGGCGGCACGTCGTGGGGGCAGGTGCGAACAGGTCTGCTGCTCGTCGCGATTGGCGTCTGCATTCTGGCCGGCAGCTTTGCGATGCAGGCCCTTGCGGAGCTGATCTTCGAGCCGATGATGGCCAGCGCGATCACCGGTGGCCGACCGCCCGGCAGCCGTTCGACCGAGAAGCTGCTGCGGATGCTGATCAAGGGGTCGATCTTCACGGCACCCATCGGGAACGTCGTGATGATCGTCGGCTTCTCGCTGGCGGTGTTCCTGCCGACGCAGAAGGCGGCGAAGGGCCTCGCGATCGCAGCGCTCGCCACGCTGGCGGTGCACACGGTCATGCACTTCGTCTACGTCGTCGCGCCGGCGGTCGACGACGGGGTGAGCATGGGCTTCGGCCGGTTCGCCTTCAGCACAAGTTCGAACGACTTCCCGATCGAGTTCGTCCTCACCTGGTTCCCGTTGTTCGCCTCGCTGGTGCTGACGAGCCTGACGTTGTCGTCGGTCGGGGCGGTCAAGAACGACCATCGTTTCGCCGACTCGGCCCTGGCGAACGTCTGGTTCATCGGCATCTTCGCCGGCATCTACGTCGTCGGCTGGATCATCGGCCAGGTGTGGGAGCCGAGCGGCCGAGGCATGGGCGAGTCGGCCGCGAAGGCGCTCATCTGGCTGATGGTGCTGCTCAGGCTGGGACACATCTCGGTGTACGGTGTCTACATCGGTCGCCTCATCCCGCAGTCGTTCTGGGCGAAGGACCTCGTCTGACGCGACGGCGTCAGCTCCAGTAGCGGCGGTCGAGCGTGCGGTAGTTGATCGCCTCGCTGAGGTGGGCCGCGCCGATCTCGGCCGAGTCCTCGAGGTCGGCGATCGTCCGGGCGACGCGGAGGATCTTGTCGTGGGCGCGGGCGGAGAGTCCCATCTCCTCCATGGCCGACTTCAGCAGCGTCTCGGCGTCCCGGTCGAGTCGGCAGTACTTGCGGATGAGGCGGGGCGTCATCTTGCCGTTCGCTCGAATCGGCTCGGCCGCGAAACGGTGGGTCTGCCGGGAGCGGGCTTCGACGACTCGGCCGCGCATCTCCTCGCTGGACGTCCCCCCGGCGTCGTCGCCGAGCTCGCGGAACGGGACGGGCGGCACCTCGATGTGCAGGTCGATCCGGTCGAGCAGCGGGCCGCTGATCCGGCCGAGGTACCGCTCGATGGCGACCGGCGAGCAGTTGCACTGTCGCCGTGGGTCACCACGGAAGCCGCACGGGCACGGGTTCATCGCCGCGACGAGCACGAAGTTCGCGGGGAACGTCACGCTGGCCATCGCCCGCGAGATCGTGACCTGGTTCTCCTCCAGCGGCTGCCGCAGGACCTCGAGTGTGCGGCGGTTGAACTCGGGGAGCTCGTCGAGGAACAGGACTCCGTTGTGGCTGAGCGAGATCTCCCCGGGGGCGGGCGTGCTGCCGCCTCCGACGAGGCCGGGTTCGCTGATGGTGTGGTGCGGCGTGCGGAACGGCCGGACGAGCTTGAGCGGCTCGTCGCCCAGCATCCCCTTCGCACTCCAGATGCGTGTCGTCTCGAGGCTCTCCTCCGGGGTGAGCTGCGGCAGGATCGTCCCGATGCGCGCCGCGATCAGCGTCTTGCCGGTCCCCGGCGAGCCGATCATGAGGAGGTGGTGTGAGCCGGCGGCGGCGACGGTGACGGCTCGTTTCGCGAGTTCCTGGCCCTTCACGTCGAGGTAGTCGATGACGGAGCCGCCGTGTTCGGCGACGGCGTCGTTCCACGAGAACGGGACCGGGTTGATTGGCAACTGCCCGGTGAGGAAGCCGACCGCCTCGGTCAGCGAGCCGACGGCGATGACGTCGAGTCCCTCGACCACGGCGGCCTCGGCCGCGTTCTGGACGGGGACGACCAGCCCCCGCAACCCGGCGTCGCGTGCGGCGATCGCCATCGAGAGTGCCCCGCGAACCGGCCGCAGCGTGCCCTCGAGCGCGAGCTCGCCGACGACCGCGAACTCGCCGAGGCGGTCCGACTCCAACTGCCCGCTCGCCGCGAGCAGCCCGAGCGCGATCGGCAGGTCGAACGAACCGGCGTCCTTCGGCAGGTCGGCCGGCGAGAGGTTGATGACGACCCGGTCGACCGGGCGGTTGAAGCCGCTGTTGACGATGGCCCGTTCGACGCGGTGCGTGCTCTCGCGGACGGCCGCCTCGGCGAGGCCGACGAGAATCGTCTTCGGCATCGCGCCCGGCGAGATGTCGACCTCCACGTCGACCGCGCGGGCCTCGATGCCGAGGAGTGAGTGCGTCAGGAGTTTCGCCAGCACACCGTTTCTCCGATGAACGAACGAACCGATTCTGGTCGCTCGTCGACGGGATCACAACGGGTTGCCCCGCGGCCTCACTCCGTTCCGGGCGGTGGAGCCGTTTCGTTCGTCTCGTCCAATCCGAGCTGCTCCACACGCCGGTAGAGGCGGGCTCGGGTGATGCTGAGCAGCTCGGCCGCGCGGCTCTTGTTGCCGCGCGCCTCGCTGAGGGCGAGGCGAATCTGCTCGGTCTCGACCTCGGCGAGAAGCGGGTCGAGCGGTCGTGGTCGGGCGGTCCGGACCGGGCCCACCTTCCTCGCGTCGCGACCGGCGTGGAACCGGAACGGCAGGTGTTCGACGGAAATCCGGTTGGACTCGCAGGCCTCGCGGGCGGCCTGGACGACCGAGCGGAGCTCCGCAACGTTGCCCGGCCAGTGGTGTCGCCGTAGTTCGTCCCACGCCGCTTCGTCGAATCCGCTCACTTGGCGGGTCGCTCCGCGGTTCGTCGCCTCGAGGAACGCGGTCGCCAGCGGTTCGAGGTCCTCCCGTCGTTCTCGGAGTGAAGGGACGTCGACGCGCTGCGTTGTGAGGTGGTAGCCGAACTCCTCGAGGAAGTCGGCGGACTGGAGCTCCGACGGCGTCGTCGTGGCGAACAGTCGGAGCCGAACCTGCGTCCCGGTGGGCGTGGCGAGCGACTCGCAGACCAGTTGCTGCACCTCGCGGGGGGTCGCGTGCACGTTCTCCAAGAGGACGGCCGTCGGGCTGAGTCCGGTTCCGGTCGTCGGCGTGTCGCCGCGGAACAGTTTCCGCAGAGTGCGGCGAAGCTCACCGGGGTCGAGCCGTTCGCAGTCGAGGGGGACGAGCACCCGGTTCGGCGCGCCGCCTGACGCGTGGACGACCCGGGCGGCGTGCGATCGCCCGGAACCGGTCTCGCCGACGAACAGGACCGAACCGGTCCCACGGCAGGCGAGATCGACCTGTTCGAGCATTCGCCGGCCGGCCGGACTTCGGCCGAGGAGCGAGTCCCGTCCGTACCGTCGTCGGAGTGCGAGCCGCAGCGAGGCGAGTTCCGCGTGCACGGCCGTCACGCCGGACTCCCGAGTCGCGTTCGGAGCGGACTCGGGCAGCGGCCCGACGAGGCCGAGCACCATGGAGACCGTGCCGTCTTCTTCGAGCAACGGAACGAACTGGACCTCGCGGGGAACGGCGGTCCCGCTCTTCACCGGCAGGTAGACCGCGGACCGCCGTCGCTCCCCGTCGAACACCTCCGGCGGCGGACAAACCGCGTTCGCGAAGGACGAGACGACGTCGTCCGCTTCGTCCGAACGGTACTCCACCTCCCGGCCGAGCAGGTCCTCGGGCGACCATCCCGTCAGTCGTTCGCACCCGGCGTTGAAGAACACGATCCTCCTGGCCGAGTCGATCGCGAAGACGGGCGTCGCGACGTCGGCGAGGGCCGTGGCGAGGTTGCTTCGTTTGCGACCGCGTTTCTTCACGGAGAGAACCGTCCGGGTGCGAGGCGTCAGGCTGCAGTCTACGGCAGAAGGCCTGCCGGGCACGACTTCGCCGGTCGAGATCGACGGGGGACGGTTGCAAGTGCGAGGGAATCGGTCAGGATCACGCACGCCGAACGACGACTACCACCGACCCCGGAGACCTGCCGTGGACATCGCCTACGCCGACGTCGCGAAGATGATCGACCACTCGCTGCTGAACCCGACGCTGACGTTCGACGAACTCGAGGCGGGCTGCCGACTCGCGATCGAGTACGACGTCGCCAGCGTCTGCATAATGCCGTACGCGATGGCTCGTTGCACCGAGTTGCTGGCCGGCAGCACGGTCGCCCCCAGTACGACGATCGGCTTCCCGCACGGGGGGCACACGACGGCGGTCAAGGTCGCGGAGGCGGAACGGGCGATCGCCGACGGCTGCGTCGAGCTCGACATGGTCGTGAACGTCTCACGCGTGCTCAGCGGACACTGGGACGACGTCCGCGCCGACGTCGCCGCCGTCGTCGAGGTGGCCCACGCCGCGGACCGGAAGGTGAAGGTGATCTTCGAGAACTGCTACCTCGACGACCCGCAGAAGATCCGACTCTGTGAGATCTGCGGCGAGTTGAACGCGGACTGGGTCAAGACCTCGACCGGCTACGGCATGGGCGGAGCCACCATGGAGGACCTGAAGCTGATGCGCCAGCATGCCCCCGACCACATGGCCGTGAAGGCGGCCGGAGGCGTCCGGGACCTCGACAAGCTCCTGGAGGTGCGGGCACTCGGCGTGAACCGGGTCGGGGCGAGTCGCACGAAGGAGATTCTCGACGAGGCCCGCCGCCGGCTTGACTAGTTGCCGACGTCTCAGCCGGTCAGTCGGTCGGGGTGGCTCGCCGATTCTCGATCACGTGGGTCCGTCTCGAACTCGCCGATCGGCTCGCCAAGTTCGCGTCGGGTGTTCTCCCCGCTTGAGCGGCGGGCCGTCTCCAAGGCGTCCCGGGCCTGCTCGAGCAGACTCCGCTCGTCGGGCGAGTGGGCGGTCGCAACGACCGTCTCGAGCGGCTCGACGGCGTCGGCCGGTTGGTTAGAGGCCAGAAGACACCGACCGAGAGACAGTCGAAGACTCCGTCGTTCGGTCGCCCCCGCCACGGTGATCTCGTCCGTGATCGCAACGGCACGCCGCAGCAGCGGAACCGCGTCGACCGGGTGGCCGGAGACCTCCAGCACGAACGCACGGGCTTCGAGGATTTCGACGAGGTCCATGTTCGACGGGAGCGGACGCCGGGACCGGAGTCGCACCGCCCTCCGCGAGTAGTCGCGTGCCTGTTCGAGGTCCCCGGTCTCGACGAGGGACCAGCAGAGTCGCGCCAGCAGGCGCGGGATCCGTTCGGCGTCGACTCCCGAGTGCTCGACGAGCATCTGCAGGGCGACTTTGAACTCCGTGACGGCCGCCTCGTGGGCCCCCCTTCTCTGGAACACGAATGCCCGCCCTGTCCGGTCGAGGGCGACGGCCCAGCGACACGACTCGCCGGCGACCGTGTCGCTTCCTCGCGCTCGGTCGAAGGTGGCCAACGCGGCGTCGAACTCGCCTCGTCGGAGCCGGACCTCTCCGTGAAGACGCAGCAGTTCCGTGAGCGATTCCGCACCGACGCGTCGTGGAACGAAGTCCCGGGAGAACGCGTCGAGTCGTCCACCGGCCTCGTCGAGCGACCGTCGTTGAACGAGCAAACGGCAGTACGCCAGCTCCGCGGCGAGTCGCTGTTCCGGTGCGTCGAATTCGGTACGGCTCGCCAACGCGCACGCTTGTTCGAGGGACGCGAGCGCCTCGGACCAACGACCGCGACACTCCTCGATCTCGCCGAGCTCGACCAAGGCTCGTAGGTGGGACAGCGGGTTCGTCTCGTCGGCGTCCAGTAGCGGAGTGAGGGCCGCGGTCGCCTCCGCTTGGCGGCCGTTCGTCCGGTGGGCGACGGCACTCGTCAGCCGCAGGAGCTCGATCTCGCGTTCGAGAGGGGGATCCCGCTCGGCCTCGCTCGCCTTGGCGTCTTCGGCGACGAGCAGCGCCTGGTCGCACTCCGCCGCGGCCCGGCCTGCCTCGCCGCGGTCCAACAGCGACTCGGCTTCGACGCGAACGCGGGCCAGCCGCGTCGCCGGATCTTCCCGGCCCCCGGTCGCGTTCCGGGCGTCTGCGAGGAGTTCGTCGGCCGCGAGCCGAAACCCACCGAGTCGGAGACGTTCGACGACGGCGGCGACGGGCGACTCGTCGGCGACGCCGGTCGCAATCGTCCGTCGAGCGGCACAGACGCCGAGCGGCAGCACGTCGAGGTCGTCCAGCCGCTCGTCGAAGAGCGCCCGGAGGGCGAAGGCGACCGTCCGACGATGCCAGCGGTGCCGTGACGAACCGGGGAGCGAACTCCACAAGGCTCGGCGGACCGGGGCGAGTACGCGGACGCCGGGCTGCCCGTCGCGTTCGACTCGACCGACGAGGTTCCAGCTCGCCAGCTCGTCGACGAGTTCGGTCGCCGACCGGTCGGTCGCGACGAGCGTGCTTCCCAACGCCGACGCCGCCCGCTCGACCACGGCGACCGGGACGATGGAGGGCGTGAAGCTGCAGAGTGCACAGAGCAGCTTCATCTCGGCAGGTCGGGCCCGAGCGAGGCCGTCGAGCGCGAGTGCGACGGCCCGTTCGGCGCCGG